>NZ_JBTYIP020000017.1:0-211891 GCF_054877945.1 Singulisphaera rosea | reverse complement strand
CCCCGGTGGATGCCGAGGCCGTTTCGGTCTTGCGCCCGAAGAGTTGCTGTTCGCGGAGTCGGAGTAACGCCTGGAGCCGCCCGACCTCCTCCTTGAGCTGCGCCTCGCGATCGAGAGCACGAGCGTGCATGGCCTTCCAGTAGCCAGCGAGCCGGTACGGTTCGAACTCTTGCTCCAGCCGCGGGCAGACGGGACAGGGTCCTTGAGGCAGTGGCGGGGCCGAACAGAGCGGAGCAGTCGACGACGATGGGGCTGGCGGACAAGCCGTGAGCCGACCGAGTTCCGAGACCGGAACGCGTAAGGGAGTGACACAGAACACGGAGGCCAAACCGTCATCCATAGTTGGCCGAAGCTAGCCGACCGGTAACGGAAAAGCGAGAGCCGAGAACGGGTTTACCGAATGCTTACCCCGTTAGGGCATTGCCGGACCCGAGTTTTCGCGAGAAGAGCTCGAGGATCAACTCGAAGGAAAGACGCGCCGCGGCGGGGTCGTAACGAGGGCCCTCGTCACGCAGGAACGCATGCTGCGCGTTGAATTCGTGCCAGGTGAACGTGGCGCCCGCTTCGGCGAGTGCGGCGTAGATGGCCGCTCGTCCTTCGCGGGGGACGTGGGGGTCCTGGCGGCCCCAGATCATCAGAAGCTCGCCCGGGATCTCGCCGATGCGATCGAGCGAGTCGTCGTTCATACCCTTGCCCAGGCTTCGCTTGTGGATGTCGGTCGCATAGAGGCAGGCGGAGGCGAGGACGTCCGGGTTCATGGCGGCGCGGAAGGCGAGGTGGCCGCCGATGCAGACGCCGATGGCCCCGAGCTTTCCGGTGCAGGCCGGATGGGCCGCGAGTGCGTCGAGTGCGGCCCGGGAATCGGCGTCGTAGGAGGCCAACTCCTTCGCGACCTTGTCGGCATTCCCTCGTTCGGTCCCGGCCTGGTCGTAGACGAGGACCGTGTCGGGCGTTTCCAACTCGTGGAAGATCTCGGGCACGGCGACGATATAGCCATGCCCCGCCAGGTACGCGGCCGTCCTGCGGATCGGGCCCGTGAGTTGGAAGATCTCGGAGAAGAAGACGAGGCCGGGATACCGCCCCGGCGCGGCCGGACGGAACAGGTACGTCCGCATCGGGCCGTACGGGGTGGGGAGGTCGACCGGCTCTGGCTCGTTGATGATCATCGCGGGTTCCCAAAGTCCCGAGCGTCGCCCGGCTCGGTCTGCTTCGAGCGGCCTCTCGAGTCGTCGCGGGGGCCGCTCCGAAGTGAGGGGAGGGATTCCGACCGCGAGTCGGGACGGAATCCCCGACGTCGTTCGGGGAAGTTCAGGAGGAGGCCGTCCGGCCCAGGTACTGGACGAGTGCCCGTCGGACTTCGAGAGGGTCGATGGCTCCGGTCTTCCGGTAGATGACCTTGCCTCCGGGTGCGATGATCATCGTGTAGGGGACCGGGCCCGGCCATCCCTTGTCGAGGGCGTCGGCGAACTTGTCGCGGTCCTCGGCGCGGCGGAGGTAGTTGGTGGCCGAGAGATGGTGTTCCTTGAGGACCTTCAGCGCCTCCTCTTCCTTCTCCGGCTCGTCGATGCTGATCGTGACCATCTTGAAGCGCCGGGTGCGATACATCCGGTTCATCGTGGTGAACTCGTCGAGCTCGGCCACGCAAGGACCGCACCACGTCGCCCAGACGTTGACCATGAGGAGCGACTTGGTGTCGTTGCGGACGAGGTTCGCGATCCCCGCTTCGTCGATGGGCTGGAGCTTGACCTCCTCTTTGTCCCACTTGGCCAGCGAGGTCTTGGCGCTCTCGCGTTTGTCGGCCCACTTCGTCGAGCAGCCGCTGACGCGGGTCGTCTCGACGGGGACCGGCTTGCCGGCGAGGAGCGCGTCGACCGCGTTGATGGCGTCGTGCGACTTCACGGCCTTCACCTCGGCGTCGTCGAACCGGCCGACGTACCTCAGCTTCCGCTCCTGGTCGAAGATGTAGACGTGGGGCGTGGCCAGGACCCCGTAGGCCTTCGCGGTCGCCTGGGTCTCGCCGTCGTAGAGGTACGGGTAGGCGATCTTGATATCCTTGGCACGGATCTTCATGTCTTCGAACGAGTCGCCCAGGTCGGTGAAGCCGAGCTCGTCGAGCCGGAGGGCGGCGGCGTCGTTGGGCGAGATCGCCACGACGGCGACACCCTTGTCGCGGTAGTCGGCCTCGAGCTTGGCGACCCTCGCCTCGTAGGCCTGGGCGGTCGGGCAGTGGTTGCAAGTGAAGATGACGACGAGCACTTTGGACTTGGCGAAGTCGGCGAGGCTGTACGTCTTCCCGTCGACGCCCGGAAGGTGGAAGTCGGGGGCCTTGGCACCGATCTCCAGGGTGTGGAGCCCGGGCGGGTCGGCCGCGACCGGCCCCGCCGAAACGCTGATAACAAGTGCGGCCAACATCGATAGCGACACGATCCGGATCATCTCGACGTTCTCCCGGCTTCGAGGACTCGGAGGGCCACGCGCATTCGACAGTTTCGCGTGCAGGCGACCTCATGCCAAGGGTTTGGTTCCCAGGCGATTCCTCGAGCGTTGAGGAAAGGTCCTCGAAGGCGAGCCGCGAGCCTCGATCCGGGGCTCAACGGCCTTCGCGGAGGATCTCGGCGAGCTTGGCTCGCGTCGGCGTCTTCCAGATGCGGAATTCGGCCGCGGGAGGCTTCCAGGGACGAGAGCCGCCGGGCGTCGGAGGGACGGGAATCGTGATGGTGGGGATCGACCCGAGGGTCGTCCTTCGCGTGGACGTCGCCGAGTTGACGTTCGTCCGCGTCAGGCTCGTCGGCGTCGGTGTCGGCGCCGGTGTCGTCGACGGAGGTGGGGCGGGGGACGTCGTGGTCGACCCCTGTCCTCTCAGGGACTTCGTGGTGATCGGGGTGCCCAGCCGGGCGATCCGGAGCAGATCGCCCGGCCGGAGGCCCGGCGCCGAGGCACGGAGGACCGTGACGACTCCGGCGACGTAGGCAGCGGCGTTCGACGACCCGGTCAAGACCTGGCCGTCGGTGAAGAACGCCCGAGAATCCTCGACGATCGCGTCGGGCTTTACGCGTCGATCCAGGGTCGGGCCCAGTGAGGAGGACGGGTCGCCGTCCCCGACCGTCAGCACGAGCGGGTGGTCGGCCGGCGGATAGATCTCCCCCTCGTTGGTCGCGTCGAGGAACTCGAGGGCCGGCTCCGGGATTTCTCGCCCGGGCGCGACGTAGGCTTCTCGGCTCGACGTCACGAGGATCCGGATGCGGTCGTCGGGAGTGAACCGACCCCTGCTGGCCCGCACCCGGATCCGATACGCGTACTCGGGATCCGACGCGAGGGTCGGGCTGGCCGGGAGGTCGACCAGGACCACCCGCTCTCGGGGGTTGCGGCTCTCGTCGGGGCCGGGGACCTTTGTGCCCGAAACCTGGACCTTCGCCCCTTCGCCGACGCGACGACCGGCCCAGTCCTCCACGGAGAGGTCGAGGTCCTTGTCGGTCCCGGCGTCTTCGTCCTCGCGGTAGTCGTTCCAGGTCAGCGTGACCGTGACGGTGTTCTCGTCGACATGGTTCCGGAACCGGAGCGAGGCGACGTCGGACCCTTCTCGGAGGCGGAGGAATCCGTCGCGGAGGATGCGGACCGGCCCATTGTACACGCGCCCGCCGAAGTTGCCGGCGGCGTTGATCCAGAGGATCCCCGCCGCGAGCGCGTCCGCGACCACGCGGTCGATCGGGCCTCGTCCGTTGCCGCTACCGCCCCCCTCGAACGACCCGCTGAACAGGATGACGTCCACCTTCTGCTCGATCGCGTATCGGACGGCCCGCCGCAACATCGTCGGGCCGTTCGCGTTGAGGAGGTAGAACTTCGGGCCCTCGGGCCGCGACCCCGTGACCCCCCAGAGGATCTGGGCCATGACCCGTCCGTGGCGGTTGAACGGGTCGAACGCCTTGCGATACTCGGGATCGCCAAGGCCGAAGCGACGGACGAAGTCCGGGTCGTAATGCTCGACGACCACCGCGTCCTTCGGCAAGTACGGTCGGCCGTTGCCGACGCCGTCGAAGCCATAGTCGAGCACGGCCACTTTCACCGACCCGATCCCGGCCACGTTTTCGTACTCGGGCGTCAGACCGAGTCGCGCCCGGATCTGAGGCGCATTCGCCAGTCGGGCGACGGTCGGAGGGCGATCGTTAGGCGACGACTCGCGGCTCGAGCCAACCTGGGCCCACCCAAACTCGGCGGAAGCGACCAGGATGAGCAGGCTGAAGGCCGTGACCCACCGCATGACGCCTCCGGCGAATTCGAGAAGAAGGGCGACGCACCGGACCTTGACGGAGGTCGTCGATGCGTCGATTGAAGTTTATCCCGGTCGACGGGACGAGGTCGACCGGGCTCGTTCGCGTCCAAGACCGTCGACCCCATCACGGGCGACGATCACCAGTAACAACCGTAGGAGGAGTAACCGATCGCGTATGGGGTGTAGTAGCTGACAGGCTGGTAGACGCTATAGCCGTAACCCCCACCATAGCCACCATACCCGAAGCCATAGCCGCCATAACCCCCGTAGCCGCCGTAGCCCAAGCCGTACCCGAGCCCGTAGCCCAGGCCATACCCAAGCCCCAAGCCGTATCCGAAGCCGCCGTAACCCCCGTAGCCGCCGTATCCGAAGCCTCGGCCGTAACCCCCGTAGCCGCCATAGCCGAAGCCTCGGCCGTAGCCCCCGAAGCCGCCGTATCCGAAGCCTCGGCCGTAGCCCCCGAAGCCGCCGTATCCGAAGCCACCGTGATGGCCCCAGCCCCCACCGCCGAAGTGTCCGCCGCCGCCGAAATGCCCGCCGCCGAAGTGTCCTCCTCCGTGACCGCCGAAGGCTTGAGTCGGCGTCTCGGCGTCCAACTCGGACGACTTGGCCACGGCCGGGCGTTCGGAATCCGAAACCTTCCTGGCTTTCGCGCCGTACTCCGCGTCCAACTCGCCCGCCTGCAGCGGCGACCCCAGGAGCAGCAGAGACGCTGCCCACCACCGAATGGACCGAACCATGGCATCCTCCCTTTGCAATTCCCTCGACGCAGTTCCTCGGGGGGAATCACCCTCGTGATCTGACTCGGCTTCCTGCAGAGACCCTCCACCATCATTCATTGTAGCACCGCTACCCCCTCCTGGTAATACGCCCGGGGAGCATTTCGGGGGCATTGGCGAGGGAAGATCGGGGACGATTTAGCCACGGATTGAACACGGATGAAACACGGATAAAAAATAGAAAATTTATTATCATGTAATATATTAATAGTTTTATTAAGTTGTCCGTGTTTCATCCGTGTTTCATCCGTGTTTCATCCGTGTTTCATCCGTGTTTCATCCGTGGCTAAATCGTCCCCGATCTGTGGCCCTTCAAAATCCACTCCATGGTTGACACCCTAGGCGAATTGCCTTACCTTGGCCCTAGGCAGATTGCCTGGGGGGGATCATGGGACGACGAACGAACGAGGATGTGACCGAGACGGAGCTGGCGATGCTCGAGGTCCTCTGGGATCGCGGCGAGGCGACGCGTCGTCAGGTGACGGATGCGCTTTATCCCGGCGGGGCCGAGTCGCATTACGCCACGGTGCAGAACCTGTTGGGGCGTCTCGAGCGGAAGGGGTTCGTCCGCAACGAGCGTCGCGAGGGGGAGGGGGCCCTGGTTTTCACGGCGACCGTCGATCGCGACGAGTTCATCCGTCGGCGGTTGCAAGGGCTGGCGGACCGGCTTTGCAACGGGGCGGTGGCGCCCCTGGTGATGAACCTGGTCCGGTCGCAGCCGTTGTCCTCGGCGGAGATCGAGGAGCTCTACACCTTTCTCCGCGAGCGGCGGCGGAAGCCAAACCAAACCTCGGACGAGCCTCGAAAATAGGGGACCCGACCTTGGAGATTCTCACGGGAGCCTTCCTGGTGAACGCGGGGTGGGCGACCGCGTTGGCCCTGGTGGCGGCGATCAGTCGCAGGTTTTGGCGACACAGACCGGCCCTGATTCATAGTCTCTGGCTCCTGGTCCTGCTGAAGCTCGCCACGCCATCCCTGGTGCAATTCCCGGCCTGGTGGATTTTGGAGCCTAGGGAGACTCGACCTGTTTCGCCACCACAGGCGTTCTCGATCCCGGCTCCGCTCGTGGTGAGGACATCGGAGGCAATCGAGACGCCTCCCGTGTCGAGACCCTCCGTCGACTCGAGTACGAAGACCAGACAGGCCGAGTCGGTCGCGCCCATTTCGACCGGACGGACCTGGCCCTTGCGGACCTACGCGGTCGGTTTGTGGTTCACCGGTGTGGCCTGGTGGTGTTCGGTCGTTGCACTCCAGGCGGTTCGATTTCGGCGGTTGCTCCGGTCTGCTCGACCGGCCCCTGAAGAGCTTCAGGCCCGGATCCGACGATTGGCCGAGCGGCTCGAACTTCGGCGAACTCCTTCGACCTGGATGGTCCCCGCTCGGATCCCGCCGATGCTCTGGGCGCTCTTCGGACCTGCAAAGCTTTTGATCCCGGACGAGCTCTGGGGACAACTCGATGATGCGCAGCGGGAGACCATCCTGGTCCACGAATTGGCCCACCTGAAACGTCTCGACCATTGGGTGCGCCGGCTCGAGGCGGTGGTCTTGGGCCTCTACTGGTGGGACCCCGTCGCGTGGTGGGCGCGTCGAGAGTTGGAAGAGGTTGAGGAGCAGTGCTGCGACGCCTGGGTGTCCTGGGCGTTGCCGGAGGCGGCCGAGGCTTATGCCCTCGCGCTCGTGGCGACCGCCTCCTATTTGTCCGGGCCCCGACTGCCCTGGCCCGCAGGGGCGACCGGCGTCGGGCGAATTCCACCTTTGAAACGGAGATTGAGCATGATTTTACAAGAGACGTCCGCCGCGTCGATAGCCAGGCCACGGGTAGGGCGATGGCTGCTCCTCGGGTTCTTGGCGCTGCCGCTCCTGCCGGCGTTGGCCCGGGGCGTCCCGCCCGAGTCGAAGTCCGAGGCCGTGCCGCCGGCTTCCGCAGACACGCCGGTCGTCGAGGCACCTGCGTCGAAACCCCCGGAAGCGAAGGCTCCGGCGGAGGCCTCCGGAGGCCAGGACGCGGCCTCGAAGCCGGCGGCACCCGGGGGTGAGGCGGCCTCTCCTGAAGCGGCCCCGCCGAGCGGTGACCCGGAAGTGATCGTGGTTTCTCCAGTCGTCAGGGAGGTGGCCTCCGAGACCCTGGAATTCAACGCTCGAGTCGACGCGATCCAGACTGCCGAGATTCGCCCTCAGGTCGGAGGGATGGTCACCCGCGTTGCGTTCCAATCCGGTCGAGTGGTCAAGAAAGGTGCCATCCTCTTCGAGATTGACTCGGCCTCTTACCAGGCCCAGGTGAAGATCGCCGAGGCGGAGCTACGGCGTGCCGCGTCCCGGAAGCGGGTCACGGAGGCCAGCCTCAAGCATAGCGAGGTCCTCCGAAAGCGAAACATGATGAGCCATGAGGATTTTGTTCGCGCCGAGGGCGACCTTGAGGAAGCCCAAGCCGCCATTGATGTGGCGACGGCGACGCTCGAACTTGCCAAGCTTCATCTCGAGCAGACCAGGGTTACGGCTCCCATCACCGGGAGAATCGGCCGCCCGTTGCTTACGGAAGGGAACATTACGGTCGCCAATATGACAGCGCTTGCAAGGATCATCGCCGAGGATCCACTGGACGTCATTTGCACGGTCCCCACCTCGATTTACCGAAAGCTACTTCCGTTGAGGGCCAAGGGATCGAGCGGATCCGACGAGGATTTCGAACTCAACGTGGCGATCCTGGCGCCCAACGTCGGGGTGAATGAGCCGATTCCGGCCCGTGCGCACTTCATGGATTTCAAGGCGGATTCCTCGACCGACTCACTCCAATTGACAGCCGTTGTCTCAAATGCCAAGCATGCTCTTGTTCCGGGGATGCAAGCCGTGGTCCTGATCGAGACTGGGGGCCCGGAGAAGACTCTGTTCATCCCGGCGGAGGCATGCAGGGCCAGGACCAGCCCTGAGCTGATTCAATCTTATGGGAAATTCTCGGTATTCATCGTCAATGAGCAGAACCGGCTCGAGCAACGCCCGGTTTCAATCGACCTTAACCGACGCACCGCCGGAGAGGTCGCGGTGAGCGCGGGCTTGACCGTGAAAGACCGTGTTGTCGTCAGTCGCCGTCGCAATCTCGCTCAGGGCGCGAGCGTCCGGCCGAAGTTCCAAGCGTCGATGCCGTCGCGGTGAGGGGCATTTTCCTGGATTCGTTGCAGAATCGATTGATGATTTGATTGATTAATGATGTTGTCGCTTCACGACAAAGGAATGAGGACGCGAATACCCCTCGACCCAGTTTCGAGGGGTATTCGCGTCCTCCAGGATTGTCACTTTGATGCTTTGTCGACTTCGGGTTGAGAATCTCGCCTCACCGGAGTTCGGTGGAGTCCGGCGAGTCGTGTCTCATCTCTTGGAATTCTTGGAGATCTTGGAACTCTGGGTTTCCGGAGCTCCTTCCATCTCGAAGTCGAACTTGCTGGAGGAGGGCCCGACGATGGCGGTGAAGCCCGAGCTGTCGGTCCCGGTGTATTTGAGCGGGATGATGCTCGTCTTCTTGACCTTGGCGAGCAGCCTCTGGTCGGCGACGCCGCCGAACGGGGCGGTGTTCTTCTCTTCGACGTCGTAGGCGTTGACCGCGACCTTGTACTTGCCCCCCATCGCACCGTCGCCAGGCGTCTGAGTCGTGAGGGCGTACGTCCCATCCTCCTGGATCGAGCCGGAGGCGGGACGCGCCGTCTCGGTGTCTTCCGGGATGAAGTTGATCGTCCCCTTCTTCAGCGGCTCGCCGTTGAGCTTCACGGTGCCGTAAACCTTGAATCGCTGGCCGATTCCATCGTCCGGACCGCACCCCGAGAAGAAAAGGCCGCAGGCCAGGGAAAGGGCAGTCGCGATGATGGGGCGCGAGGGAAAGGATTGCTGTTTCATGATCGCACGCTCATTTTGATGAAAGAGGGAGCCGACGGGCGAATCCGAGAGTCAGGCCCGAAACCTGTTTTTTTCTTAAAAACGGGTTTCTGACGCCAACGCCGTCGACAACCCCTCCCGGGATGTCGACGTCTGTCCCACAGAAACCCGCGTTTTAAGAAAAAAACGGGTTTCAAGTCGGGTTCTGAGAGGAGCAGTCGGCGGCTTTCGATGGGGTGTCGCCGATGCGGTGAGGCCGTAATGAAGGAGGGCCAGGTGAGGTCACGTCCCGTTCGGGTGTCGCGACCACGACCTGGCCTCGAGGAAACCATCGGGCGTCGCCTCAGAATGCGTCGGCGCTGATCACCTCGCCACCGTTGCGACTGCCGAGTCCGGCGTAGATGAAGCGGTTGATGCTCGCCTTGAGGAAGTGGACCGAGCCGTCCCCGAACAGGAAGGTCGCGCCGCCGGGGTGGGAGCTCTTGAAGCCCTTGCTCGCGGGGCTGAATCGGCACTGCCAGACGGTCGACGCCCAGTCGTTCGAGTTACACCCAGGATACTGGCCGGGGATCCCCGACGTGTTCAGGTTGATGGGGAGCGTCGTCCCGGCCGTGCAACCGTTGAGGCAGTACATATTGCTGTCGGCGGCCTGCTGGGGGATGACTTCGCCCACCAGGATGGTGTTGCTCGTCCCGTCGTTGACGCCCGCCATGGTGACGACCTGGCCCGTCCGATAGTCGAAGAAGCCGCGGAGCGTCCCGCCCGTGTCCGTCGAGGCGTCGCAGGTGTAGGTCGTGCCCCAGAATCCGGCCCAACCGATTTGCGTCTGGCCCACGGGCGGCGTGGTGCAGGAGGGCGTTTCCCAGGGATTCGAGCCGGCCACGAGCGGGCCGATCGCCTGGTTGTCGCCGAAGCTCCCCGCGTAGTTCGACACGGGCGTCGTGGTCGCCGGCTGGCCGGTCAGCGGGTTCGTCGGCGGGTTGCTGATCGTCCCATTGCCGTTGTTCACGTCGGAGGTAATGGAGGGCCTCTGGCCGTTGTTGTTCAGGCCGTCGGAGGGGCACAGCCACACGTTCGACACGGTCATCCAGACGGTGTAGCCCGCCGAGGAGTCGTAGCTGTTCGCGCTCATGGTGACGCCCAGGTTGAGCGCATTGTAAATGTTGTTCTGCTCGAGCTGCGGCAGGATCAACGCCCGCCACGACAGCGAATTCGACGTCCCGTTCCAACCTTGCGAGGACTTCCCGAGGTTCACCCCGCCCAGCGGGAACGACCCGCTCTGGTCATGATAGCTGTGCAGCGCGATCCCGATCTGCTTCAGGTTGTTCGTGCACTGCGCACGCCTGGCCGCCTCGCGCGCCGCCTGGACGGCCGGCAACAACAGGGCAATCAACACCGCGATGATGGCAATCACCACCAACAACTCGATCAGCGTAAAACCACGCCTCTGACGATCCAACGACGAGCGCATACGCAACCGCCTCCGAGATAATGACAATGACTTGACTCGATGTCGACGCGAACGCGGAAACCAGCCCGATCGGGAGGAAGATAGGAACCCGACCGTAGGATGGACCGATCGAATAAGACCTTGATGGAGCCTAACTCCTTAGGGATACGGAGTCAAGTTCGTGATCTCCTAATCCTTGAAGAATTAAAAAATCAGGTGAGTTCTTGATCGTCTCCTCCCTTTGGATTGCTGCCTCTTCGAGATAAACTCTTGAACTGCTACAATTTGCGGTATGAGAACAGATTTGGATGCGCGGTGTGATCGATTGTGTTGAATTCGGTAAAGTTTTACTCTGGCGATGTCTGACAGATGTAGTTGGTCGTTTGACGCTTGTACGACAACACCATCGCAACTATCGTCAAGCGTCCATGATTGACCTTTGCATGGGCTTGGCGGGAGGTCGAGGTCTTGGGTTGGTCTGTGGCGTGGGCTTCGTCAGACGTGTGAAGATGGAGGCGAAAGAGATGTGGGATGAAGTCGATCGAAAATGTCGATATAGTCCATCCTGACCATGCTCGAGCGGAGGGTTGAGATCATGGAGTCGAATCGAGTGAGGTTTCGGGACCTTCGGTGACCTGCTCGGGTTGTGCGTCATCGCTCTGACGGCCTGCGCCCACGAGTCGGCTCGCACCGAAAACAACGAAGCCAGCCCGAATCGCCAGCGGGCGAATGTTCCCCTGATCGGATCGCTCGAGGAAGATTCGCCCGCTGGCGATTCGGGCTGGTTTCGGGGAAAGGTCAACCGCTCTCGTCGACCGAGCGATTGTCCGCCGGTGTCAGTTGACCCGAATGACGACTTTCCCGAAATGGGCGCCGCTTTCGAGGTGCCGGAGTGCGGCGGGGGCGTCGGTGAAGTTGAAGACGCGATCGACGACCGGGCGGAGTTTGTGCAGGGCGATGGCCCGGTTCATGTCCTCGAACATGGCGCGAGAGCCGACGTAGATGCCCTGGATCCGCACGTTCTTCATGAGGGCGCTAAAGAGAGGAATGTCGCCGGATCCGCCCGAGAGGACGCCGATGAGGCTGATATGTCCACCGTGTCGGACGGCTCGGAGTGACTTGCCGAGCGTGCCGGCCCCGCCGACCTCGACGATGTGGTCGACGCCGGCACCGCCGGTCAGCTCGAGGACGCGCATCTCCCAGTCGGGTGTCGACTTGTAATTGATCCCGTCGGAGGCCCCCATGGCGAGGACTCGTTCGAGCTTTTCGTCGCTGCTCGAGGTGGCGATCACCCGAGCTCCGGCGAGCGTTGCGAGCTGGAGGGCGAATAGCGAAACACCGCCGGTCCCCTGGATCAGGACCGTCGCCCCGGGCGCGAGCCCTTCTTCGGCGAAGAGGGCATGCCACGCGGTCACCGCGGCACAGGGCAGGGTGGCGGCCTCTTCGAAGGTCAGGTGGTCGGGGATCGGGACCAGGCCGTCCTCGTGCAGGACGACCGATTCCGCGAGGATCCCGTCGATCGCGCCACCAAGTGCCGACTTCGCGGCGATTTCGGTGAGGCGGCCGGACTGCCAGGCCTGCATGAACGCCGCGGCGACGCGGTCGCCCGGCTTGACTCGAGTGACACCCGCGCCGACTTCGACGACCTCGCCCGCACCGTCGGAGAGGGGGATCATCGGCAAGGGGAGATTCTTGCTGTAGTGCCCCTTGACGACGAGCAGGTCGCGGTAGTTCAGCGAGGCTGCCCGCACCCGGACGAGCACCTTCCCCGGCCCCGGGACCGGCGTGGGGAGCTCGTCGAGCGTCAACGCGTCCGGACTGCCAACCTCATGGATGCGGTAAACCTTCATGTCGTTACCTCAAGACCGAGGCTCCCGGGTCCCGGACCCCCTCGAGCCTCGCGGCCGAAGCCGATTCCCGGCGGCCGGGTCAGATCGACGGGAGCTCGAGCCGTTCTTCGAGGGCAAATCGGCGGAGCTTCTCCTGGGCCCGAGACTCGATCTGTCGGACGCGCTCCTTGGTGACCCCCAGCTCGTGCCCGAGCTGCTCCAGCGTCTGCTCGACGGCCCCTTCGAGCCCGTAGCGGTTCGCGATGATCCAGCGCTCGCGGTCACTGAGCTTGCTCAGCAGTCCGCGGACCGTCTCCTGGTTCCGCTTCTGGGCCGACTCGTACTCGCGTTCGTCGGTCCGGGTATCGGCGGCGGCTTCGAACATCTCCTCGTGGCCGGTGACGAACCGGTCGCGACGGTGCTTCTCTTCGGGGATCGTGCGGATGAAGTTCCGCATGATCGCCCAGCTCGCGTACGTGCTGAACTTGTTGCCCCGGGCGAAGTCGAACTTCTCGACGGCCCGGATCAGCGACATGTTACCATCGCTCACGAGCTCGAAGAAGTTGTTCGAGGCGCCGAGGTGCTTCTTGGCGATCGAGACCACCAGCCGAAGGTTGGCGCGGATGATTTGGTTCTTGACCGCGAGCGCCTCGGACTGGAACCGCTCGATCTCGTCGAGGTCGGCCGTCTTGGCCCGCGTCGGGTCCATCGCCTCGCGGAGCTTGCTCGCCCGGTACTTCAGGTAGTTCATCTTCCGGAAGAGATGCGCTTCCTGCTCCCGGGACAGAAGCGGCACGTCGTAAAGGCTGGCCAGGTAGGGGGGTAACCCTTCCGGGGCCTTGCCTCGGCGGATTGCCTTACCATTGGCCGTCTCGGGCAGCGGCGCGAGGAACTCCGCCTCACGCTTACGCTCCTCGAAGCTCGGGTCGTGCATGAACTCGAGTTTCTGCTCGAGGATGCGCTGGGCCCTCATCTCGTTGGCGACCCGACCGATCCGGGTGGTGGAGACCCCGAACTGGCCGGCCAGGATCTCGGCGGAGACCCCCCGACGTACCAACCGGTCGATCTGGGCCTTCGCTGCCGCGTCCAGGCGCCGCGAAGAGGACGGGGCGTCGAGGGACGTGTCGGCGTCGGTGTCGTGGGTCGAGTCCATCATCGCGTTTGCGGCAGCCATGAGTCGTCGTCCTTTGCCCGCATCGAGCAAATGAGCGGTCTCGCGTTCCGTTCACTCCTTCCGGAACCGTCATCGACCGGCCTACAGCAAGATTCATTCCACGGCCCCGACCGAACACGCGGTCGAGACGGTCAGGCCCGCTGGGCCTGAAGGATGTATCCGAACATGACGTTGAGGAACGTCCGGAGCGGTTGGGTGCTCCGCGTCGCCTTCGCCCGGAGGACGGCCCCTTGCCAACTGTTGAGCCAGAACTCCGCCAACTCCTGGACGTCGATGTGGGGTGAGATCGCCCCGGCCGCCCGAGCTTCCTCGAGGCATTCGGCGTAGCGCCCGACCCACCCCGCAAAGATCTCCTCCAGCCTCGCCCGGAACACCTCGCTCTGGTCGGCCATCTCCTGGCTCAGGTTCCCGACGAGACAGCCGTTACGACACTGTTGCGTCTCGAGACGCTCGCAGACCGACTCGAAGTATCCTCGGAGTCGATCCAGGGGGGGGAGCGTCCGATCACACAGGTAGCGGTCGATGTTTTCCTGATAACACTCGGCGAAGCGGTTGATGACCTGGAGGCCGAAGTCTTCCTTGCTGTCGAAGTAGTAGTAAAACGACCCCTTGGGAACTTTGGCGGCCTGCAAGATCGCCTCAATGCCCGCGTGGTTATACCCCTTCGCCAGGAAAACCTGTTTGCCCGCCTCCAGAAGGATGGCCTTCGTCTTTTCCTTGCTCATCGTCCCGCCCCCGGTAGGTCCCCGGGATCGCCGTCCCGCAACTCGAAATTCGTTGTCTCAACAGGGATCATATTAGACCGGTCGTCTAGGAAATCAATGGGCGAATTATCGATATTTTTTAGTCGTTGTGCCGCAGGCGGTTATGTCGTGAGTTCGGGGGGTTGTCGGCGGCCGGGAGATGTCGGTGAGACGCAGGAATGGGGGGAATGCCTCGCCCGATCATCGGCCGTCGGACCACCCAACGATGTGGACGACGCCGTCCTTGTCCTCGTGGTGGTACACGAGAGGATGGACTTCGGAGAGAGAGCGGAGGTTCGACTTCGAGACGGCGATTCGGCGACCACCGTGGCCCACGGTCGTGATCGATAGGACCGACCGCGCCACACCGTAGGCCTCGCGCGCCCACTCCGAATCCTCGCGGCTCGGGAGGGCCTGCACGGCGAGCACGGCCGCGTCGGTGTCGCGGGCGAGCATGGCGAGGTTCTGCATCACCTGGCGAGGGGTCTCGTCGCAGGAGAGGCACATGTAGCTCGAGAGGGGGTCGAGGATGATCAGCGCGGGCCGAAGATCGCCGAGGTCCTCTTTATGGAGCTCGCGGTCGATCGGGCGGATCCGGGTCAGGTCAGCCCCGGCCGACTCGAGCCGGGGGCGGACGGTGTCGCCGAGGTCGTCGTCGCCGCAGTAGAGGATGACGTCGGCGGGGGCCGAGGGAGAGTCCAGGCCCCGCGTCAGGGCCATCGGTGCGCCCCGGCTCACCTTGGCGGCCAGGTCGAACGCGAGCGTCGACTTGCCGATCCCGGGCTCGCCTTCCAGCAGGGTGACCTTGCCCAGCGGGATCCGCCCCTCCCAGAGCCAACGGACGGGCTCGGAGGTGACCTGCGCCATGTTCGACCAGACGAACTTGCCCATGTTCCCACCTTACTTGGATGTTGCGATTCGCGTTCGCCAACCCGACCCCGGGTCCGGGGCCGCCGCACCCCTCGACGATCCCCGCCTCGATCCCAGACCGAACCTTGGTAGGCTCTCTCGTCAGTTGGGGCCGGACGCCTGTTCGCCTTCCCGAGTCGCGGACGATTCCTCGTCGAAACCCTCGCGACGTCGATGCCCCTTTCGAGAAGGGTCGCGGTCGTCGGGGATCGGTCGATACGCCCGCACCCAGCCCCCCGCTTGCAGCGAGTCCATCCGGAGCGTCCCTTCCTGGACGACCTGACGCACCGCCACGTCCGCGTCCGCCCGCCCGGCATTCTGGTGGAGGATCGTGACCACCCGCCCCCCCTCGCTCACGGCCAGGACGACCGCCGTGTGGTGGGCGTACTCGTGGTGCCAGGAAATCCAACGGCCCCTCGGGAGACGCTTCTTCCCTTTGAATAGGGCGTCGCGGAACTGGAGGATGTCCCCGGGTAGGGCGTCCGCCAGCGTTTCCACGCGCTCCCCCCACTCATAGTCGCCGTCGGACCGATTGAGGGGGAACCGTTTCGCCCCCGAGTCGCGGATCGCCTCGACGGCGAGGGTGATGCAGATCCCGTTCCCGACCTTCTTCCCGAGGTTCGCCTTCGCGAACTCGACGACCTTCGCATTCAAGGGGGGGAGTTCTTTCGAGGGGGGGGCGGCCGATGGGAGCAGGAACCCGAGCGTGGCCAGGAGGATCAGGGGGACGCTCGGCGGTCGGGAGAGCCTCCACATGGGTCGAGATCTCGGAGAGGGCCGGTTCCGGATGTCCGCGCCAAACGCACGACCTTGTCAATTCTAACGCATGTACCCGGGTTGGTCTCTATCGGCCCCCCGGGTTCGCGGCATGAGCCGAAATCATGGACGATCAATATTCTACGGTCGACGCCGCGGCCTCCGCGATGGCCAGCCCCGCGGCGATGCCGATCGGGATGAGGACGAACACCGTGCCGATGACCCCCACCTTCCAAGGCGCGAGCCTGGCGACGGGCCCGATGCGAGTGACCCAGGGGGCCAGCGTCGACCCCGCGACGAGCGCCGCGCCCACGGTGGTGAGGCTGGCGTAGACGTGGGCCTCGAGGACGAGCCCCGAGAGGATCAGGACCAAGACCGGCAGGCTCCCCCGACCGAGTTCCAGGGGAGGGGCCCACCACGAGACGACCCAGGCCGCGGCGAGCGCAGCCGTCAGGGCACCCCCGAGTTGACCCATCACCAGGCTCCCCGACAGCAGCATCACCGCGGCCGTCCCCCCGGTCATCGCGATCAAGGGCAGGGCGAGCGCCACCCCCCGGCTCCTCGAGGCCAGACCTTCGAGGCTCGTCCACGCGACGAGGATGACGAGGCCCAATCCCGAGAGCCAGAGCATGATCTCTCGCGACTCCCACGTCTCCTGGACCGCCGGCCCGAGCATGACGAGCACGGCCGACGCCGCGAAGATGAGGCGATTCTCGACGCGAGCCCAGAGGGGGGCCGGCCAGAGGGCCTCGAAGAATCCCAGGAGCGACGCCCCGAGGGCGATCCAGGGGATCCGGTCGGTCACGTCCGACGACGGCCAGGCGGTCGCGGCCTGGCCCGCGAGGTAGCCCGCCGCCAGCGCGGGGCCGAGGGCCCAGGGTTTCGCGTTCCTCGAGCCGACGCGCGACCCGATCGCGAGGAGCACGGCGTAGAGGATCCCCGAAACCAACCCGGAGAGCCCGACGCCGAAGAGCAACATCTTGACGTCCACGCGAAGCGTCTCCTCGATAAAGTGGGCCGGGCCGTCCGGGGAGCGGGGGCCGATCGGCCCGTCCTCAACCTCCCCGACGGCCCCTTGTTTTAACGACTCTTTGAAGCGTTACTCGCCGCCTTCGACGCTCACGGTCACCCACACGTCGTCGCCGATCGGCCCCACCATGTTGGCCATCTTGAATTCGCTCCGCTTGATCGCGAAGAAGCTCGCCTCGAGCCCGGCGATCGCCTTGCCCTTCATATCTTTGCCCGTGCCGGTGCGCTTGAGCGACAGCTTGATCGGGCGGGTCACGCCGTGGAGCGACAGGTCGCCGGCGACCTGGTAGGTCTCGGGGGCCGTCTTCGTCACCGACGTGCTCTTGAACGCGATGGTCGGGAACTGGACCGCGTTGAAAAAGTCGGGGCTCTTCAGGTGCTCGTCACGCTTGGCGTTCCCCGTGTCGATGCTCGCCGTCTTGACCTGGAAGTCGAAATGGCTCTGCGCCGGGTTCTGGTCGACGATCGCGAACTGGCCCGAGATCTCATTGAACCGACCATAAGCATAACTGGTGTTCGCGTGCTTGACACGGAAGATCACCGAGGAATGCACCGCGTCGACCGTGAAGGTCTGCCCCGACGCCGTCGGCACCGAGCCCGAACCCAGGGCCAACCCGGACACCAGACCCATCGCCAGGAAGAACTTTCGCAGCATCATCGAACTGTCCTTTCGAGAACTCAAGGGAACTCGACCCTCCGCGAGTCGAGCGTACGCCAGGTCGCGATCGTTGAAATCTTTGCTGCCTCAACTGTTGTTGCAACGACAATATGGTGGACTGCAATGACACGGACGACGCCCGCTGCGGATCTCAGCCGCCGGGCCGCCGGGCCTTGACCAGGAGCCGATTCAGCTCCTCCAACTCTTCGGGTGTCAGGTGTGCGAGCTGCCGACGATGGAGTTCGATGATCGGCTCATCGAGCTCGGCCAGGACCGTCCGCCCCGCGTCCGTGATCCGGATCAGGACGAGCCTCCGGTCCTCCTGCGTCCGACATCGGGCCACGAGCCCGGCCCCTTCGAGCCGGTCGACGAGCCGGGTGATGTCCGGCAACTGCGAGATCATCCGGCTCGCGACCTCGAGGCAGGGGAGCTCCGTCCCGGCACCTCGCAGGATCCTCAAGACGTTATATTGCGCGTGCGAGAGCCCCTTCGCCTTGAACATCCTCGAAAACTCGCACTGGAGCACTTCGTGCGTCCGTGCGAGGTTCAAGGTCACCTCTTGCTCCGGCACATCGAACGGGTCGCGCTTCTTGATCTCCTCCTGCAAAACCGACCGCACCTTCCCCTTCTTTTCCGCCTCGTCGTGGCTCATGACCGGAATCTTAGGCAAGAACGAATATTGTGTCAACAAGTAATCTGATTCGGCAACGCGACGGTTGCCTCGTTCCTTGAGCCAGATTCCCCCGCCCCTTGGCGACTATGCCGACGACCGATTCCGCATCGGGGCATCAGGGAAACGCTTGAACCTACGAACCGCTTCGTATAATCTCCTACGAACGCTTTCGTAGGTGGGGCTCGAGGAGCATGAAGAGTCGATGAGCAAACCGGAGACACCCCGCCCTTCGGAGGCGGAGCTGGCGATCCTTCAGGTGCTTTGGGAGCGCGGGCCGAGCACGGTCCGCGAGGTCTACGAGCGCGTCGGCAAAGCCCGGAACACCGGCTACACCACGGTGCTCAAGCTGATGCAGATCATGGTGACCAAGGGGTTGGTCGAGCGGGACGAAGCTCACAAATCCCACGTCTACCGCGCCCAGCCGAGTCGTACGGCGACCCAGCGCCGACTGGTGCTGGATTTGATCGAACGTGCGTTCGGAGGATCGGGACGCGACCTGGTGTTACAGGCCCTGTCGGCCCGTCCGGCTTCTCCGGAGGAGCTGGCGGAAATCCGTTCCCTGCTGGATCAGATCGAGGGGGAGAGCGATGAACCTGACCCTGGCAACAATGCCGGAATGGTTTGAGTCGTTGGTCCTGGCCATCGGCTGGGCCCTGGTACTGTTCCTGATCCAGGGGCTGATCATCGGCCTCGGGGTCGCGACGCTTCTCCGGGCGTTGCGCCGTCGATCCGCCCAATTGCGGTACACCGTCGCCCTGGCGGGATTACTCCTCATGGTGGCGTGCCCCGTGGTGACCACCGTTCGGGGCCTGGTGGCTCATCCCGGGGGAATGGCGTTACGGGGCCGTCTCGATTCGATTCCAACTTCCATGACGACGCACGGCGATGCCGAGGTCAAGCCTGCCTTGGGATTCATCCCGGCTCGAGAAGTCGTCCCTGGCCCTACGCCGGAGGATGATGGGATCGAGGCGACCCGTGTGGCATCGGCCCCCGTGATAAATGGGCAACGCGATTGGCGGGCTCGACTCGAGGCCTGGCTGCCTGCGGCCGTCGCGTTTTGGCTCCTGGGCGTGTGTGCTTTGGCACTACGACTGGCCCTGGGGCTCGTCGAGATTCGGGGCCTGACGCGGCTCGGGATCGAGCCCGCGTCCGGAGAGCTCCTAACCGTGTTCGATCGGATGTTACAACGCCTCGGTTGCCGGCGCCCGGTCCGATGCTTCCTGTCGCGTCGGGTCGAGGTCCCCTCCGTCGTCGGGTGGCTCCGCCCGACGGTCCTGATCCCGGTGTCGAGCCTGGCACGACTGACCGTCGATCAACTCGAGGCCTTGCTTGCCCACGAGCTCGCGCATATTCGTCGGCTCGATTTCCTGGTCAATTCTTTTCAGGTCATCGTCGAGGCGTTGCTCTTCTTCCACCCCGCGGTCTGGTGGGTCTCGGGCCGGATCCGCGTCGAGCGCGAGCACTGTTGCGACGACCTGGCCGTCGACCTCTGCGGCGGCGACCGCCTCCTCGTCGCTCGCACCCTCTTCACCCTCGAGGAACTGCGGAGCACGCCGGCCCCCAGCCTGGCGGCCACGGGTGGATCGTTGCGCGACCGAGTTCGTCGGCTGGTATTGCCCGACTCGGCAAACCCATCCCGAGGCGAGGCGGGGTGGGCCGGCGCCGGGCTGATGGCCGGGATCATCGCCGTCGGCTGGTCCGCGCTCTTCTCCCCAGCACAGGCCGAAGGACCTGCCCCCCCCGAGGGACCACGGATCCTTGGTCGAGTGCTCGATAGCAAAGGGAAGCCCGTCGATGGGGCCCGGGTCCGTCTCTATCACAGGGACAGCCTCTGGGAGCGTCTCAACACGCTGGTCGAAGAGACCAAGGCCGAACCCGACGGCTCGTTCCGACTCGATGGGGCCCTGCAAGCCCCGCGTCCCTCGAAAACGAGAGACTTCCCGCGTCGCGTGCTGCTCGCCGACCACCCCGGCCTCGCCGTCGGCTGGCTGGTCGTCCCCGATGCCACATCCTCGTTCCAGGGAGATCTCATCCTCACCGAGCCCATCCGCCGGACCATCACCGTCGTCGACAGCAAGGACCGGCCCCTCGAGGGGGCGATCGTCACGGCCCTTGGTTTGGGAGACCTGTCTTCGGCTTCGCCACTCTACCGGAAACCGCTCGCACTCCGAGTTCAGGAAGGCCCCCTCACTTCGATTACGGACGCCAAAGGTCGGGCCACTCTCTCGCAACTCCCCAGGACGAATGCCAACTTCATCGCGACGAAGCCTGGCTTCGCGGAGACCTATGCGTTCCCCGGGCAGACCACGATCCGCCTGACCCCCTCGGCCTCGTTATCCGGCACGGTGACGGGACCCGATGGCGAGCCGCTCGCGGGCATCGAGGTCGTGCTGCATACCGAGTTCCTCTGGAGCTTCGAGCGAGCGACATCGGATGCTCGAGGCCGGTATCGATTCGACGGCTTGAAGGCACGAGGCTGGGACATGAGAGCCTGGCACGCGGGCGAGACGGGAAATGGAATGTACAAGATATGGATCGATGGTGGTAAGTTCGCCATCGTGACCCAGACCCTCACCCTCGAGCCCGGCGAGCCAACGACGCTCGATCTCCAGGCCAGGAGGGCGGGCCTCATCCGTGTCACGGTCGTCGAGCAAGGGACGAGGAAGCCGGTGGCCGGCGCGAGGGTCTGGGGCTTCGATAAGGAGACGGGCAGCGGCGCCCGGTTCGACGCCACCACCGACGAACTGGGCCGGGCGACGTTCTACTCCTTGCCGACCGAAATCCATCTCGGGGTCGCGGGGCCGCCCGAGGGAACCTACCTCGAAGGGGCGGTGGACGACGACCCGGGCGCAAACACCGCCTTCGATTTCCAGGGAGGCGTGAAGCACGTCCCCCTGACGATACCGCCGATCGCCGGTCGTCTTATCGACCTCTCCGGCATCTGTGCCAAGCCCGACGGATCACCGGCCTCGGGAGTGACCGTCCATGTCGCGACGGGTCGGTTCGCCTCCTCGAGCAACTCAAGTTGGGCCCATCCTCCTCGTACCGACGACGAGGGCCGCTTTACCCTGCAGGATGTCCCCTCGGGACAGACGCTCGGCCTCTACGCCGAGTCGGAGGATGGCCAGTGGGCGGGGGCCATTTCATTCAGGACGGAGGCCCGACCCGATCCCAAGGCTCGGCTGAAAATACCCATGCGTCGGCCGCTGAAGGCGGGGACGACGCTCGAGAAAACCCGAGGAGCGGCGCTGGCCTCGCGGGAGTTCTCCGTCGCGCCGAAGGTCGGAGAGGGGGAGTTTACGTCCTTACGCCGGACGGTCAAATCCGACGAACAAGGGAGAATCGAAGTCGACCGGGTCATCCCTGGCCTCACCTACCATATCCGAGAGGTACCACCCATTCTCGAACGTTCGGTGGAAGGTATGGTCCGTCGGCGCAAGCCGGAATTCGATCAGGACCTCATACTCGCGCCGGAGTAGGGCCCCCCGAGATGGTCCGGCGGTCGGCTCGCCCCGAATTCGCCGTTATGGATTGATTTCGCATGAACCATCCATAATATCGGAGGTAGGATCGAGGGCTTCCGGGGGCGTTCCATGGGAGTGCGGCGCGACAGCATTCGTGGCGAGATCCGCCGCGTCTTGGTGAAACGGATTTTGGATGGGACTTATAAGCCGGGCGACCGCCTGCTCGAGCTGCAGATCGCGCGCGAGTTCCAGACGAGCCAGGGGCCGGTGCGCGAGGCCTTGCGCGAACTGGAGGCACTCCGGCTGGTCGAGTCGCAGACGTACCGGGGGACTCGCGTGCGCTCGATCGGCGAGCGCGAGATGCACGAGACGACGCAGGTACGCGGACTTCTCGAGGACTCGGCGGCCCGGCTCGCGGTCCCGATGGGCGACGAGCATCTCACGCCGCTCCGGGCCTCGCTCGAGGCCCTCAGGGCCACCGCCGCGGTTCGGGACCTCGACGGCTACGCGCGACACAACATGGAATTCCACCGCCGGATCGTCCAGGCGTCCGAAAACGCGGTCTTGCTGCGTCTCTGGGACTCGCTGATGCTCGAGGTCCGTACCCGGATCCGCTTGAACCAGTTGACGCTCCCGCTCGACGCGGTCGCCGAGACCCACACGCCGATCGTCGAGGCATTGGCCCAAGGAGACGGCGAGACCGCGGGTCGTCTCCTCCGCGAGCACGCGCAGATGTTTCTCAACAACCTGGTGATCCCCCCCGCGGCGTCGCCTCTCTCCCCGAATCTCCCGATCCCCGAAGAACTCCACGCGCGGGTCGACGAGGCGTCATAGCGTCGGTTGGGACAGTCGTCTCCTGGCCTGGGAGGAATCACAGGCAGGTGAACTTGTCCGGGGATTTAGATCGACGCAGATAAAGATATTAAAAATTCTCAAGTTTATCTGCGTCGATCTGTATCGACTGCGGATCGGCTTCAGTCCTCTCTCGCCTGCCCGTGTTCGTGGTCGATCGTCAGGCGACCTTGAACTTGCTGGGAGGGGCAGGGGGGGCCGGCTTCTCGGATGACAACGGTTTGTCTTCCGAGATCTCTCCGAGATTCGGGATGAGCTCGGGCTCCTCGAGCTTCGGCTCCTCGAGTTTCGCTTCATCCGGCGAGGATTTCGCCTGACGAGGCGCCTCGGTCCGTTTCGCGGCCTCCGATTTTGGGGGCGTCCCCGGTTTGCGGGCCTGGATGTTGGGGTCGACGTACACGGGCGGGGTCCAGTTGGCTTGCTCGGCGTAGTCGCCGTGGTCCGTGGGCCGGGACTTCTTGTAAACGATGCGACACTCTCGAATCTTGAGCGTGTCGGATTGGGTCCGGCTCGAGGTCCGGCCCAGCTTCGCCAGCGAGAGCATGTTGGCCGGCCCGGCCGCGTCGATCTCGGCCGCGTTCGTCCCCTTGATGGTCAGGGTCCTCGAACCTTCGTCCACTTCCTCGGCGCGGACGATCTCGTAGCCCTCGGGGAAGTGCTTTGCCATCAACTCTTCTGCATGTTTGCGATAGTAAGTGGGCCATCGCGACGTATTCTCGGGGAGCCCGACGACGCCGGATTCCCCGTCCTGATAAACGTAACGCACCTCGCGCACGCCGGCGCACCCTACGGTCCCCAATCCGAGGACCCCCAAGAGTGCCGCCGTCCTGATCTGGGCAAACATGGCAACCATCCCTGCGGGAAGCGGGCCGTCTCCTGGAGCCCACTTACCAGGTAATGTGTAGGCGCTCGGCCGCGTCCCTGCTGGGAGGCCGGACACGGCACGTAACTTGGGTCGGTTCAACCGGAGAAGTGCGAGGTGTGAATCAGGGAGGTGACGAACCGTGGATGCAAGACACGTGCCTAAACTTTGGAAACCGACCTCGACGTCCGAGGCCGGCCCACGAGCGTATTATACGCAGCCACTTGAGAGAAATCGCAAAGGAATTCCGGAAAACTTCGACGGGTTGACCTTCGGTATCAGTTTGTCATTTCAACAAGACCTTCGGACGCGAGCCGAGCTATCGACTCGGTAGGGGTTTGATTCCTCTTCACCGCCTGCCTATCCTTCCCGGGGCGTGTTGCCGATTTCCCGTCACGGGTCGTCACGCAGTCGGCCGGCCCGCCCCTCGGCCCGCCCTCCGTGATCGGCATGCCGGTTGCATCGTGAGGGGGACTTGCCACCTGCCGCGATAGGGCGGGTGAACTCTGCGCTTGAGGTGCCCTTTGCCATTCGAGACCGCGCCGGAAGTCAGGCTGAGACGGCTGACGATTGTGGGACCGTCGGAGTCGGCGGATCCCGGGACTGAGTCGTTCTCGGAGGCCGTCCGCTCCGGGCTCTCGTCCCGGCCGAAGACGCTCCCCTGGCCCTATTTCTACGACGAGGCCGGCTCCCGTCTGTTCGAGCAGATCTGCGATCTCCCCGAGTACTACCTGACGCGCACCGAGGACGAGATCCTTCGCGACCACGCCGGTGCCATGGTCGCGGGGTGGTCACGCGACCCGGTGATGGTCGAGCTCGGCAGCGGCAGCGCGACGAAGACGCGCCGCCTGATCTCGGCGGCCCTGCGACGCTACGGCCGGCTCCACTACATCCCCATCGACGTCTCCCCGACCGCCCTCATCGAGTCGGCCCAGGCACTCGTGCGACACTTCCCCGAACTCCGGGTGACGGGCCACACGGCCACCTATCAGGACGCCCTGCCCGTCGTCGCCGAAGAGGTCGAAGGTCCGAAATTCTGGGTCTTCCTCGGCTCGAGCCTCGGGAATTACGACGACGAGGGGGCTGCCGAACTCCTCCGCCAGTTGGCCAATGCGATGGGCCCCGACGACCGGCTCCTCCTGGGTACCGACCTCGCCAAGGACGCCGCGACCCTGGAGGCGGCCTACGACGATGCCCAAGGGGTGACCGCCCGGTTCAACCTCAACATCCTCGCACGGATCAACCGCGAGCTCGGCGGCGACTTCGACGTCGACTCCTTCGCCCACCGCGCCGTCTATCGTCCCGAACTCGGCCGCGTCGAGATGCACCTCGTTAGCCGTTCCGACCAGGCCGTGCGGATCCCCGGTTCGTCCCTGACCGTCCGTTTCGACGAGGGCGAATCGATCCACACCGAGAGCTCGCACAAGTACACCCTCGAGGGGCTCCGCGACCTCGCCCATCGCGCCGGCTTCGAGGAAGACGCCGCCTGGACCGACCGTCAGGGCCTTTTCCGAGTCCAACGCTGGCGGCTGGCCTGACGATTCGTCGTCTGTCCGATTTTCATATTTTCGGACGATGCACTCGTTATCACGGTCCTCGTTATGGCTTGTCTATAGGTTGTGAGAGATTGATCACTCGTTCCCTCGGTCTCCGTGGGAACGAGGGAGGAATCTCTGGAAGTGGGTTCTGCTGGAGTATGGAGGCCCCTGACGAACGCGGGTCTTGCTCTCCGATTCGGCCCCCTTGCGTAGGCCGTCCCCTCTGGTAGGGTAAGCGAGGCGTCGGCGGCCGCGGGTCGCGGCTGTTTGAGGTCGTCGGGGCGAGTCGAGAGATGGACCTGCGAATTGCGGGAAATGTGGCGGTCGTGGTCGGCGGGACCCGGGGGATCGGTCGTGCCATCGCCGATGCGTTTGCCGAGGAAGGGGCCGATGTCGTCCTCGTCGACCGTGACCCCGAAACACCGGCCTCGGCGCGAGGGCTTACCTCGAGCGGGAAGGTCCGGGCCTCGGGGATCGTTGGCGACGTGACGGATGCCGCCGCCATGCGGCAGATCGCCGCGGATGTCTTTCGCGATTTCGGCCGGTGCGACCACGTCGTCTTCGCCGCGGGGGTGGGGTCGGGCAAGTTCGGGTTCCCGTTTTGGAATCTCCAGCCCGAGGACTGGGACCGCGTGCTCCGGGTCAACCTGATCGGTGCGGCCAACGTGGCCCATGCCTTCGCCCCCGCGATGTCCGAGGCCCGCACGGGGACGTTCCTTTTCCTCGCCTCGGTCGCCGGCCAGATCGGTTCGCAGACCGACCCGCCCTATAGCGCGTCGAAGGCGGGATTGATCAACTTCGCGCAATGCACCGCACGCGACCTCGCCCCGCACAACGTCAGGGTCAACACCCTCTGCCCGGGGATGGTCCGCACGGCCCTGAACCGATCGGTCTATGAGGCCTGGGCGGCCGGACAGGCGGGGAGTTCTCCCCCGTCCTACGAGGACTGGGCCGCGGAGAAGATCGCGAAGCTCGTCCCGCTCGGACGATGGCAGGAGCCCGAAGACCTCGCCGCGATGGCCGTCTTCCTCGCCTCGCCCCGGGCGGGAAATGTCACGGGGCAGACGATCAACGTCGACGGCGGTTATGTGATGCACTGGTGATCCACCCGGACCGAAGGACGGCGTTCAACGTCCGTCCGGCCGGGCAGAGATGTCGAGGAGACGCGGATGCAGGGTCGGCTCGAAGGGAAGGTGGCGCTCATCACGGGCGCGGCGTCGGGGATCGGCCTGGCCACGGTCGATCGGTTCGTCCGCGAAGGGGCGGCGGTCGTGCTGGCCGACAACCAGGCCGAGGCCGCCGAGCGTGAGGCCGGAAGACTTCGGGCCGAAGGCCATCGCGCCGTCGCGGTCGCCATGGACGTGACCCGCTCCGACGACGTCCGACGCGCCGTCGAGACAGCGGTTTCCCACTTCGGCCGGCTCGACACCCTCTTCGCCAACGCGGGGATCGGCTACTCGGGGGATCTGCTCCAGACCTCGGACGAAGATTGGGATCACGTGATGGGGGTCAACGCCAAGGGAGTCTTCCTCTCTGCCCGCGAGGCGGTCCGGCAGATGCTCGCGCAAGACCCCGTCGGTGGCTCCGTGATCATCAACGGCTCGATCTCGGGGCTGGCCGGGATCCCCGGCCAGGCCCCCTACGCCCCGAGCAAGGGGGCCGTCCTCCAACTCACCCGGCAACTCGCCGTCGAATACGCCGCCCGGGGCGTCCGCGTCAATTGCGTCTGCCCGGGGACCGTCGACACTCCCGTCCTGCGCCGGGCGATGGCGATGTCTGCCGACGCCGAGGGGTTCCTCGCCATGCTCGTCGCCGGCCACCCGATCGGTCGGATCGGCCGGGGCGACGAGATCGCCGCCGCCGTCGCCTTCCTCGCCTCCGACGACGCCAGCTTCATCACCGGCGCCATTCTCCCCGTCGACGGTGGGTACACCGCGCGTTGATTCGCCGTCATCAACCTCACGGTCTCCTTCGAGAGGCGGGAGTTGACGACGGCGATCCGATGTCGAAACTCACTTCAAATGTCCGAGAATCCGAAGTCCCGGCCCCGGAGAGTGGGCCGGGCTTCGGGCTCTGCGAATCGTCAGAAGGCGTCGGCGCTGATGACTTCGCCGCCGTTGATGGTTCCGAGGCCGTTCCAGATGTTGAGGGCGATCGTGTCCTTGACGAACTTCACCGAGCCGTCGAGCATCATGACGTTCACGCCGCCCGAGTGATTGGAGCTCGGGGCGATGAAGGTGTCGATCGTCCCCGCGGCGAGGGTGGCGGTCCCGGTGCCCGAGCCGGCGATGGCGCACGAGAGCTTGTTCGGGGTCATGATGTGGTAGTAGGGGCCGCCTCGGCCGCTATCCTGCTCGGTCCAATATTCCCCCTTGTAGTCCCAGAGTGCGGTGGTGGAAGCCAGGCAGGTGCTGTAGTCGAGCTGGGGGCTGCCGAGCGCGAACGTGCTTCCGGTGAGGGTGTAGACCAAGTTCCTGCCGGCCGAATTGGCGCCGGAGCGGCCCTTGATCCACTCGCTGAAGCCGGCCGAGTTGCTCGTGCCGTCGGTGATCGAGGCGATCGACACCTTGCGCCCGTACGCCGTGCTGGGGCCGCCCCACCACGCGGCGCCGTTGACGGTGCCGCCGTAGTACTGGCGGTTCGCCCCGCCGTTCACCGTGTAGTTGGTGGTCGCGACGATCCCGGTGGTGAACCCGACGATGGTGCCCGAGTTGCCCGGGTTACCGTCGGAGGGGCACTGGAAGGCGTTGACCTTCAACTGCATGACGGTGGTGTTCGGGGCGTAGGAGTAGGGGGTCAGGGTGCAATACGCGTCGCCCACCGAGAAGTTGTAGGCGTTGAAGACCTGCTGCTGCTCGATGAACGAGAGGAGCCTGACGAAGACCGACGCGTTCTGCGGCGAGGGGGGGATGACGTTGCTGCCGTTGGCCGAGGTCAGGCCGTTGACGTCCGTGATGCCCGCGGGGGGGATTGTTTCGTTTGTGGAGATGTAATTGTGCATCGCCAACCCGATCTGCTTCAGGTTGTTGACGCACTGGGCGCGGCGGGCGGCCTCGCGGGCAGCCTGCACGGCGGGCAACAGCAAGGCGATCAACACGGCGATGATCGCGATCACCACCAGCAGCTCGATCAGCGTGAAACCGCGACGCTTGAGGATCATCCACGGACTCCTGCGAGAAAAGAGGATACCGATTCGAGACGCCCGGCCTTGACTCGGCCCGGGCGTACAGAGACCCTTGGACGTTCGCGAGCGGGCCCTGGCCCGTCGCGCCGTCGACAGTGTTGGAATGCTCACGACCCGGGGGCGCGTCCGGCGCTTATCGCCTGGCCCGCATCCGATGCTTCTTGGGGGTGACCTTCACCAGGGCGTCTGCACTGTTCGTCGAAGCCTTGCTCGCGTCCACGGGCTTGAAGATCGCGGGGTCTTCGCCCCCGTTATTGCATCCCGGCATGACGGAGATCACGAAACCCGCCGCGATGGCGATCGACATCCGGCGGACGAAGAGAACCTTGCGCATGCGTCACATGCCTTGGCCCGGAGGGGCCGATTCGGGTGAGGAGTGCGAATTTCATACGGGTGTTCGTATGAAAATTCGGAGGGCGCAACAAGCCACGCTCGACGGCCCGGTGCATCCCCGGAGGCGTCGCGATCCGAAATCCGCGGCTCTCCGCGGGGGGGCGTGGCGGAGCGAGGGGCGACGCGATCGGCGTCCCCTCTCGTTGAGGACCGGCCCGGGGCCCGGGCCCGATTCTCGAGGATGGTCTCCGGCGAGCAATTCGCAAGACTTACTGCGTGATATCATCCGTGTGACAGTCGATGGAAACCGTTTTATCTTTTTGGCTAATGACAAGTGTCATTTTTGAAAAGATGAACGATCGCCGCGACGAAGCCCGTTCGGGCCTCGCGTCAACCACGGTCGCCTTCACTTCGGGCCAAACCCCCGGGGACGGTGATGTCCGCGCGACGACCCTCTAGGGTCGTCGCGTCAACGCGAACTCTGGAGCGGGGGGGACCTCTTCTGCTCGTCGCGAGGGAATGTATTTATCCCTCGATACACTACCCTGATTAATTTAAGGGACATCCGGCCGGAAGTCAATGGCTGCGTACATCCATCCTTCATATTTTGCGAGGAAGTCGCGATGCATTGGGTGTTTGGTTCTCCAGGCCTGGCCGCTGTGCCCCAATCCCGAGTCCTGAACGAGGGGATTGTGGAGACACAGGGCCTTGCTCTGCCGTCAGCGTCTTCGAAAGCAGGGGAATCGATTGTGTTGTGCGGCGCACATTGCAGTTTCGAGGGTTCCCCGGGGGTTGAGCTTCTGGATGAAGGACAGGAAAGCTACCTCAACCTTTCCTCGTGAATCATTGGATTGATGGATGGTTGCATGCGTGCATTTGTCTCTCGATTGTACGATTGACGAGGGAACGATCACCTCGGTCGTTCCTCCGCCACGTGTCTGTCGATGAGCCAGGGCAATCACACTCCAGTCTTGTAGGGTGGGCACCGCCCACCAGCTTCTCCCAGTTGTCATTGGGCGATGCCCACCGGTTTTTCCCAGTGTCGGTGGGCGATGCCCACCTTTACGAAAGCCTGTGGCGGCCTTTCTCGATGCTCCATCGTGAGCACCGAGCTTGCACCGAGACCGATACAGGGATTTGAGTCCGGCACGACTAGGAGTGAGGGGCATGCATGAGAATCTTTGAAGGATTGCTCTTGCAGACCGGGGAACGCGGGGTATGTTGGTAGCAAGGCTCATATCGTCCCTCTTCATCCAAAGAGAGGTCCGATGAAGATTCCGTCTTCGGCACGATCGGTAACCTTGATGGCCGGGGCGTTCTTGACGCTCGTGGTCTTCGGGGCCATCGTACCGTCGACGGCAGATGCCTCTTGCGGCCAGCACGCCATTTCCCTCTCGGACCGCGCGGGACTTTTCCCGTCGCAGCTCCTGGCCAGCATGGATCCCGCACAGGTCGAGGTCGATTCCGACTCGCCGGTACCCTTGGATCCGCCACCTTGTTCGGGGCCGACCTGCTCAGGTCGATCGCAGACTCCGGCTTCACCTCCGCCGCCTGCACCCGAACGGATCGATCGCTGGTGTTGCGTCCTGCCCACTTCGCCAGAGAGCGATCCCGATCTCTTCCTCCTTACCCTTGAGAATGCGCCTCGACACCCGCTGATGCGGACCGAGTCCATCGACCGACCTCCTCGACTTTCGACCACCCGCTGAGGCGTCCTCTCGCGAGGTCTTCTCTTCCTCGCGACCGTTCGACTCGCCTTCCGCAACGACTCCCGATTCGTGCTAGGGAAAGTTTCTTACCGAACCTTTTCCCTAATCCCTACGAATGAGAGAGCTGACGCGAAGCGTGTCCGAACTACGCAACATGCGGCCGTTGGGCGGTTCCTCCGACCAGTTTCGGGTATGTCGCGACACTCCTCGAGCCTTTGTGCTTTTTGGGCGTGTCGCGTGTCAAAGCTCTCCAGGAGTCTTTGGAGCCCGAAATCGTCGACGCTCCGCGGCAGGCTCAGCAATGAGCCGTCGAACTGGTCTTCATTCTTTCATCCGGTCGCATTCCCGAGCTTGAGGGGAGATTCCTACCATGTATCCCACGATGGTTCGTCAGGTTGAAGATAAGGCTTGGAAGGTCGTCAACTTCGTCATGATCTTCCTCGTCTCTGCGTTCGTACTCTGCATGTCGGTGGTCTGAGCGGTCGAAGCGACTGGTCCCGACGTCCTCGACGTCGGGACCGTATCGTGGCGAGAGTTTGGAACCTACGCGGGAAGCTTGGTCGCGCGACGCCTTGAAGCGAATCATGCAGGGCCTTTCCCCATCGAGTTGAGCATCGAGAGGATCCGCACCATGACCCTGCGTTGTGCCCAGGTGCTTCGACGCGTGCGTCGGCCGATCACACTGGCAACCGCGTTTGCGCTGACTGTCCTGGGTGCGAGCGGTTCCACTCGAGGGGCCGAAGCGACTCCGGTTTCCCCAGAGACCAAACCTCGTCCTATCGAGCGGTTAGAGAGCCGTTGGCCGGGGCATCCGGAATGGGTGGCGATGTTCGTCGACATCCTGTCGGGTAGCCAACTCGGTCCGGAGGACGGTTGGTTCCGCAAGGCCGTCGCCCAGACGCGTTTCGATTGGAAACGGCTGGCGTCCCGCTTCGATAGGGATGCGGATGGTGCGATCTCGAGGGAGGAGTTCGCCGGCCCCGCGACCGACTTCGACCGGCTCGACCGCGACCACGACGGCGTGATCTCGCCGCCGGACCTCGATTTCTCCGCACATGCCCTGACCCCCTCGCCCGGGTTGATGGCCTTCTATCAGGCCGATCGCGACGGCAACGGCAAGATCACCCGCGAGGAGTTCGACGCCCTCTTCGACGCCCTCGGCGGTGCGGAGGGGGGATACCTGTCGCAAACCGACCTTCGCGACAGCTTCGTCAGGCCGAGACGCCGCGTCTCGTCCTCCAATTCTTCCGAGCCGAGCCGCACCACTCTGGTCCGCGGCCTGTTCCGCCAGGAGATCGGCTCCCTCCAACCTGGCCCCGCGCTCGGACACTCGGTGCCGGACTTCACGTTGAAGACCGTCGACAAGGCTGAGGAGGTGACGCTGTCGAAGCTCATCGGCCCCAAGCCGGTCGTCCTGGTCTTCGGCAACTTCACGTGCAGCCCGTTCCGAGGGCAGGGGGGGAATGTCGAGAAAGTCTACCTCCGCCACCGGGACCGGGCCACATTCCTGATGGTCTACGTCCGCGAGGCCCATCCCACCGATGGCTGGCAACTGGAGAGCAACCTCCGGTCCGGCGTCGCCCTCCCGCAACCACGCGACTATGGGGAGCGCCGAGACGTCGCCCAGACGTGCAGCCGGACCATGGGCCTGAGCTTGCCGATGGTCGTCGACACGCTCGACGATCACGTCGGTGCTCGCTACAGCGGGATGCCGAGCCGCCTCTACGTCATTGACCGGCAGGGCCAAGTGGCGTACAAGAGCGGTCGGGGCCCCTTCGGGTTCAAACCCGACGAGATGGAACAGGCACTCCTTTGGGTCCTTCGCGAGGATCAACCCTCGTCGACGGTGCCCGCGAGTGCCGACGCCACCCGTCCCGGCCCGCAGGGCGAGGCGACCGGTGCCGCCGGTCTGTCGCTCGGCCGTGGAACGAAACGGCCGGACTGATCGTCCGCGAGGGGTGGGAAGGGGATTCGTCGCAACCCGGTCGGGTCGAATCCGGTCGGACCACGACGGTGTCCCGAAGCCTCGAAGGAACCGGGAAGCCGCAACGGCGGTCGGACTCGACCGACGGCATTACACCCCGTCCTGACGTTTCCTCGATCGTTGGATTGAGGAGGCCGGGATGCGTGGTGTGTACTTGTGTTCCATCACTCCCAACCCTGGAGCTGCACCGATGAAAGTTTTGGCCTCGATCCTGATCGGCGGCGTCGCCTTGTTGACGTTGCAGGCCTTCGGCCAAACGAAGACCGCGGAGAAGTCGGAGCAGGCGATGGACCAGTCCGCGGCGCTCACCTATGAGCATCTCGCCACGGCCATCATCGAGATCGAACGCACCGAAGACGAGCTGGTGAAGAGCATCCTCCTCGGCTACAACGCCGCGGCCAAGGGCCATCTCCGCATGGCCGCCTCCGACGAACGGGCCCGGGCCGCCCACCTCGAATCCGCGGCGACCGCCATCGGCGACGTCGCCAACGAAGGGGACAAGCGGATCCAGGCCGTCCGCCAGCGCCTCTCGAAGGCCGGCCACACCCACAACACCGACGTGGTCACCAAGGAAGACTACATGTTCATCAACAGCAAGGAGAAGAAGGATCTCCTCGCCCTCTCTCGCAAAGTCGCCCAGCTCGGCGCCAAGGCGAGCACCGACGACATCAGGGCGGTCGGCGGTGAACTCGAAACGCTCTTCGCCAAGGCGATCGCCGAGGAATGAGTGCCTGTCCCGAAACCCCGGCAGAAACCCCGGCTTTTTCTGAAAGGCCGGATCGGCCCAAGGGGCAACTCGGTGCTGGAGGTAGCGGATTAAGGGTAGCACCGGTTGGCACAACCGGTGCTACCCAGATTACGCAGGAGCGACACCACACCGCCGATGCGTGTGGCTGCACCGAGTTCGCACCTTGAGCCAACCAGGTCTCCATCGGAGTCGGCAGCAAGGCCCCGTGAGGGGATGTCGGCGTCGATCTCGTCAGGAGCCTTGCGTTGGGTGGGCACCGCCCATCGTCGTTGGGAAAGCCTGGTGGGCGATGCCCCCCTACACGGATCGTGACCTCACAGGGTGGAGCACAGACCCGCCCGCCACCGGTTTCGCAGCATGCCCGGACGATGGCCGTCCGGCGTATCAACAGGATATGTCCATGAAAATCCGGCGAGTCGTCGTCTCGGTCCTGGTGTCGGCGGCGGGTTTCGTCGGGTGTGGTGGAGGCGAGTCTCCGGACCGTGTGGCGACGCAGTCGCCCCCTCAACCTCCAACACCAAAACCTGCGGCCCCGAAGCCTGAGCCGGTCCTCGACCCAAATCCGCGATTCGTGGACGTCGCGAAACAATCGGGGCTCTCGCGGGTCTTGTGGTGCGGCGGCACGGATAAAGACCATCTGCTCGAGTCGGTCGGCTCGGGCGCCGCGATGATCGACTATGACGAGGACGGCAAACTCGACCTCTTCGTCGTCAACGGCTGGGCGCTCGATGAGAATCCGTCGAGGGTCCGAGAGAAGGGAAGGAACGCCCTCTATCGGAACCTCGGGGGCGGCCGGTTCGAGGACGCGACCGACCGCGCGGGGGTGGCCGACGAGGGGTGGGGGTGTGGTGTTTGCGCGGCCGACTACGACAACGACGGCCACGTCGACCTCTACATCACGCATTTCGGCACGAACCGCCTCTATCGCAACCGGGGCGGCGGGACGTTCGAGCAGGTAGCCGAGCATGCCGGGGTCGCCACTCAAGGATGGAGCTCCGGGGCTTCGTTCTTCGACGCCGACGGCGACGGACACCTCGACCTGTACGTGGCGAATTACATCGAAGCCACCCTGGACGAAGTCCTCGCTGCGCGCCGGACGACGCTCTGGCAAGACACGATCAAGGTGATGGCGGGGCCGTTCGGGCTGCGGGGCGGCAAGGACCACTTCTATCACAACAACGGCGACGGGACGTTCCGCGACGCGACCGAGGAAGTCGGCATGACCGACCTGGCCGAGTCGTACGGCCTCGGCGTCCTGGCCTCGGACCTCGACAACGACGGCGATATCGACGTCTACGTCGCGAACGACTCGAACCCGAACTTCCTCTACCGCAACGACGGAACCGGCAAGTTCACCGACATCGGCACCATCAGCGGCGCGGGCTTGAGCGGCGAAGGGGTCGCCCAGGCGAGTATGGGGGTCGACGCGGCCGACTTCGACGGCGACGGCCTCCAGGACATCTTCACCACGCATTTCTCCCACGACTACTCGACGTTCTACCGCAACCTCGGCGGCCTGAACTTCGAGGACATCAGCGTCGGCCTTCGACTCAAAGAATACACGTATATGTCACTGAGTTGGGGCTGCACGTTTTTCGACTTCGACCAGGACGCAGACGTCGACATCATGATCGCCAACGGCCACATCTATCCCCAGGTGGACACGGTCCCGGGGCTCAAGGAGACCTATCGACAGAAGCCGATGCTCTTGCGCAATGACAAGGGGGCCTTGTCCGAAGTCTCGGCCTCGGCCGGGCCCGGCTTCCAGGATTCGGCTGCGGCTCGAGGCCTCGCGGTCGGCGACTACGACGACGACGGCGACCTCGACGTGCTCATGACCGCGATCGACGTCCCCCCGATCCTCCTCCGCAACGAGACCCCGAGGAAGGGCCACTGGACCAAGCTCCGCCTCTTGAACCGCCACGGCAGCCCCGCCCTCCAGGCCCGAGTACTCGTCTCAACCGGCGAGAAGACCCAACTCCGCGAACTCCGGAGCGGATCGACGTATCAATCCCAAAGTGCCTTCGACCTCCACTTCGGACTCGGCGAGGCCTCCGCGATCGATTCCATCGAGATCCTCTGGCCCGGCGGTCGTCGCACCGTCCTCAAAGCCCAGGCCGCCGACACCCTCCTCACCATCCGGGAGCCCGTCGAACCTGGGCCGGCACCGGCGGGCGAGCCTGGCGATTCGAAGACGCCGCGGTAGGCTCGGCCATCGGGGCTGATTTTCAGTGCTGGGAATGAAGAGAACTCGCCTGCCATCGAAACCCGGTTTTAAAGAGACAACCGGGATTCGAAGGCAGGGCTCAACGGGGTCGATCGGCTTCGATAGGGATCGCGAACTCGACTTGCCCCCGCCACACGGCCAGGGTGAAGCCTTTCCCTGTCGAAGCGGCCTTCGTCGCCGTCTCAAGGTCATCGAGTGACCCGATGGCCTTGTCGTCGAGTTTGAGAATCACATCAGAACGCTTCAATCCCGCCTTGGCAGCCCGACTAGCTTTCGGAACGTCGAGAACGAGCACACCGACTTCTCCGGGCAGTCCCGCCGCGGAGACCTCCCCGGGTCCCGAGACGTCCTTGACCTTCGCCCCGAGCCATCCCCCTTCGCGAGCCAGTCGAGCCGTTGCCGTGGCCGTGGCCTCGCTCCCCGGCAGGAGTGGGGTCCGTGCGATCGCTCTCAGCCTAGGGTCGCGGACGCCGAACTGATCCATCGGGAAGTTCTTGAATCCGAGCGCGAGCGCCGGCGAGCCCTCCGCCACGCGGTAGTCGCCCCGCGAAGGGTCGACGAACGTCGCGTCGGCCTCGACCGAATGCTCGTCGCGACCGCTCTGCGCCTGCAAGGCCTTCGCAGGGGTCGCGGTCGACTTGCCGGGCGTGTGCGATAGAGTGAAGTCGCACTCCCGCCCCCAGGGCTTCGGGACGTTGATCGGCGCGTACTCCTTGAACACAATATTGCGTCGGAACCGGTCCTCGCTCCCCACGTACCAGACGTGCGGGTGGAACGAGTTGTTCACCATGACGTTGTTCTCACACGTCCGGTCGAACCCCTCGCGCAGCTTGATCCCGCCGTTCAAGCAGAGATTGTTGTAAATCTGATAGTTCGACGATCCGTCGTCGAGGTCGATATCCCACCCGTGGTCGCACCGCCAGCGGTTGTTGCGAAGAATGTTGGGCTCGACCGCGTCCAGCTTCGGCAGGTCGCGCAGTTCGCCCCCGGAGATCGTGTTCAGGTCGACGTCCGTCAGCCCCCAGTACCGGTCGCGTCCCCAGGAGTTGAACGACCCGTGGTCGCCCGTCTCCTTCACGGTGTCGAAGACGTCGCAAAACTCGATGATGTGCCCGCCCCAGCATCCGTCCCCGATGTTGATGCCGGCGCGGGGGACGTCGTAGATCGAGCAATGCCGGACGGTGATCCTCCTCGCCATGGCGATCTGGACGGGTGCCGATTGCTTCTCGAACCGTCCGGTCCGCTCGATCAGGCAATCCTCGACGAGCCCGTCCGCGGGGTAATCGTCCGTCTCCGGGCCCGAGGTCCTGTCGATCGCCCCGAGGCCCTGTCGTTCCCCGTATTCGAACAACGGGTTTCGCACGGCCTTGGGGTCTCCCACGAACGCAACGCCGTTGGCCCCGGCCTGCGTGATCCGACAGCGCCGGACCGCGACGCGACGGTTCCCTCGGTTCACGAATATGGCGTTCCCACCGACGCGGTCGATCGTGCTCTCCTCAAGCGAACAGTCGTCGGCGTTCTCGAAGACGACGGCCCCGCCGCGATAGGTCGTCCAATCGCTGCGGAGCAAGGGCTCCCGATTCTCCATGAAGGTCCGCGAGGCGTGCCTGAAGACGAACCCCGAGAGGGCGACGAACCGGACCGGCTGAGTCTCGTTCCCCTTGAACTCGACCAGGTGCCCCAGGCGGACTGCCTCGACCCTGGCCCTCGCGAGGTCGACACCCTTGGGCGGGTAGACATACAGGGTGTGGGCCTTCTCGTCGAGGAACCATTCGCCGGGGGCATCGAGCTCCTCGAACACGTTCTCCACGAACCGGATCTCGTCGTGCATCCCGAGACGGCGGTTGTTCTGCCACCCCCCCTCGTACGTGACGTTCCCCTCCGCGTCCTTCCCCGTGATCCTGTAGTGGAAATCACCCCACATGTGCTTGTGCATCGCGTGGATGAACCCACCCCTCGGATCCGACCAGCGCTTCGCGCGCTCCGGGCCGAAGGCGTCTCGGTCCGAGCCGTTGAAGTACTGGGCCTTGGGATCTTCATCGGGAAATCGCGCGAGCGGTTGACGTTCCCCGTCGACAAAAAGTTGGTCCGTCCGGAACCCTTCGGGAACGTCGGCCTTGAAGATTCCGTCCCGATGCGGCGTCCATCTTGGCTCGAGTACGACTCCACCGCTGATGACCACTTCGTCCCCCGGCATCGCCCGATACGTGATCGTCGCCTCAGCGGTCCCCGAGTCCTCGGGGCCGAACACCAGGGTCTCCGGCAGGGAGTATGCCCCCGCGTGGATGACCACCGTGATCGGTCCTGAGGACTTTGCCTTGAGCGTTCTCACGCCATCCCTGGCGCCCGCCAAGCTCTTCCAGGGACGCTCCGCCGTGCCCGGATTCCGGTCATCCCCCCGAGGACTGACGTGAAACTCGGCGGCCTGGAGACTTGACGCCAGCAGGGAGAGGACGACCCCGAGGAGTATGGGTCTTGAATTCTTCACCGGTCATATCCCTTCGGTCTTCGTGAATTCGGCACTGGCGAGTTGCCCACGAGTGGAAAGGTCGAGAAACCCTCCCGAACGGGGCGTTCATCCTCTCGCCTCGACGAAACCCGGCGTCGAGGAACTCCGAATCCGCCAAGCGTGAGATCGAACCGGCGTGACAGCCGGCCGTCCTACCTCGCTCGAGCTTCCGGTCGAGTCCGATGATCGACTCCGTCACCATCCTGGTTGTGGGCGACGACGAACTCGAGTTGTTGGAGTCGGTGGTCGCTATGCCAGGTCGAGTCGAGGTCGTAACGGATCGGCGAGATCCTCGAGGAGACGAGGCATTGGTCGATCGCCAGAACAGGGCAGGGGACCGGCCACGTCGCCGACCAACCCGATCCCGCAACGTCGTAGGCGTGCACAAAACCTTCGGGCGGAGGGCAGAGTGCCCTCGAGCGTCGAGGGGAGTTGAAGTCGCCGACCACCACATCGGGCCGATGCGTTTCCATGAGGATTTGGAGTTGGCGGAGCAAGGGGTCGCGGGCGACTCGAAGGCTGGAGCCGATATCGACGGCGAAGATCTCGAGACGCTCGCCACGGCTTTCCCAACTCATCATGTCGACCTGGATCGTCCGCCCCTCGGTCAGTCGGCGAGGCGGGCTTACCCGACCTTCGGCGACGACCGCCATCGTGCCCATTCGAACCGCGGTGTACCCCGGCCCGAGTCTCTTCGCGAGCCTGGTTTCAAATCCTACGGGAGCCTCCGAGAGCACGTAGAGGTGAGAGCGTCGGTCCAACAGCACATCCTCGACTCCTCGGAGCCCCCAGATGCCGTAGCCAAGGTTCCAGTGGCTCAGCGTGAACGCCTCGCCCGCAGGACTTGTGATCCTTGGACGCCTCCACTGGTTTTCGACCAGGCCCACCATGCCTATCGGGGCCAGCGCGAGAAGTCCCAGGGCGACGGCCAGCCGTTTCTCCCCCTTCGACCGGAGTCGCACAGTCGCGGCGACGCAGAGTCCCGCCATGATCGACGAGGGGAAGTCGAACAGGAGACCAAACAGCCAGGAGCGGTCGCGGACAACCTGGCCCATGAGCCAGGCGGCCCACACACAAGAGACGAGAGCCAGGAGCCGGAAACCCGCTCGATGAGTTTGGCGGCCAGGATTTCGATCACCGACCTCCGGTTCATCCATGCGCCGTTCCTCGCTCTCGCCGACCGTACTCCGTTCAGTCGACCAGGAGTTCGTAGACTTCGGGCGACCGGCTCTCGATGATCTTGAATAGACCGCCGACCGCATATTCGACGAAATGCGGCGAGGCGCGATGCGCGTCGAGGGCCGCCTGGTCGTCGTACTGCTCATAGAGGAAGAACCGACTCGGCTCGGTCGGCGACCGATGCGCCAGATAGAGCCGGCACCCCGGTTCCTGACGCGTCTGCTCGGCCAGCGGGCGGAACAAGGCGACCGCCTCCTCCTCGTGTCCGGCCTTGATGAGATACGTTACGGCGACACAAATCATCGGACTCCCCCCCATAACGACCGGGCTGATCCGGCGTGAAGGCCCACCATCCTACGCGGCGTCACGGCCGCCCCGGTAGTCAAATCGAGGATCCTCGAAGGTTGCCTTTGCCTCGCGACGAAGATCGGCCCACCCTTGACAATGAGCCGTCCTTCGATTGAAATAAGTTTCTGACGTGCCCGTAGCTCAATTGGATAGAGCGTTAGCCTCCGGAGCTAAAGGTTGCAGGTTCAAGTCCTGCCGGGCATACTGAGACGCAAACCCCTGGGAAACCAGGGGTTTTTCGTTTCGAACGTTTCGATCCTCTCCTTCGACGAGTGGCCCCGCATCTGTACTCTGCGTAAAGTCACAGACCGAGCTGGCGGATCTGGCGGCGGTCGAGTGTACCGGCGAGCCTGACGAATGCTCACACGGCGGACTCGGACGCATTGATGCCTTGATCGACTCCGTCGGTCCAACCGCCTCGCCTTCGCCCCGACCGGCCTTTGTCGACTCGAAGGAGCCCAGATGGGAGTGAATTGGGTCCGAGCCACGCTGCCGAGAGCTTCTTCACTTGATCGACTCGAGGCGTTGGTTGAGCAGCAAGCCATCGCATCCCAGTCGATGTGGGGCTGGTCGTCTCTCGCAAGTTCCGACTACGACGCAGTCCGACGCGCTCTGAACGAGCGGCTTCACCTCGATGCGTATCGTGCTGCCTCGGATGCATTCTTCGAATGCCTCTCCTTCCCCGACTGGGATGATGCACGAAACTGTCCCTCGGATATCCCCGAGTTGGCGGCATCCTGGCGGGTCTCAGCGATCACGAATAACCCGATTTTCCCGCCGCTCTGGCGACTTCAAGCGAACCGTACTTTGCTTCCCGAGTCGCTCCGCCTTCAGATCGGAGAATGGCGGCAGTGGATCGAGCAGGTCGTTGGCGGCAAGATCGACCTCTATCTCAGCGAACTTCATCTGTGTGCGACCAGTGATTTTATGCACTACCACTGGTCTTACCTCCGCGGCAACGCGTGGGCAACATTGAAACAGAACGGTGACTGGGCGAAGTCGCCCGACTTGGCCGAACTACGGGAGAAGATCCTGAGGCTCTCCGAACCAGTCGTGATAGAGGCTTGGATTGATCCGCTCGACGACCTTTCCGCTATCCATAATGGCCGCGACGTCGGTTACGGGGCCTTGTATGAAGACCTCGCGATCCTGCTCGAGCTGACGCGAGCCTGGAATTCCATCGTCCACGGCGATTGGGCGATTCCCGACTACGAGGAGAACTACGCCCGCACACTTGACGATTTCAAGGAAAAGGCTCGCGACCCTTGGTTGTTGGAATTCCTTCGGTGGGCCGGAGACTGCGTCGATCAGGGGCTTGCTTTGTATTTGGAGTATTAATATTAAATTAGTTTTTGTATTTAGAAATATCGAATCAAAGTTTTTGGAGTATCAGGGGACTTCGTTGACGGAGGGGCAAACGAAACCGTTTGGCCTCCTTTGACATTCCACAGGGAGTTGGAGAAGGTAAAGTTGATGGCCAAGCCCGAGGAGTGCCATTCCATGGAGACAGATCTTCGAGGGAATTACGATCCGGACATCGATGGTCCGGATCGCCCGCCGCCTAACAAAGTCCCCGAGATCGGTGCGATTTGGGTTTGGCTTCTCGCTGGTGTCGCGATCGTGATCTGGTCGTGGGTCGTTGTGTCGTTTTATTCCTACTTCCCGCCGGAACGCTCGAGCCGTCGAAGTCTCCGATGCCGACTCGTCCGCATCAACGGCGTTGCCACCCGAGCTGAGGCCACTGTTTGCGGACACGCCGGTCTCGGTCTCGAAGAAGGGGATGCCTGTCACGCAGTTCAGGCGTGCCGCTTAATTCCGCCATCCTCTTCGGCCCAACCCTCGGTACCCGCTCGAATTCCTCGACGGAGTCGGCCGTCTTCCTCTCGACGATTCGTCCTCCCCGTGCTTTTGATTTGCTCTCCCGGCCAGCAGGCGTCGGATTGCGATGTGTCGCTTGACGACGCTCGTTCGACCGACGCTGGCCATGTCGAGCCGAGGCCGTCAGGTCGAATCCACTCGTGTGTCAAATGCGCTGGTCAATGAGCATGGGCATCCTCGGTGAACCCGTCATGGTCTGGTAGTAGTGGGTGGCTGGTTCGCAGACGATGTAGGCGACGGCGTTGCCCCGCTCATCCGCGACCAGCAGGCCTCGGATCCCGGCTTCGATCAAGTACCAGACGCCTCGGCGTTCCAGGCCGAAGCTGGCGGGGATGTCGACGAGCCTCGCTTCGATGTTCCGCCAGCCGCCTTCTTCGATCGTCGCCCGCCACGTCCAGCCGGTCCTGGGCAGGAAGCGGCTCTGCCCGCGGCCATTGCCCCAGCGGGCGAGGACAAGCCGGCCGTCGCGCCGGATCGGCAGCCTCGGGTTCCTGTCTCGCCAGAGGAAACGATATTCCTCGCCGTCGCCGCGAACGTAGCGGCGCCGGACCAGGCCGGGCAGCCCCAGCAACTCCGTGGGCAATTCATTCCCTGCCAGTGCGATACCGAGACACACCCGCCGAATGGCTCCTGTCGGCCTTGTTCTGATCGTCTGTTCTCTACTATACTTTCGCTCATGCGCCAAGGTCTCGTGGGACATCTGGACGCGGATTGTTTTTACGTGTCCGCCGAACGTGTGCGTTACACGCACCTCGCCGACCTGCCCGTGGGCGTGTTGGGGAACCAGGGCGCGTGCGTGATCGCGAAGAGCTACGAGATGAAGGCGGGGTGAAGACGGGGGAGCCGATCTGGGAAGCCCTCGAGAAATGTCCGGATGGCCTCGACGTGAAGCGGGACTTCCGCAGGTTACGAAGTGCTCTCGCGGATGATGTTCGAGACGATCCAGGAGTTCTCGCCCCGGGTCGAGTATGACTCGATCGACGAATTCTTCTTCGCCGCGATCCTGCTGCGGGGCGAGGACCTGCAAGAGACGGCCGAGGCGATCCGCAACAGGATTAGGGAGCAGGTCCGGGTCCCCGTGACCGTCGGGATCGCGCGGAGCCGGACGCTGGCGAAGCTGATCTCGGACTCGGCCAAGCCCTACGGGGCGGAGGCGATCCTCGACGACGACGCGGCGGAGGCATTGCTGGCGAGATTGCCGGTGACCGAGATCTCCGGGGTCGCCGGGCGACTCTGCCCCTGGCCAACGTCTACCAAAACACCTCGAACTCTTACGACATCTGCGACGTGCGGGGGAAGATGTGCTTTTGACGTCCCCGACCTCGATCCTCGGCCGATGCGATGACGCCTCGGCCGAAGGTCGACCTACTTGTGAGGAGACGTTTCCTTCGTCGCGGGTTTCTCGCCCGGCGAAGCCGGGGGCTGCAGCTTCGCGAGGTCGTAGGGGGGCCCGAGCAGTCGGCGGTAGTTTGCGCGCTGCCCTTTGGTGAAGAGCTTGGTAATCGCTTGCATCGTCTCGGCACGTGCTTTCAGCGTCGCGGTTCGCCCTTTCTTGGCCGCCTCCTTGAACTCTTTCGATTTGGTCGAGTCCATGCGTTCTTCCGGGGTGAGTGGGTGATCGTCGGGCGGCTGGGGGAGGGGGATGGCCGAGGTTTCCCACATGATCTCTCGGCCTTGGGCGACGATCTCCTGGATCAACTCGATTTGCTCAGGGCTCAGGTTCATCTTCTCGACGAAGTCGGGTCGAGTGAACGCGAACGGCCCTTCGGCCTGGGCCTGCACCTGGACCAGGCGTGAGCGCTGCTGAGGCTTCAGGACGTTGAGCGTGGACCACTCCCACTGCTCGTTGATCGTGGCTCGGGCTTCGTTCATCTGCTGCTTCACGAGCTGAACCACCTCGGGATCGGCCTGATCCGGCGGGGGCGTGCTGGCGCGATAGTCCGCCATCACGCGATCCATCGCGACGGGACGCTCTTCTTGAAGCGAGGCGATGCGTTCGGCCTGGGCCCTTGTCATCTTCAATTCGGCCTGGATCGCCGGGTGATGGATCAGGGTCACCAGCGGGACGGGAGTCGGGTTGACCCCGATCCCCAGATTCCCTCGCTGAACGGGGTAGGGTGTCGTCGGGGGCAGGGGTACCGTCTGGGCCTCTGCCGTGAGTCCCACGAGAAGAACGATCGAAGCGAGCCGTCTGAGCATGGCTTTCGGTTTCCTATGCGTCGAGGGTTCCTCCATAGTTCTGCCCCTTCGCGACGTTTCGCTTACGGATTCCTTTCGTGGAGACTCGCGCTGAGGCATGCTGAGGCCGGTGTGTCTGCGGTGCCCGATCGACACGGGGGGACGCATCTCCTAGAGTGTTTGGCTTCTGGCACGGTGGGTGAACCGATTCGCATCTGGCGATGACTCAGGCGGGTCGGGATTTCACCGTTCGATGCGGCGACGGTCGACTCGGCTTCGATCGTTGGGGTTCGGAATTCATTCAGGCATTGCGGCCTTCGAGAGGCTCACGGAGAGCGGCCTGATACGCGGGGCCGTGATCCGGCCCTCGTCGACGCCGGGAGGACGAGACGTGAGTCCCTGGTCACAAGACTACGACCCGCTGAATGCCTGGCCGCTCTCCACCATGGTCGCGGCGTTGCCGGTGCTGTCGCTCTTCTTCGTGCTCCTGGTGCTCAAGGCCCGGGTCTGGGTCGCGGCGCTGGCGGGGGCGTTGGTCGCGGTGATGCTGGCACTGGTCGTCTTCAAGATGCCGCCGTCCCTGGTGGGCGGGGCGTTTGCGCTCGGCGTCCAGTTCGGCTTATGGCGGATCGCCTGGATCATCGTCGCGTCGATCTTCCTGTATGAGATCGCCGTCGAGACGGGGCAGTTCTCGGTGATGAAGGAGTCGATCGCGTCGCTCTCGGCGGACCGTCGGCTCCAACTGATCCTCGTGGCCTTCTGCTTCGGGGCCTTCCTCGAAGGGACCGGAGGCGGCGGTGCGCCCGTGGCGATCGCGGGGTCGTTCCTGATCGGCCTGGGTTTCGACCCGTTCCAGGCGGCGACGCTTTGCCTGGTCGCGAACACGGCGCCGGTCGCCTGGGGGGGCGTCGGCAATCCGGTCCGGGTCCTGGCGGGCGTCACCGGCCTGCCCGAGGCCGCGCTCAGCGCCATGACGGGCCGGATCCTCCCGCCGCTCTCCGCGATCCTGCCGCTCTGGCTCGTCCGGAGCATGGTCGGCTGGCGCGAGACGTTCGCCGTCTGGCCGGCGCTCGTCGTCAGCGGGCTCTCCTTCGCGCTGACGCAGTTCTACTGGTCCAACTACCAGGACTCTGGACTGGTCGACATGGTCGCCGCTCTTGTCTCGCTGCTCGCCATGGTTGCGTTCCTGAAGATCTGGCGTCCGGCGGTCGTCCTCGGGCATGACCACGGGATGGCCGGTACGCCCGAGGTGCGGCACCACTCGGTCTTCGCCGTGCTCAAAGGGTGGTCGCCGTTCTTGCTCGCCTCGCTGCTCATCTTCCTCGCGACCCAGCCGAAGGTCGTCGCGGCTTTGAGCCTCCCCACCCTGAAGCAACCGATGCCCGGGCTCCATAAGGCCGTGGTCCGGGTCCCGCCGGTCGTGAAGGAGCCAACGCCCGAGGATGCCTTCGTCGACCTGAACGTGCTCACGTTGCCGGGGACGGCGGTCTTCCTCGGCGGATTCCTCTCCGCGTTCGGCCTCGGGCTCTCTCCCGTTCGAGTCGCGCAGATCCTGGGCAGGACGGTCGTTCGGATGGCCCCATCGCTGCTGGCCATCAGCTTCATGGTGGGCTTGGCGTTCGTCACTCGCTACTCGGGCATGGACACGATCCTCGGCCTGAGCCTGACCCACACCGGCGCGGGCTTCCCGTTCTTCGGCACACTGCTCGGCTGGTTGGGCGTGGCTTTGACGGGGACGGACGCGGGCTCGAACGCCCTTTTTGGGAACCTGCAGAAGGTCACCGCCGAGCGCCTCGGGCTCTCGCCGGTGCTGATGGCGGCGGCCAATTCGAGCGGTGGGGTGATGGGCAAGATGATCGACGCGCAGTCGATCGTCGTCGCGGGAGCCGCGACCCAGCAGACGGGCAACGAGGCGGCGATCTTCCGGGCGGTCCTCAAGCACAGCCTGGCGCTCGTCGCGATCGTGGGGTTGATCGTCACGGCGTTTGCGTTTGTGTTCCCGGGGTGGATCCCGGAGGGGACTTTAGCCACGGATTGAACACGGATGAAACACGGATAAGAAGGGACGGAGAACAGACGATCCACAGATGACGCAGATGAACGCAGATGGAGATCACTAAAAATAGAATTGGTTTTAATCTGCGGTCATCTGCGTCATCTGCGGATGGTTCTCCCTTCCGGCGATGGGCGTTTATTTCGTCCGTGCGCCGATGAACGAGCCGCGGACGAGGATGTCGTTCTTTTCGTAGGAGGAGTTCGGCATCAGGCAGGTGCGGACGCCGGGGCCCTTGGAGTAGAACTTGCCGTAGACGTCGTTCATGGGCTTGTAGTCTTTCATGTCTTTGAGGTAGACCCAGCCCGCGACGATGTCTTCGGGGGTCAGGCCGGCGGCCTCGAGGACGGCGGTGTGGTTCTTGGCCATCTCGACGACCTGTTCTTCGAGTTTCGCGGTGACGGGGCTGCCGCCGACCTTGAAGGCGGAGAGGCCGGACATGTAGAGCGTGTTGCCGGCCAGGATGCCGGGGCTCGCGACGACCGAGGCTTCCATCGGGCCGGGCTTGAAGTCGGCCGGGCGGATGACCTTGCGGTTGGCCAGGTCGGTGGTGGCGAAGCAGGTCACTTCGACGTGGGAGCCGCCGGGGATCCAGTCGACGAAGACGGTGGAGCAGGCGGGTTCGTCACCCTCCGGGAAGAATTCCTTGTAGACCTTGGCCGCGACCTCGAGGTTCTCATACTTGTCGAGGAAGACGTGGCTCATGACGACGTTCTTGAAATCCAGGTTCGCCTCCTTGAGCGTCGACTGGACGTTCTTCATGCACTGGCGGACCTGCTCCTCGAACGTCTCGGGATGCTTGCCGTCGGCGGTCTGGTCCCCTTTGCCCGAGACGTAAACCGTGTCGCCCGCCTGGATCCCGGGGCTGTAGGGACGCCCTTCGGGGGGCGAGCCGATCGCCTTCCGCTCGGCGAGGTCGCTATACGCGATGCAGGTGATCTCGACGCGAGACTCGCCCGGGACCTGGGGGACGCCCAGGGTCGTCCGCGCGGGCGGGTTCTTCGGGAAGAACTTCGCGTACTCGGCGTTCATCTCGGCGTACTTGTCGGGATCCTCGAGGTAGACGAACGACTTCACCACGTGTCCCATGTCGAGGCCGGCCATCTGCAAGGTCTTGCGGATCTCGTTGAGGCAGTTCTGGACCTTCTCCGGGAAGGGGGCGTCGGGGCGGTAGTCCCCCTTGCCCGCGACGTAGAGCGTCTTCCCGACCATCACGCCGGGGGCGAAGAGCGCCTTGGGGCGTTCGCCGTTCTTCGTGATGAACTTCTTGGCAGGAGCCTGGCCGACGGCCGGCTGGGCGAGGCCGAGGGCCAGGGCGATCGGCGCGAGGGCGACCAGACGAACTCTGCTCATGTCTCCCATCCTTTTCGTGCGAATTCCGGAGGTATAGGCGGATGTGTCGACGTCGGCGGCGAGTGTATCAGACCGCGCGCACGCATTCTATCGTCCGTCGGCCTGCGCCCGGCTTGATTCGGAGTCGCCGTTGTCCCAACATGTGGGTGGGACGACACGACGCTTCCAAACACCCCGGACATCCGCGAGGGGACCACGATGTCGCTGCCAGCCGGTCTTATTCTGATCCTCGCCGCGAGTGCGAGCGTGCAGCCGCAGTATCATCTTTTGTTGCGTGGCGGCCACGTCATCGACCCCAAGAATCACAGGAATGCCGTCGCCGACGTCGCGATCCTCGACGGCAAGATCGCGGAGGTCGCGCCGAACATCGACCCCGCCAAGGCGTTGAAGAGCGTGGATGTCTCGGGACTCTACGTCACCCCCGGGCTCGTGGACGAGCATGTGCACGTGTTCGCGGGCCCTGGTGAGCGGAACTCTTATGTCGGCGGGCAGAGCGTCGCCCCCGACGGCTTCACCTTCCGCGCCGGGGTGACGACGGTCGCCGACGCCGGATGCGCCGGTTGGCGGGACTTCGAGGAGTTCAAGACGCGGATCATCGACCGCTCGAGGACCCGCGTCCTGGCGTTCATCAACATCGTCGGGCACGGCATGCGCGGGAGGAACTTCGAGCGGGACCTCGGCGACATGCAGCCCGAGCCCACGGCCGCGATGGCCAAGAAGTACAAGGATTGGGTCGTCGGGATCAAGACGGCCCACTACCCAGGCGCCGACTTCGCCGCGGTGGACCGGGCCGTGGAGGCCGGCCGATTGGCGGGCATCCCCGTGATGATCGACTTCGGTCGGGCGAACCCGAAGACGAAGTCGCTCGAGGAACTGCTGACGAAGAAGCTCCGCCCGGGTGACATCTACACCCACGTCTACTCGGGCCTCCGCGGCGAGCTCGACCCCTCGGGCCATGCGAACCCGGCGTTGTTCGAAGGCCGGAAGCGCGGGATCCTTTTCGACGTCGGACACGGCGGGGGCAGCTTCGCGTGGCGGGTCGCGGTCCCGATCTACGAGGAAGGATTCAAGCCCGATACGATCTCGACGGACCTCCACATCAATAGCGCACTCGCGGGCATGAAGGACATGCTGAACGTCATGAGCAAGTTCCTCGTCCTGGGGATGCCGCTCGAGGACGTGATCCTCCGCTCGACCTGGAACCCCGCGCGTTCGCTCCGTCAGGAACAACTCGGGAACCTCTCGGTCGGCGCACCGGCGGATGTCGCCGTCCTGCGGCTCGAGACCGGCTCCTTCGGCTACATCGACGGCTACGGGGCGCTCCTCCGCGGCGACAAGAGGTTGTCCTGCGAGATGACCGTCCGCAACGGGAGGATCGTCTACGAGCTGAACGGCCTTTCCCGCCCCGATTGGAAGACCCTCCCCAAGGATTACCGGTCCACGGGGGCCCGGATCTGGGACGGGAACCGAGAGCCGTTCGACGAGTGGGTCCGTCGGACCATTTCCCGAGCGATCGCCCGGTAACCTGGAGGGCGCGCCAAGTCGACAGACTCTCCTCGGCCGTCCTCTCCTCGGCCAATTCGATCAACGATCACCCCGGACGGTGTTGCGTCACGTCGAGTCTCCCGAAGATCCACGAACGTCGGAGGCCAATCGAGATGGGCGGTTCCCTGAAGACCAAGCGTCGAGCGTTCCTCAGCGTCCTTGCCGGCCTGCCCGGCGTGCGCATGCTCCTCCCCGGCGGCGAGGCGTACGCCGCCGCGGCCGCCGATCACTCGCCGGGACGTGACATGATCGAGGAGCTCGGCGTCCGGAGCTTCATCAACGCGGCCGGCACCTTCACGATGATGACCGGGTCGTTGATGCGTCCCGAAGTCATGGCGGCCATGCAGGCCGCCTCGCGAAAGTTCGTGATGCTGGACGAGGTCCATGCCGCCGTCGGCCGGAAGATCTCCGAGCTGATCGGCTGCCCCGCGGCCCTGGTGACGTCCGGCTGTGCCTCGGCCATGATGCTCGGGACCGCCGCCTGCCTCACCGGCTCCGACAAGGACAAGATGAGCCGGCTGCCGAACCTCGAAGGCATGAAGAGCGAGGTCATCGTCCAGCGCTCCCATCGCGTCAACTACGACCACGCCATCCGCAACACCGGCGTCAAGATGGTCGAGGTCGAGACGGCCGAGGAACTCGAGAAGGCGATCAACGACAAGACCGCGATGATGTTCTTCCTGAACTCCGCGGACTCGAGCGGGAAGGTCCACCACGAAGAATTCATCGCGATCGCCAAGAAGCACAAGATCCCCACGCTGATCGACGCGGCGGCGGATGTCCCCCCGGTCGACAACCTCTGGCGATTCACGAAGCTCGGCTTCAGCCTCGTCGCCTTCTCCGGCGGCAAAGGCCTGCGCGGGCCGCAGTCGGCGGGGCTCTTGCTCGGCGACAAGGACCTGATCGCCGCCGCCAAGCTCAACACCAGCCCCAACGGCGACACGATCGGCCGCACGAACAAGGTCAACAAGGAAGAGATCATCGGGATGCTCGTGGCCCTCGAGACCTACCTCAAGGAAGACCACGCTGCGGTTTGGAAGGATTGGGAAGGGCGCTGTAAGACGATCTCCGACGCCCTCGCGTCGTTCAAGGACGTCAAGACCGAGGTCTACGTCCCCTCGGGCGCCAACGCCGTGCCGCACCTCCGGATCAACTGGGATTCGAAGGCCCTGGGCGTGACCCCCGCCCAGGTCGTCGAGAAGCTCCGCGCCGGCAAGCCCAGCATCGAGGTCGGACCGGGCTCCGGCCGTCGTCTCTCCATCGGCGTCTGGATGATGGAGCCGGGCGAGGACGCGATCGTCGGCGAGCGTCTTCGGGCGATCTTTGCGAGTGCTTGAAGCTGTAAAGGGGCTCCCTCGAAACGCGGCTTTGAGAACGGTCCGCGTTTCGAAGGGTGAGCCGGCAGATTCGGTGGGCGATGCCCACCCTACGAGGGATGAACATGCCTTTCTCGTGGGGTGGGCATCGCCCACCGAACCGTTGGTGTGGCCTGGCCTTGGGGCAGAGACCCGGTTTTGAAGAAAAACCGGGTTTCGAGAGAGATGTGAGATCGAGTTACAGGCGTTTCTCGATCTCGGCCCGAGGGGTCGGGGGCTTGTTGGGCTGGGCGTCGAGCCACTTGAAGAAGTCGGCCTTGATGGCGTCGGTCCAGGGGACGTCGATCTGGCCGGGGGTATAAGTGCCTTCGCGGAGGCGGAGGTGTCCGAACTCGTCCTTGAGGCGGACGACTTCGGAGCTGAGGACGACCTCTTCGGCGAGGTGGGGCGGGATGACGATCACGCCCTCGCGCCTGGCGAGGATGATGTCGCCGGGGAGGACCGTGACCTGGCCGATGCGGATCGGGCGGTTGATCGAGTACATAAGCATATTCTTCATGAACGACGGGTCCCAGCCCCGGACGAACGCGTTGAACCCGTGGATCGCGGCGAGGCCGTCGATGTCGCGGGCGCCCGCGTCGAAGACGACGCCGTTGCCGGACTTGGCATAGATGGCGTTGCCGAGGTTGTCCCCGATCAGGGTGCCGTCGGCGACCTTGCCGAACCCGTCGGCGATGTAGACGTCCCCCTTCCGGAGCATGTCGATCGGCCACGAGTTCGTCGGCCCGATGCGGCCCTCGGCCTTGCCGAGCTGGTTCACGCGCTCCACGAAGTCGGGCCGGCTCGGGAGGTACGAGGCGGTGAGCGCCCGTCCCACGAACGGCTTGTCCGGGCGGAGGATCTGCCAGCCGCCGGCGAACTGGTTCTCGAAGCCCTTGATCCGCAGGAGCTCCCAGGCTTCCTCAATCGAGACCATCTTCATGCGGCGGACCAGGTCGTCGCTGACCTTCGGCCGGCCGTCGGCCGATCGCTCGCCCTTCCAGGTCGAGGTGAGCGCCAGTACGTCCGCCTTCGACGCGGCGGTCCCGCTCGGAGTTTCCTGCGCGTCGGCCGTCGCGGCCAAACAGAGCCCTCCCAGGACGAACGACGCCAAGGTCGTCGTCAACCGACCCCTTACCCGAGCCAGCGCAAAAGGCATAATCAAGACTCCAGCCCTCGATTCGGAGAGGAACAACGCGGTTGGATGGGTCATGAAGAATTGCGGGCCATCGGCCGGGCCGAGCGAGTCGACCGGGGATCGATCGAGGACGTGTCGCCCCTTCGCCGGCTCGTCCCGTCCCGGATTCGCCCCGAGTGTAACCGTCGCCTCGCGAATTGAAAGACTCTTCCCGGACCCGGGTCATTCGTCGAGAGGGGGTGCGGCCCCACACGCCGAGGCATTGGCGCAATTATAAGATCGCGATCGCCCGGGACGGGATCCGGGTGGCTCGGCCGAGTCTTCAGGGCAGGGGGCGAAAGTCGCCGTTGGGTAAGGGGAGTGGCGAAGAAGCTTTGCGACGGGCGGAGGACGGCGGGAGGATGCTTGAAAGCATCAAAATGATTTAGGGAATCCCGGGTTTCCGGGGAGCCGGCTCGTCCGAGCGTGTGCTGAAGTACGTCAGACCACTTCGGAGCTGCTGCTGGACTATGCGGTGATGTTGGCGGTCGTGGTGGGCTGAGTCAACGAGTAATTCCCGGCGTCGGCCCCGGCGAGGGTGAGGCCGCTGACGGTGATGGTCTTGTTGTCGCCCACGTCGGGCGTGTCGAAGGTGCCGGTGGCCCCCGTGGTCACGAGCGTCACGTCGTCGCCGGTGAGGACTCCCTGGAGCGCGGCGGCCGAGGTGTCGAGGGTGGCGTTGGTGGTGCCGTCGAACGGCTTGTCGACCCCTTTGATCCCGGTGACGGTGAGTGTGGCGGCGGTGATGTCGGCCGTGGTCGTGACCGGGATCACCAGGTAATTCGCGGCGTCGGCCCCGTCGAGGGTGATGCCGGTGACCACGACCGACTTGCCCGTGCCGACATCCTTGCTGTCGAATTCGCCTTTGATCTTGCTAAAGTTCAAGGATAATTCCTCGCCGGGGGGGACGTCATCGTCGAGCCTGGCCTGGGAGACGTCGAGGGCAACTCCCGTGGTGGCGTCGTACACCTTGTTGTCGGCGACGATCCCGGAGACGCCAATGGGCGCCGGGGTGATGTCCGCGGTGGTCGTGGGCGGGATCAGGACGTAATTCGAGGCGTCGGGGCCCGTGAGGGCCAGGCCGAGCACCGCCACCAATTTGGCGGTGCCGACGTTCTTCGAGTCGAAGACGCCGAAGGCCTGGGTCGTGACCAGCGTGGCGGAGTCGCCCGCCAACAGGCCCGTCACCGAGGCGTTGGCCGCGGTGACGGACGTGGTGGTGGTCCCGTTATAGGTCTTGTCGGCGGCCGTGAAGGTGCCGTTGACCTGGAGCGGGACCGGCGTGATCACGAGGGTGCCCGTGGAAAAGCCCACGTAGTTCGGGTCGGCGACGGTCGCGATCACCGAGTAGGTCCCGACCCCGGTCGGGCTGGCCACGGGCTTGCCGGTCGAGTCGGTGTACGAGACGTTCGTGAGCAGGCCCGCCGGGCTCGTGGTGACGGTGACCGACTTCGGCATCCCGTTGTAGGCCTGGGTCAGGTTGCCGAGGGCGACGATTGCGAGCGACTTGTTCACCGTCAGGGTGCCGCTGCTCGTGCTCTGCGTGTAGGTGATCCCCCCCTCGAACTTCGCGGTGATCGCGTCGGCGTAGACCCCGGTGTTGATCCCCGCGAGGGGCACGCCGGAGAGGGTCGCGATCCCTTGGCCGTCGGTCGAGGCCGTGCCGACGACCTTGCCATTGACCAGGAACTGGACCGACTGGCCGGTGAGCGGAGTCCCGTTGGACTTGAGCGTGGCCGTCAGCGTGGCATTCCCGTTGTAAAGGCCGCTGCCCGACACGTCGTTGAGGCTCGCCGGGAACTGGCTCACCGCGAGGGCCCCGAGGCCGATGCTGCGAAGGTGCGTGCGATCGCCGGCGTAGACGGCCTTGATGGCGACGGGGTAGGTCCCCGGGATGTAGTTCTTGAGCCGGACGTTGGGCACGACCGCGACGCCATTGACGTCGGTATACGTGACGGCGACGACCTTGCCCTTGAGCTGGAAGCGGACGATGGCGTTCTGCACCGGCGCACCGTTGGAGGTCACCGTCGCCGTGAGGGTCGCCGTCCCGTTCATGACCCCGTAGCCCGAGACGTTGGTCATGATCGTCGCGGCCTTCGGCACCCGACGTGCCTGCGAAGCCACGGCCGCGTGGATCTCGTGGGCACCGGCGTGGTTCGTACCGACGATCGCGGAGTGGCCGAGATGCGGGGCATCCGCCAATGCGCGGAGCGACGCCCCGCTCAGGAGCACTCGTTCTTCGACCGGCTCGACGACGAGCGGCCTGCGAGAGCGGTCGCGGCGAGCCCGACCACCGTCCTGGCTCGACATCCGACCTCGGCCCTCGGTGTCATCGGCCTCGGGCCGAGACGGCAACCTCTCGTTCTCAAATCCAAAGTTTCGCAACATGAGACCTCCAGCGAACAACCACCGTGTTTGTGGGGGGATACGGTACGGGGATGGCGCGAGTCGTTCGTCCTCGTGCCGAGGGAGGCGCCGTATTCCGAGGCAAGCCCTCATGGCTCTTGAAGCGATCACATCCATCGACAGAGACGTATGGCGTGTCTTTCCGTCGATGGTCCTCGTCCTCGATCGGCGCGCAAAAAATCACACCCGGAAGCGTGGCTCGCCTACCGTCTTTTCTTCGATCGCGGCGAACCCTCACTCAACGAGGTCCACGACGAACCTTCGGATCCGTCGGTAACCTCCCGGTGTCACGAGCCGTGTCCTCCTCGTTTGACGGAGAAAACCCTCGTCGAGACGGCCTTGCATCCGTCTCTAAGGGCCGGGCCGTCGAATCAACGGCCACGCACGATCGTCAAGTCTAACAAGGTTGCCGCAATTGGTGCAATTGGCGAAGACTGGGAAAACGGGGTGATTATTTTCAACGGTCCGGGACTCGCTCGAGTGGGAGGCATGTGCGAGGAGGTTCGAATACACCAAGAGGGAAAGCTCCGCCTTCCCTCCTCTGGGCCATGCGACGGGTTTTGGGATCGCACGGATCACGCGTGCCGACGTCGTTGAAGGGAACTGTCACCGACGGCTTATGGAGGCGAAATCACGAGGGTTCCGGACGCATCCCCGACGTAGTTCGGATCGGCGACGGTCGCGCTCACGTGATAGGATCCGACCGCGGTTGGGGCCGCGATGACGTGGCCACTCGAGTCGGTGTACGTGACCGAAAGGGGGATTCCCGAATAGTCGACGGAGCCCTTCCATCCGATCGGGACGAGGAACGCACCCGTGGTGACGAGCTTCGGAGTTCCGTCGTACGTCTGGGCCAGATTACTGAGAGTGACCGAGAGCGGGGCTCTCTCGACCGTGAGCGTAGCAACAGCAACGCTTCGCCGTGCCACCTTACTTCCTTCATAGACGGCGGTAATGATGTTGGGATACACACCCGCGTTGAGCGGCGTCTGCCGGAGGCTAAGTCGAGCACTCGCGCGGCCGGACGAGTCGGTCGTGGCGGCGCCGATGCTTTGTCCGTTGAGGTAGAAATGGATCACTTGTCCATCCGACATGGGCTTGCCTCGGGACGTCAGTTTGACATCCGCGAAGGCGGAATCGTCATAACGCCCGTCGACCGGGGAGAGGGTCAGGCTGGTCGAGGTCGCACTGACCGTCAGCTTCCCCCGGCTCACGCTGCGGAGGTGGGATGGGTCGCCCGCGTAGACCGCCTTGACAACTCCGGGGACGATCGCCGGGCGGCCGCCCGTGAACCTGGCGGTCGTGCCGCTCGCGATTCCATTCGCATCCGTGATGGCAAAGCCGACCGGCTTTCCCCGGACCTGGAAGCGGACGACCGCGTAGGCCACCGGGGCGCCGTTGGACGTGAGCGTCGCCGAGAGGACGGTTTTGCCACCTCGGGCGGCGTTGACCGAGACGTCCGTCAGCGTCGTTGCGGTCATCGTGGCCCGGGTCGTGTCGTCCCCGGAAGGGATCCTGGCGACGTGGACCGTTCGGCCGATCTCGAGGGATTCGACATGCGATTGGAGCGACGCCCCGCTCAGGAGCACTCGCCCTTCGAAGGCCTCGACAAGGGGTCGAAGTCCCGATCGTTCGAGGCGTCGAGGACCAAGGGATGAAGGCCCTATGCTGGGAAGAGACGGGAGGCAACGAATCGCAAACTTAAGGATGTGCGGCATTCTAACGGACCTCCGGTGGGCAGCGACGGGGGGCGAAGACGACCGATCCACGAAGGACGCGAGTCGTCGAGGCCGCATCGCCGGAAGTATGGGCTGTTATCGGTGGCGTTATGGATTGCGAACGTGTCGAGAGCATCGACAATCGAGGATAACGCATGTTTCGGCAGATTCGCCATTCCTTGGTCGGTTGTTCGCGTGCTTTCGGGGGACTACATCGATTGTGCCGGCCGACTCTATCGGAACTGTCGAATTCGCTCGCTGAGAATCTGTTGAGCAGTTTACGTTGTTGGTGAGCGAAAAAGGTGCGCAGTGATGGCGTAGGTCCGTGGCATTTTGTCGTGGACGCCTGGCTTATTGGCTTAAGGAAGCGAAAATCTACGGTTTGGGCGTAGGATTCGACGTAACGGCGTCTTGAAGGATCCCTGGTCCTTCTTCCAAAGCTCGGGGGACGAGCCAGAAGATTCCCGGACTCCGCCATCTCAACTGAAGACCTCGCGCGGTGCGAAATTCGCGGAGAGACGATCCGGATCGGGCTGTCGGACGGACTCGTCATTTCTTGAGTGTTCAGAACGACCAGGCTCGGTCGTTGCGGGCCGGGCGACGGAACAGGTACTCTGTGGGCCTGGACCGAACGTCGAACGGGAGCGAGTCGTCACATGTCGAAGCCGAACGAAACGGCCGGAGCCGAGCCGGTCGCCGGGCCCCCTCCGCACGCGTGGACTGCGAACTGGTGCGCCCGGCTTTCCCGGTCGGAGCGGGGGACGCCGCTGGTGCCGGCCGAGTTCGTGGCCGGCCAAGGCCCTGGTGTTCGACTCATCGACGTCCGCGACCCACAGGAATTTGTCGGCCCGCTCGGATACATCCCGGGCGCCGACTGGATCCCCGTCGAGCGGCTCGACTCGCTCGCCGGACGTCTCGGGACGGAGACGCCGCTCGTGGTCGTCTCGGGGAGTGGCGAACGGGCGAGCGACGTGGCCCGGAAACTCGAAGGGCAGGGGATGCGCTATGTCGCCGCCCTGGCCGGCGGGATGGCGCACTGGCTGAGCCTCGGGTTTCGGACGACTCGGGACCCGTCCATCCTCGACCGCTGCGACGTCCTCACCGAGATCATCTTCCCCGAGTTCCAGGACGGGGAACCGGCGGGACTCTCGATCGAGCAGGTCCAGCGGCACCTCGGCGACCCGCTCTCCGTCTGCTGGATCAAGCTCGCTGCCTTGGTGCTCCACACCCAGCTTTCCTGCATCGACGGCCGCGACGACCGCAGCATCCTCGGGACGCCTGGGGGCGACGCCGGCCAGTTCCTCCTGGTCATGGCGGCGATCGAGGCGGTGATCGGCCGACCGCTCGATCAGGACGTCATCCTCGGCTTGCTCGAGCGCAGGATCGACGCGTTCGGCGGGTTCTACATGCACACCGACCAGACCACCGTGTCGAAGGTGGTGGAGTCGATGCGGAAGGACCCCCGCCTGGAGGCCGCGATCGCCGAGTATGCGAGCGATCCCTCGGAATGGCGCCAGTTCCTCCGACGTCCGCCGCTCATGCACCGCGACGCCGTGCTCGAGCACCTCTGCAGGGTGGAGGCGATCGGTTGCGGGCACATCCGGCTGATGCACCAGCACTCGGCCGATTACCGGGTCCGGTCGGGCCTGGTCCTCGACGTCCTCTGCGCCTTCTTCCGGACCCGCTGGGAGGGGGCGTTCCGGGCCGAGTTCGAGTCGCTGCACGGCCAGCACAACGAGCGGGCCGTCCTGATCACCCGGATCGAGGGGCCGCTCCACCCCTTCACGCCGATCCCGCTGATCTCGCCGTCGTTCTTCGAATCTCAGATGTTTATCTATCATCCGCAGGTGAGCGAGTATCTCTTCGGCCTTCTCGTGGACTTCCTCCTCCTCCAGGCCGACCTCGTCCCCGAGTTCGAGAAGGACATCCGAGCCGCCTTGCTCGCCGAGATCAGGTCGCTCGACGCGGTCCACACGAAGAACTCGCTGGGCCACCTCGCCAAAGGGCTGCCGATCTACAACGTGACCTTCCGCGGCGAGGGGGAGATCCAGGTCGAGTTCGCGGCGTTCGTGGAATGAAAACAACGACCTGACGTCGGGTCATTGTCTTTTCGACACAGAGGAAAGACGGATAAGGAAAGGCGAACTTGTCCGCGGATTGACACAGATAAAATTGGTTTTCAAAATTTTCATCTGTGTCAATCTGCGTCATCTGCGGATGGACTTTGGCTCCTTCTTATCCCGATGTCGGAATGGTATCGATGATTGAATCCAATGGATCGACATCTTCGCGATAATTGGAGGTGTGGTCCTCGGGGAGGCGGAGGAGGAATCGTGTCCCCCCCTCGGGCAAGCTCTGGGCGGTCAAGGAGCCGCCGAACGCGGCGGCGATCCGTCGGGCGACGGCCAGGCCGAGGCCGACGCCGCCCTGGCCGTTGCGGCGGGCCTCCTCGGTCCGGTAGAAGGGCTCGAAGACTCGCGCCAGGTCTTCGGCCGCCAGGCCCTGACCGCGGTCCTCCACGGCCAGGGTCGCCGACGAGCCGTCTCGCCCGACCCGGACGACGATGGGGGTCCCGGGGGTGCTGTACTTGCCGGCGTTCTCCAGGAGGTTGTCCGCGAGCTGGGCGAGCAAGGCTTCGTGGGCCCGGACCATGAGCGGGGAGGATGCGGTGATCTCGTGGCGAAGGTCGGCCGCCCTGGCGTGGGATGACCAACGCCCGAGGTGATCAGGGGCCCACGCCACAAGGTCGAGCGGCTGGGGATCGGGGCGGGACCCATTCGGATTCGCCAGGAAGAGGAGCGAGTCGACGATCTGCCGGAGCCGGACCCCTTCGGCCTGGACCAGGTCGAGGACGCGCCGGTATTCCTCGGGGGATCGGTCGCGGCGGCGGACGACCTGGACCTGCCCGAGGAGGGCCGCCAGGGGGGTGCGGAGCTGATGCGAGGCGTCGCCCGCGAATCGGCGTTGTAGCTCATAAGCCTCGTTCAGGCGTGCGAAGGCCTCGTGCAGCCGGTCCTGGAGGTCGTTGAAGGCCTGGCCGAGCTCGTCGAGCTCGTCGCCGGTGCCGGGCCTCGGGAGCCGGCGTCCGAGGTCGGCCGCGGTCATGGCCGTCATCGCGCTGGCCATCCGCCGCATCGGGGCGAGGGCGCGGAGGCAGAGCCAACGCCCCACCGCCGCGGCCGAGATCCAGACGGCCAACGAGAGCATCCCCAAGGTCATCCTCAAGCGGGCGAGGGTCGCCTCGACGGGCGCGGGGGACATGCCGACGACCAGGTCGAGGACCGGGTATTGCACCTCGTATCCGGGCTCGTCGTCGGGGTGTCCTCGGCCCTGTCGCAGGAGCTCGTCGAGGCGGAGCCTCCGACCCGCCAGTCGCCAGCCGGGGACGGAACCGAAGACCGGGCCGTCACTCGCCTTTTTCGGAGGGGTTTCGGGCGACCAGCCGAGCGGAAACGCTCCAGTCTTCGAGTTCGACGAGCGGTCGACCAGGACGCCTCGGCCGTCTCGCACGGCCCATCGCACGGCGTCGATGCCCGGGTCCGCGCCGAGGGTCAGGTGCCGGTCGGAGGGCTCCCACTCCAGGCCCCCCGGCTCGATGTCGACCGACGCCTCGAGGGTCTCGAGGGCCCGCTCGAGCCGTTCGTCGTTCTGCTTGACGAGGTCCCGCTTCGTGAGCAGGTACAAAGTCCCCGAGAAGCCCGCGAGGACGAGCGCCAGGGCGATCAGGAAGAACGACGAGAGTCGGGTCGCCAGGCTCATCGCACTTCCTCAGTCATCGCGCCGGGCGGGTCGCCGAACAGGTAGCCCCGGCCTCGGAGCGTGTGGATGACCCGAGGGCCCGAGACCTCGAGCTTGCGGCGAAGCTCCATCACGTGTACGTCCAGCGTCTTCGAGGGACCGTCGATCCCGCCTCCCCAGACATGCTCGTAGATTCGGGTCCTCGAGAGGACCCGGCCCGCGTTGCGGAGGAAGTAGACGAGCAGCGCCATCTCCTTGGCGGTGAGCTCCAGGCCTCGCCCGGCCCGCTCGGCCCGCTGGGTGACGACGTCCACGGAGACGTCCCCGTGGGAGAGGACCAGGCCGGGGCTGTTGTCCCGTCGTCGGATCAGGGCCCGGACCCGCGCGAGCAACTCGTCGAAGTCGAAAGGTTTGCTGACGTAATCATCCGCGCCGGTGTCGAGGCCCAGGACTCGGTTCTCGACCTGGTCCCTGGCGGTGAGGAAGAGGACGGGGGTCTGACGATCTCGCTCGCGGAACTGGCGGAGGAGCGAGAGGCCGTCGAGGCCGGGGAGCCACCAGTCGAGCAGGACGAGGTCCCAACCCCCGGAGCGCAACGCATGCCAGGCCGCGACGCCGTCGGCGGCGTGCTCGACCGTGAAGCCTTCCTCGGTCAGCCCGCGCACCAGGAAGTCGGCGATGTTCGCCTCGTCCTCGATGACGAGTAGCCGGATGCCCATGAGATCCTCATTCCGATCGGGGACCGTTCCCACCTCTCCCGGCAGGAATTTCAAGTCGAGCGATCCACCCTCGCCGGGTCCACCGTCGCGATCAGTGGTCGTGCCTCAACCCCATTGCAATCACCATGATCGGGTTTGGGGAAGGGGGGATCCCTTGGTTAAGCGGAATTTACTCTCGGCTTACCGAGCCCTTACCGAAGCCCGGCTAGAATGCCTTCGCCGACAATGCCCCGGACCCTCTCCGGGTCGTCGGCTTTGCGGAGGTCCGGGGGTTCGAGGTGGGCCGCGCCGGAGTCTTCGACCCCCCTCGTCCCTGGACTTTGGCCGAAGCCCAGGGGCGTCGAGGGCTCCGACGCGGCCTACTTCACGTTTTGCATGGTGGGCACCGCCCACCGGCAATCCCGAAAGGCTCGGTGGGCGGTGCCCACCTACTCGGATCGTGAATTGTGCATGACTCTCCCGACCCTCAGTCCGTCCCGGTCGGCCGCGATTTCGTCGACGAAATCGGGACGCACGTCGGTCCCGCACCACTACTCCGGAGGTCGAGCCTCGTGACGACTCAAGCGGAAGCCACCGCCCGGCCGAACCCTCGCCCGGCGCGTCAGAAGTCCTGGAAGTGGTGGCAACCCGTCGCCAGTCTCTTGGTCCTCGGCGCCGTGGCCGTCGCGGTCGAATACCGCCCGAGGGGCCGTGGGGCGTCGCTCGAGGCCGGGGAGGCCAAGGACTCGCACGGCAACGCCGATGCCAGTGCCGCTGGGGCCCCGGCCGCGACGTCGGTCGACGTGGTCGTCCCGAAGGTCGGCGGGATCGAGCGAAAGACCAGCCAGCCGGGCTCCGTCCACTCGATCGAGTCGGTCCAACTCCAGGCGATGGTCTCGGGATATCTGAAGACTCAGGAAGTCGACATCGGTTCGCATATCAAGAAAGGGCAGGTCCTGGCCGAGATCGACGTGCCTCGCGAGCGGCAGGCGGTCCATGAAGCCTCGGCCCTCCTTGAGCAGTCCAAGGTGCGTGCCCGGCAGGCGGAGGCCAAGGTCAAGACGGCCGAAGCTGACCGCGATACCGCCGCCGCCACCGCGGCCCAGGTGGAGGCCGACATCGCCCGGCTGGTCGCCAACCGCAAGCTCGCCGAGGCCCAGTACGTCCGGGTGAACTCGCTGTATGAGCACCGCGCGGTCGACAAGAAGCTGGTCGACGAGCAACTGCACGACTTCGAGGGGGCCAAGGCCGCCGAAGCGACCGCGAACCTCGCGGCCAAGACCGCCAAGACCCAACTCTCCAGCGCCTTGATGAAGATCGAAGAGGTCAAGGTCGATGTCGAGGAGGCCCGCTCGGCCGTGGATGTGGCCGAGAGCCGGCTCGAGAAGGCCCGCGTGGACGTGGCCTACGCCAAGATCGTCGCCCCCTTCGACGGCGTGGTGACCCACCGATTCTTCCACCCCGGCTCGTTCATCCGATCGGCCTCCGACGGCGGCGAGTTGCCGCTCCTGACGGTCGCCCGGACCGACCTGATGCGTGTTGTCGTCCGCGTGCCGGACCCCGACGTCGCCCTGGCCGGCGCGGGCGACCCGGTCGTCCTGACCATCGACGGGCTGGAGGGCCAGGTCTTCAAGGCCCCGATCTCGCGAATCGCCGAGTCCGAGGATCCCCTCACCCGGACGATGCGCATCGAGATTGACATCCCCAACCCTAACGGCCGGCTCCGCGAAGGGATGTACGGCCGCGCGACGATCGCACTCGAACCGGCGTCGAAGAGGCTCACGTTGCCGGTCGCCTGCGTCCTCGAACGGTCCGAGAAGCGGAAAGGGGTCGTGCAAGTCGTCAGGGACGGCAAGGTCGAGCGGGTGAAGGTCGAGCTGGGCACCGACAACGGCAGCATCATCGAGGTCGACTCGGGCCTCAAGCCCGACGACGAGGTCGTCCTCCGCTCGAGCGTCCCCCTCGAAGCCGGCATGCCGGTCGTCGCCCAGAGCCGCTCTTGATCGGAGAAAAATCCCGGATGGAATTCAAATGGATCCACAGATGACGCAGACGGACGCAGATTTAGAAAAACAATCTTAAAAAATCTGCGTCCGTCCGCGTCATCTGTGGATCCATTCTCCTCTCCCTTCATCCCTGGCCAATCGCGGTCCTCCCCAGGACTTGCCGGAGTCCTCTCTTCCATGAATGGATTGATCAAGATATCGCTCAAGAATCCGATCGCGGTGACGGTCATGTCGCTGGCGGTGGTCGTCCTCGGCACGCTCGCGGCGTATTCGATCCCGATTGATATCTTGCCGGTGTTCCGCAGTCCGGCGGTGCAGACGCTGGTCTTCTACGGCGGCATGCCCGCGGCGAGCATCGAGAAGAATATCACGGCCCGGCTCGAGCGAGGCGTGGTCCAGGCGACGGGGGGGAGGCGGCTCGAGTCGCGGTCGATCGTCGGGGTGAGCATCGTCCGCGACTACTTCCGGAGCAACATCGACCGCAGCGGTGCCTTGACCGAGGTGAACTCGCTCGCCGGTTGGGAATATCCGACGATGCCCCCGGGCACCCTGCCGCCGGTCGTCCTGCCTTACGACCCGACGAGCACGACGCCCGTCTGCTTGCTCGCCCTCGACAGCGCGACGCAAGGCGAGGCCGCCCTGTTCGACACCGGTCGCTACGAGATCCGCCCGCAGATCATGTCGCAGCCGGGGGCGATCGCGCCTCTCGTCTACGGCGGCAAGGTCCGGGCGGTCATGCTCTACCTCGACCGCGTGAAGCTCCAGGCCCGGCACCTCTCGCCGCAGGACGTGATGCGGGCGGTGGATGATTACAACGTCTTCCTCCCCACCGGGAGCGCCAAGTTCGGCGCAACCGACTTCGCGATCGACTCGAACTCCATGTTCGACGTCGTCGGCAACATGGCGCAGATCCCGCTCCGCAACGAGCATGGCAACTCGGCCTATCTCGCCGACGTCGCGACGCCGAAGGACGCGAGCTTCATCCAGACGAACGTCGTCCGCGTCAACGGCAAGCGCCAGGTGTATGTCCCCGTGTTCCGCCAGCTCGGGGCCAGCACATTGCAGGTCGTCAACACGCTCCGCGGGGCGCTTGATAATATGAAGGCCCGCCTCACTCGAGGCGGCATCGACCTGAAGCTCGTGATGGACCAATCGGTTTATGTACGCCAGTCGATCGAGAGCCTGATGGAAGAAGGGATCCTCGGGGCGGTGCTCTGCTCCCTCGTGATCCTCCTGTTCCTCGGCGAGTGGCGGATGACGGTGATCGCCGTCTTGACCATCCCCGTCGCGGTCCTGGCGGCGCTCGTCGGACTCTATACGACGGGCAACACGATCAACGTCATGACCCTCGCCGGGCTCTCCCTGGCGATCGGGCCGTTGGTCGATAGCGCCATCATCTGCCTCGAGAACACGCACCGGCACCTCGGCCTGGGGGCGTCGCCCGAGGAGGCGGCCTACCTCGGGGCGAGCGAGGTCGCCATGCCCGAACTCGTCGCCAGCTTGTGTACCCTCCTCGTGCTGGCCCCGCTCGCGTTGATGCCGGGCCTCGGCGAGTTCCTCTACCGCCCGATGGCGGCCGCCGTCGCCTTCGCGATGGGGTCGGCCTACCTCCTCTCGCGAACCCTCGTCCCGTCGCGGTCGGCGAGCTGGCTGCGTCCCCACGCTCATTCCCATGCCCACGGTCACGAAGGGGCGGGTTCCGGCGAGCACGCGGCCCAGCCCGAAGACCATGTCGAGGAGCCCAGAAAGGCGGCCTGGCGCGGCCTGTTCTCGGCGGCCTTCGCCCGTTGGGAGGCGCTGATCGAGATGGGGATCCGCTGGTATGTCCGCCAACTCAACCGGGCGATGAAATTCCGGCTCGGGGTCGTCCTCGCGGCGGTGGTCACGCTCGTGGCGGTCCTGGGGCTTCTCGGCAGCCAACTGCGTCGCGAGTTCTTCCCCGAGGTCGACGCCGGGGCTTTCGAAATCTATGCGAGGGCGGCGAGCGGTACCCGGATCGAGGAGACCGAGAAGCGGGTCGAGAAGGTCGAGGCGTTCGTCCGCGACGTCGTCGGCAAGGACGTGCAGGTGATCATCTCCGAGCTCGGAGTGGTCGCCGACCTCTCGGCCGCTTACACCCCGAACGCGGGCCCGATGGACTCGGTCATCAAGGTCCAGCTTGCCGAGCATCGTCACCACTCCGCGCAGGAGTATGTGCAGATGCTCCGGACCGGGTTCGCCAAGGACAAGTCGTTCTCCGACCTCGAGTTCGCCTTCGACGCGGGGGGCATGATCCGGTCGGCCATGAACGAAGGGAAGTCGTCGCCGATCAACGTGAGGATCTCGGGCAAGAACATGCCCCAGGCCCGTCGCGTCGCCGACCAGATCCTCCCGAAGGTCAGGAAGGTCGACGGGGTCGTCGATGCCCGGATCATCCAGCGCCTCGACTATCCCGAGTTCATCATCAACGTCGACCGGGCGAAGGCCGCCGACCTGGGGCTGAATCAGTCCGAGGTCATGAAGAATGTCGTCGCCGCCCTCAACTCGAGCATCCAGTACCACAAGAAGAATTTCTGGATCGACCCCGTCAGCAAGAACCAATATTTCGTCGGCGTCCAGTACTTCGAGGAGGACATCCACTCGATCGAAACCTTGCTCGACGTCCCGATCACCAGCCCGAAGCAGCCCGAACCGATCCCGTTGCGGAACATCGCCACGCTCCAGCGCGGAACCGTTCCGACGGAGATCACGCACACCAACCTCCAGTCGACCATCGACCTCACAATGGGCGTCTACGGCCGAGACCTCGGCCACGTCGCCGACGACGTGACGAAGCTCGTCGGCGAGTTCGGCGAAGACCAGGGCAACAGCACCTGGATCCCGTACGACCCCGACGACCGCTCCGGCAAGCGGACGACCTTGAAGGGGGCCACGCTCGAATTGAGCGGCGAGTATTCCCGGATGCAGGAGACCTTCAAGAGCCTGGGCGTCGGCCTGATCCTCGCGACGATGCTCATTTACTTCTTGATGGCGGCCTTGTTCAAGTCGTACCTGACCCCGCTGGTGATCCTCTTCGCCGTGCCGCTCGGGCTGATCGGCGTGGTGATCATGCTCTATGTCACCAACACGGCGATCAACGTCCAGTCGCTCCTGGGTGTCATCTTCATGGTCGGCATCGTCGTGTCGAACACGGTGCTCCTCGTCGACTTCGCCCAGAACCTCCGGACCCAGGAGGGCCTGTCCCCCGACGCTGCGATCCGCAAGGCGGCGTCGATTCGCGTCCGCCCCGTCGTCATGACGGCCCTCGCGGCCTTCTTCGCCCTGATCCCGATGGCCCTGGCGTTGGGCCGAGGCAGCGAGGCCAACGGACCCCTCGGCCGATCCGTCATCGGCGGCATCCTCGCGGGCCTCGTGACCACGTTGTTTGTTGTGCCGTCGCTCTACTCGCTCGTCGTCCACGACGCCTTGGAAGCCGAGTCCGAGCTTCCTCCCCCTGGTGTCGAAGGGTTCGAAGCCTGCTGACGAGGACCCCGAGCCTGTAGCGAGACCCGGTTTTGTCCTTCGAAACCGGGTCGGCTCAGGGAACGAGGTTGGTGCTATTACGGAAGTCGTGTGTTGCCTGGCTCCTGCAGGAATTGGGTAGCCCCGGTTGGAACAACCGGGGCTACCCTTTACCCCAGCGACGATTCCTCTCGTTGAGCCCAAGGGGATTCCGGAAGAGGCCATCAGCCGTAGAATAGCGGCAGTGGGTCGAAGGTCCCGCCCAGGGCGTCCTTCGACGCCAGGCCGAGCCAACCCTCCAGGATGGTGGCATAGACGCGGCGGAAGTCGACCGCGGTCTTCAGATCGACGTCGACGAGGTCGTTAAGGCTCGGGTAGGCCCCGTGGAGACCGGGCCGGACGGCCGGGCCGGCGAGGAAGACGGGGCCGGAGGTGCCGTGATCGGTTCCCTCCGAGCCGTTCTCGGCGACCCGGCGGCCGAACTCGCTGAAGACCATCACCAACACGCGGTCGGCCAGCCGAGAGGCCTCCAAGTCGTCGAGGAATGACCGGAGCGATTTCGAGAGCTCCTCCAGCAAGAGGGCATGACGTGGGACCTGGGAACTGTGGGTGTCGTAGTCCCCGTGTTCGAGGTAATAGACGCGCGTGCCCAGCCCCGCCTTGATGAGCTGCGCCGTCAGCTTCAGCCGACCGGCCAACTCGGACTCGGGATAACGGGCGTCGTCGCGGCCCCCGGAGAGGGCTTCGAGACGGTGCGCGGTCGTGTAGGCGTCCAGGAGGCTGCGGCGGAGGAACTGCCCCAACTCGTCACCGGAGGGTGAGGATCCACCCAACGGTTTGACGTCGGTCGCTTTCTCGATGAGGGCATAGTCGTCGAGCCGGTCGAGTGCGGCGGTGATGGAACGCCTCCCGCAGAGGGCCGTGGGGGGGTCGTCGGCCCCCATCAGCATGGCGGCCGGGGCACCGTCGCGGGTTGGCGAGGCCTGGTCGAGGCCCCGGCCGACCCAGCCCAGACCGTTGTGCTCCCGCTCGTCGAGCCGGGCCGACTGCCAGGTCGCCATGCTGCGGAAGTGCGAACGGCTCGGGTTGGGATAGCCGACGCCCGGGACGATCGCCAGCCGGCCCGACTCCAGCAACTTGCCCGCGTCTCGCATCGCCGGGTGCAGGCCGACCTCGCCGCTGACCTTGATCAGCCGCGTCTCCGGGAGCCGGAGCGCCTTGCGGTGCTTCGCGTACCCCTCGTCCTTGAACGGGACGACGGTGTTGATCCCGTCGTTGCCGCCGTTGAGCTGGACGACCACCAGGATCCGGCCGTCGTGGTTCGCGACGTCCGCACGGGCGGTGCGAGCCAGGAAGCCGGGGAGCGTCGGCGCCAGAGCGATGAGGGTCGGTTTCTCCAGGCCCTGGGCGAGGAATCGACGGCGAGTGATCACGATCTCATCTCCTGGGGACGGGATCAAATCCGCTGCGCCTCGGGGGAGGCCAGCAGCCGGGCAACCGCCTGTCGGGCCGTTCCCGACGCGTCGAGCGGGATCTCGGGGCCATCGGCACCGAGCAGCAGGTTCGCGAAGAACGACGGGTTGCGCCTCTGGCCATGACGCTCAGCCAGCGCGATCGGGTCGAAGGGGGTGGTCAGGCCGAGCGGCTGGCCGGAGACCAGGGCCGCGGCAAGGTTCGCCCGGCCGATCGCCGATCGGGTGGTGATCCACGCCCGGCCGCCGGGCCAGCCGCCGACGTTGGGCGGGTAGAACAGATCCTGGCCCAGTCGTCCGCACCAGTCGGCCAGCACCAACGTGTCCGGTGCCGGGTCGAACATCTCGAGCGCCCGAGCCGCACCCACGGCGAACTCGATCGGGCTGGCGATCCGCCGACCCAGGTTGCCGGCGTCGAAGAAGCGCCGCGACCGGAGCACCGTCGCCACGCCCCAGCCGATGTCCAGGTCGTGCTCCCGCAGTCCCTCGGCCAGCTCGTTCTTCGCCCGATCCTCGACCACCCCTTCGCCGAAGAACTCATGAGACAGTCGCCAGGCCAGGCGATGACTCGTCGCGGGGTGGTCCAGGAGGACCTTCGCCAAACCTTCGGTGTCGAACGCGGCGGTCTGGCCGAGGATGGTCTTGGTGCCAGGGTCGTGCCGGGAGGGAAGGAACCGGGCCTGATCCCCCACGAGCCGCCACCCGGTCAGGGCTCGGGCGGCCTGCTTGACATCCTCCTCGGAATAGGGGCCGATGCCGAGCGTGAAGAGCTCCATCAGCTCGCGGGCCATGTTCTCATTGGGATGTCCCTTGGTGTTATCGGGCGCGTCGAGCCAGACGAGCAAGGCCGGGTCGCGGAGCATGGCGAGGAGGAGCGGCCCGAACCGGGCCCGACCGAGCGAGCGCAGGGTCTTGTTTTGCCGGAGCATGAAGCCGAGGTTGTCGACCTTGAGGTTGCTGGTGGCGAAGTGGCCGTGCCACATCAGCGTCAGCCGCTCGGTGAGGGGGTCGGGGCCGAGGAGCATCCGGTAGACCCACCACCCTTTGAGTCGACCGGAGTCGGGCGCGGCCAGGGCCCGGTCGGCCAGGCGGTCGGCGAACTCGGCGAATCCCGAGGGTACGCCGCGCGATCGAGTGGTCCCCTTCAGGAGCCGGTCGATCGACGCCTCGGGGCCGTCGTTCAGGTCGCGTTGGAGCTCATCCCAGGTGGCGGCGAAGCCGGCCCGGCGGTGCAGGTGGACGACCCGACGCAGGTCCCAGGGCGTGGATTCGTCGGGGACATAGGGCGCCCAGGGGTCGCCCGAGTTCGTTCTTGTGGCGGACGCTCGCATCGGCTTTCTCCCTCTCGAGTCGAGCGATTATTGCCGGCGGACTTCCTTGGCCGTCACGACGCCCAGGTCGCGGACCTCGCCCGGTTTCAGGGCGGGCTTACCTAGGGCTTCGCCGCCTTCGAGCGGGACGTTCCCGTGATTTGGGTCTCGGATCGACACCTCCATTTCCACACCAGGCACGAACGCCTCGACCTGGAAGCGCCCCTGGGCATCCGTGGTGACCTCCGAATCGCCGAAGGTACACCCGTGGCCCGGCGAACCTCCCGGGTCGTTCATCCAGACGCGGAGCATCGCTCCCGCCCGAGGCAGGCCATCCTCATCGACGAGCCTTCCCGCGATCACCCCCGTGGGGACGAGCTTGACCACAAGCGGGATGCCAGATTTCAGGTTGTCGTCCTTGAGCACGGCCGCGCCGACCAGCTTGCGGGCCTTGTGTGTGAAGACCAGAAGGCGAGGGTGGCCCGGCTCCAGTCCCCCGACCTCGAAGGTGTCGGCGTCGAGCGGCCGCGAGCCTATGGTCCCCGCCCAGTCGCAGGCGCTGAGGCCGTAAGCGTCGGCGCCGACGACGGGCTGCCCGTCCAGGTCGACGAGCCGACCATTGATGCTCGGGCCGCGAGTTAGCTCGAGGTCGATCTTGAGCGGCCCGGAGCCGGCCGGGACGTCGACGAATCGGTAGGAGTGATTGCCGACGAGCTCATGCGTGTAACGTGTCGCCTCGAGCGTTTTGTCGCTTTTGTCCTCGGGCTTCAGGCGGGCGGCAACGTACGAGTCGACGGTACCCTCGACGGCCGAGGCGCCGGCGATCATCCCGCGGCCGGGGGGGACCGTGAGCCCGAACGTCGAGTCGGGCAGCCGGGAGAAACCGAGGGCGTTTCCCTCGGCCGTGTTGCCCGGCGCCTTGGTGTATTCGACATTGCCCAGTGGGGCCACCCGGCCGGTCGTCTTGTCGATCAACCGACCCGTCACGATCACACCCGGGGGCACGTCGACCGTCACCTCGAGCGGCTTGAGCCCCTCCGTATCATCGATGGTTTTTAAACGGCGGAGGAACGCGTCGATCCCTTGCCTCGGGTTGACCTCGACCTGGTAGTAACCCGCCTTCGGTACCCCCTCGATGTGGAAGCGTCCCGAGGCGTCGGTCTGGGCGGTGACGCCGGTATGTGTCCCGGGGTCGACACAACGGACGATGGCCCCTTCGACGGGCTTGCCGGACCCCTTCAGCCGGACGATGCCGGTGATCGGCTTGGTCGGGCTGGCGATGTACTCGAAGGTCGAACCCACAAGCTGTGTCCCCTGGGGGTACATGCCAAGGAACGCGGTGTCCCTCTTCATGCTGGGGAGCGGCCGAGCCTTCGGCGGCGTTTTTGCAGGGCGGGCCATCACGTCGAGCGTGCCGTCCGCCACGCCGCCGCCGTGGAATTCCAGCCGGGCGATGCGGTCTCGGCCGATCCCCTGGACCTCGAAACGACCGTCGGCATCCGTGGTCCAGATGTTCCGGCCTCCGGGCCAAAGGGATTTGGGATCCGCCCGCCACGTCGCGGTCGACGACCCGAGCGACTCGCCATATCGGTGTGCGTTCCGATACATCACCTCGTCATCCGCCGCGCCCGAGGCCAGGAGGGCGTCGACGTCGACCCCGTCCTTGAGCTTCCAGATGGCTCGGATCCGGACGACCACCCCCGCGACGGGCCGGCCTTGCGAATCCAGGACCCGCCCGCGGACGGGGACATCATCCCGGACGAGGCTCAGCGCCAACTCGCCACGCTTGACGAGGTTCCCGGCATCGACCCAGGCGAGTGCATATCCCGGTGCGGCGACGGCGACCTGGGCCTTGTGCCAACCGGTCACGCCTCGCCAGTACGCGCCATCGCTGGCGCCCTTGTCCAAGTCGAAGTGGAAGCGCCCATCCGCATCCGTCGAGGCCACACGTCCCTTCTGCCTCGCGGCCATCGGGTCGATTTCGCTCCAACCCGATTCGGTATACGGACGCACGTAGACCCCGGCGTTCGCCACCGGCTTGCCGTCGGGGTCGAGCACCCGGCCGCGAATCGGGTAGGTCCCGCCCTCGTCTTGAGCCTTCGTCGTGACTCCCGCCGCGGGCTGCGGGGCTTCGGCCGGTCCATTGGGAGGCTCATCGCCCCTCGGCACGAAGGCGGCCGAGGCGGCCAGGGCCATCAGGCCGGCCCCGAGGAAAGCCGTTGCGGTCATCGTGATCCTCTGGACGAACATCGTCTTGAGCACCTCGCGGGTTAAGGACTGGGCCGCGGCCGACGCGATGCCGGCTCCCGCGGTCGAACTGGCGAGATCCAGGGCCGCCCGCAGGGTCGACTCTCGCCAGGCCGTCGGGACGACCGTCGCCGCCTCGCGGATGTGTACGGTGGCCAGGACCGCCCCGTGGCCCCCCATGCCCCGGCGGTCGAGCCGGGCCTTGAGCCGTTCACGACCATCAACCAGCCGACGTCGTAAGGTGCGCTCGCTCAGGCGCAATGACTCGGCGGCCTCTCCCTGGGAGATGCCCTGGAGGTCGCAGAGCACGACGGCGAGGCGGATCGTCTCGGGCAGGCGGGCGATCTCCTCGTGGAGCGCCGGCAGGAGCTCATCGAGGATGGCGGGATCGTGCGAGGGGGGCATGTGAGAGATCTCCCCGGCCGTCTTCTCCTGGACCCGACGTCGGGCGGCGGCCGCGTTGGCCTGGATCGCGACCCGGTAGGCGACGAGGTGCAACCACCCCCCGAGGTTGGCGTGGCCCCGGAGCGTGCTCGCCTTCTTGACCAGGACCAGGAAGGTCGCCTGGAAGGCATCTTCCGCGTCGCTCGGGTTCCGCAGGACGGCCCGGCACACCTTCAGGACCATCGCCCCGTGCCGCGCCATGATCGCCTCGAAGGCGGCGCCGTCGTGCGTCGCCAGGAACCGGTCGAGCAACTGGTCGTCGAGGAGCCCCGAGAGCGTCCCCCCGTCGAAGAGCCGATTGAGGTAGCCCAGGGCAGCCCCCAGTGTCTCGATAGCCATGGAACCGCATCCTCACTCACTCGTGTGGTCGTCTTCCACCTTCTATTAGGGCTGGAGGACGCCCGACCGGCCATCTTTTCGCGGCCGCGTTGGTTCGAGGGCGCGCTCGACGTCGAAAGGCTGGATTCCTGCGGACAGGTGTACCGATATACGGAAGACCAGCGTGGCCTGGCTTTCCGTGTCAAGGTTGTCGGAACCCGAAACCAGGAGGACGACGATGGCGGTCCAACCGATCCCGAGCGGTTACCACAGCCTGACCCCATATCTGATCGTGGAGGGGGCCTCCGAGCTCATCGCCTTCCTCCAGCAGGCCTTCGGCGCGACGGAGGTCTTCCGGATGACTCGGCCGGACGGGAAGGTCGCCCATGCCGAGGTCAAGGTCGGCGACTCGATGCTGATGATCTCGGAGTCCCGCGCCGAGTGGCCGCCGATGCCGAGCGGGTTGTACGTCTACGTCGACGACACCGACGCCACTTACCGGAGCGCGATCGAGGCGGGTGCGGAGTCCGTCATGGAACCCGCAGACCAGTTCTACGGCGATCGCAACGCAGGCATCCGAGATAAGTCCGGCAACCTCTGGTGGATCGCCACGCACATCAAGGACGTCTCCCACGGCGAGTTGATGGAAGCGGCCCAGGCGCAGGGAAAAGCCTGAGTAAGCGTCGTGAAACCCGATTTTTTCTTAAAAATCGGGTTTCTGTGCCAGAAGACGGCGACATCCCGCAATGGGTCGACGAGGACATCCCGTAGGGTGGGCATCGCCCACCTGTCTTTCCCAGTGGCAATTGATGACTAGGAAAGTCAACGACACACCCCGCCCGAATTTCGATGGCTGGTGACGTCTACCGGGCCTCCCGGAATGCTGGTGGGCAATGCCCACCCTACAAGGAGTTCAGCACCGATCTCGCTACCTGAGCCGACCGGGTTTCTGAGCGAGTAGACTGTGACATCCCGTGGTGAGTCGACGATGTCATGTGGGGCAGAAACCTGTTTTTTAAGAATAAAACAGGTTTCGGGAGAGGTTCTGAGAGGAACTCCGTCGTGTTACCTTCGTCCGCAACAGCCAGGGGCGTGGCCAGGTCGGTCGCGTCCTCGAAGGTTCACGACGGGGGATGACCATGCGGGGTTCTCGGCACAAGGCGACCTGGGTCGCGGTCATGCTGGCGGCGATCGGAATGGCGGGCTTGGGAGCAAAGAGGGCGAGGGCAGGGGAGGCCCCGCCGCTGATCTTCGACACCGACATCTGCGGCGACTGCGACGACGTACTCGCCCTCGGGATGATCCACGCCCTCGAGACCCGCGGGGCCTGCAAGCTCGTCGCGGTGACCGTAAGCGTCGACAACGACCTGGCGGCCCCCTTCGTCGACGCGGTGAACACCTTCTATGGTAGGGGCAACGTCCCGATCGGCGTCGTCGGGAAGGGGAGTGTGGTCGAGAAGGGCAAGTTCCTCCCGCTCGCCGAGGAACGTGACGGCGGGACTCTTCGCTATCCGCACGACCTCCTCAGCGGCCGATCGGCCCCGAGCGCGACCTCGGTCCTGCGCAAGACGCTCGCGGCCCATCCGGATGGCTCGGTGATCATCGCCCAGGTCGGCTTCTCGACCAACCTCGCCCGCCTGCTCGACTCGCCCCCCGACGAGCACTCGCCCCTCTCGGGTGAGGATCTCGTCCGCAAGAAGGTGAAGCGGCTGTCGCTCATGGCCGGCGCCTTCCAGACGATCGAGGGGAACGCCCACTACCTCGAGTACAACGTCGTGAAGGACGTGCCGAGCTGCCGGGCCCTCGCCGCGCGTTGGCCGTCGCCGATGAGTTGGAGCGGGTTCGAGATCGGGATCGCCTTGCCCTATCCCTCGGTGAGTATCGAACGCGACTACGGCTACGTGGCCCACCACCCCCTCGCCGAGGCCTACGTGCGCTACATCCCGCCGCCGCACAACCGCCCGACCTGGGACCTTACCAGCGTCCTGGACGCCGTCGCCCCCGACCGAGGCTATTTCGACGTTTCGCCGCCGGGGACCGTCACCGTCGATCCCGACGGCTTCACTCATTTCGAGCCCAACCCCCAGGGGCGTCATCGCTATTTGGTGCTCCGGCCCGAGCAGCGTCTTCGCATCCTCGAGGCGCTCGTCCAACTGTCGAGCCAGCCTCCCGCCCCGCCCGCGTCGAAGTGAAGTCCTGCATGCGACCGTCCCCTCCGAGGTTTCTACGTCGGAGGGGCAAGGTCGTCCATCCCGGCCGGAATTCCGTGATATGGTTTTTATGGGCCCGGGGGAAGTCTTCGGGAGCTCGCCGTCGCGCCGCGCGCGGCGATCGTCCCGACGCATGCGTTGCCAGGGGACTGACATGAGTAAGGCCGATGATCCCGCGATCCAAGAGCTTCTCGTCCACTGCCTCCACCACGCCGTCCGCCGTGCGGCGATCCAGACGCTGCAAGTGCCCGGGGTCCTCGGCCTGCCGTACCTGAGCCGGGTCGAGCGCTTGATGAGGATCGCCATCGCCCTCACCGGGGCCGGCCACGGGATGCCTTACGTCCAGATCCACGGCCTCCCCCCCGCCGAGGAATCGGAGATTCTCCCCGAACTCCTCTCCGTCCCCCTCACCGACCTCCTCGGCGGTCGCGCCTCCGACCACCTCGCCGCGGCCCTCGCCGGCGATGCCAATGCCCTTCGCATCCTCGACGAAGAGGCGGATCGACTCCTCGTGACGGAGAACATCCAGCTCGTCTAACCACCTGTCCCGCAACCTGTTCGGTTGGTTGATCGGGCGAAGTTGGGGCTGTGCTGGACGTTGTCGGCGCCACGGGGTCCGAAGACGGAACCCGTGGCGCCCAAGGTCGATCGGTTCGCCCCGATGCGGCTTGCGGGCTCAGTTGCAACTCGGCGTTCGAGACCGGGCCTCGGGGATGCGTCCTCGGGTCCGGACGGTGATCAAACCTTCGTTGTCCGCCGTGATGACGAGCCGTCCCACGTCGAGCCGTCCGCTGCAGGACGACCAGAGGTGGGCGTAGAGGTCATCCTGCGCGTCGAGATGCTCGCGGCGGAGGAACTCTCGAAGCAACTGGTCGTCGTGGCTGGGACGCAGCAACTCGCCGAGTGTCGTGGCGTAGGCGACGAGCAGGTCGTGGGCGATCGGGGTCAGCATGGTGTCCTCGCGTTTCGCCGGTGAGTCGAGAGGCAAGCCGTCTGATAGGGGCGGTGGAGCTCATCCCGGGCCGTCGTCCCCGCGATGCGCTCGCGGCAGGCCTGGCAATGTCGGCCGGGGCTCGTGTCGTGCCCCGAGGTGATCGGTCGGAAGGCCGAACCCGGTTCGGTCAGGGACGAGTGGGCCACGACTCCTCCTTCCCCGGTGTGCGTTGCTGCCGGATCGCGTAGTTCACGAGCACATTCGGGCGGAGGAGGCACGACACGCAACGATTCTTCATCCCGACCTCGATCACCGGTCCCACGATCGGCCGATCGCATCGGTCGCAATACGGCCCCGTGACCACTCGTGCGGGGGGCGTTTTCCTGGGCGGAGGCATGCGGAGATCTCCCATGATCGAAGCAGGCCGGAGGTGATACGCTCGACGTCTGCACGGTCGACGCCCGCGTCCCAACCTCGGACGCGGGCTCGCCCCGACGAATCATTTGGAGATCAATTTTGAAATGTGAATTTGAAAATGTATGATCTTAAGATTTGCTAAGGTGGCAGGTAGGCGCGAAGGCTGATCCTCCCCGCAGTTCGATCGCCCGACGCTTCGAGTCTCGGCATTGGTCGTGATTCGGCCGAGATCCTGGAGCGTTGCGCGACCGCCCGCGATTGCGAGGGGCCGGATTCGTCGTCGCGTTCGGGAGGAGTTCATCACCAGTCCTCGCTTCGAGACGTCCCACAACCTTCGATCCGAGCCCTCGGGCGACGGCGCCACAAAGATGTGAAGTCGGATCAGATCCGGGCCGTGTTTAGTATACTGATGATCAGTATTAGTGGGAGTATGTCCACGTCGAAGGCGGGATGTCAACGGAAAAATTCGGCCTATTTCCGAACCAGATTTCGAAGCGTTCAAGATCCGCACGAAGGAGGTAGGTTTGTAGTGGTTATTAAGGATTGGGAGGTGCGGCCGGGCGGGATGAAAGATGAGGCTTTAGTCGGACGTTGCGCGGTCGATCGTGATCGCCTCATCCGTCGATCACCGACCTCATTCCTGGAGAAGCCTCAAAGCTTTTGTTTGGGAAAGATGGGGGTGCACGGAAAGAGATCGGAATTGAGGATGGCTCAAGGTCTGGAATCGGTGTGGTCACCCGCGTCGGCTCTGTGCCAACCGGTACGACCCTTGATCCGCAACCTCCAGCACCAATCTCGCTCCTGGCGGCCCTGAGGGTTTGTGCATGGGTGCTACGGGCTCTGCCTTCGGACCCTGAGTGGACAAGGCCCGGCCTAATCCCTCGATCCTCCGAGGAGGCACTGGTGGGCGGTTCGATGTCGCCGGCCGGGTCTGGCGAGCACGGGGTCCGAAGATCGAACCCGTGGCACCCTAAACCTAAACTCTAGCAACGGCTTAGCTCCATGCGCCGGGACGGGCGAATCGAGTTGGTCGGATTGGATGGGCGCATGACAGGACGTCACACGTCGAGACGCGGAGAAGGGAAGGGCCGAGAAGAGGAGGCTGCGGATCACCTCGTGGGGCAGTCGCAGGCCCGGCAGAGGTCGTTGAAGTCGACGGGTTTGTGGAGGAGCGCCTGGGGCTTGAGTCGTTGAACGTGGGCCAGGCGGCTGCTGTCGAGGCTCCCGGTACAAACGGCGACCCGGCTCGGGAGGTTGTCCTGACGGACCTTCTCGAGGATGGTCTCCCCCTTGCCGTCGGGGAGCATCAGGTCCAGGACGATGCACGACGGGGCCGGATCCAGCCGTTCGAGCGCCTCGGCGACGGTCGTCGCCGTGTCGACGGAGTATCCACGACGGAGGAAGATTCCCCGCAAGGCCTTGCGGGTCCCTTCATGATCCTCCACGATCAGGATGCGAAATGGATGCATGGGACCTGGTCCGGGTCGGACGTCGCGTTCTTTTTTTTGTTCGGGATCGATAGTAAACGAGTGTATCTCGGTTGCAAACCGAGCCTGACCATGGCCCAAGTCGTGATCGCGTCTCGATCGTCGAGATCGGAGAAGGCTCCGACAGGTCCTCTCCTCACAGAGACGAGATAACTTCGCAGATGAGCCGGCTCGCGTCCAAAATATTTTCCCCCGAGTCGAAACCCGAGCAGTCCTCCAGAACCTGACCTCGGCTCTTCGAGCAGGTCGACACCGCAAGCCTACGCCAGGTTTCCGATGTCCTCACAAAGTCTTGGACGAGTCAGGGTCACGAAATGGCCCTAGGATCGTAGAGCCATGGGGCTGTTCCGGGCGCCCGACCGCTTGCCCCATCCTGCCACCGCGCGTTACCTTAGGATCAGCGTCAGATCGTGATTTCGCATCAAGTTGGGAACGCCAAGCCGATCGCCGACGTCCAATAGGTCGACGACATCCAACCTGCTGTGCGACTTACGCGGAGGGATTGAATTCGGTCCTCGTAATCCTTGGGCCTGTGCTAGATTGGGCTGGCTAAACTTTCTGGTCGCTTGAATAGGATTCTCGAACCGAGTCACCATCGACCGGAGCTCCGAGGGCCCGGCCTGCAAGGGCTCGTCCGGCTCGTGGAGAGAGAAGGCACGAGTTCATCGGTTCCTTGGTACGTTCTACGATCAACCGTTTTGTGCGTTTCGACATGGGCTGAGCGATTGCTTCGATTCAAGTTCCACGATCAGGCGGACATTGCCGCGTATCCCGTCTCGCACAACCCGTGAGTGAACCAAGAGCCGAGATACCCGAACCAAATCCGGCTGGGAGATCCAGTGATGCGCCGCAGCACCGCCCGCAGGGCTTTCACACTCGTCGAACTTCTGGTGGTCATCACGATCATCTTGATCGTCTCGGCCATCGTCCTCCCGACGGTCATCAATGCCGTCAACAACCGACAAGTCAGTGAAGCGGCCCGAATCCTCCAGGCGGCCCTGGCCGGAGCTCGCGATGCGGCGATTCGAGCGAACTCCCCGAGAGGGATTCGGCTGCTGCCGGATCCCACTCTTACTGATCCGCCATTCAGTGCAGGGCTAACTGCTGGCACCAAGTCTCTGGTCTATAGTCGGCTGATACAGATCGAGATCCCTGGTGATTATACTGAAGGCAAGATCAGCATCATTCCTGACAATCTGCCGCCATGGGATGCGATGTCAAACCCCCGGACCTATTACTCTGCATACCCATATGCACCATCTTTAACCTACCCCGATGGCTTCGATACGGTCGGGAATTCTGTGGTCGGTAAGGTGCTTCGTATTGAGCAGGCGGCCTACGATAACTCCGCCACCCCGATTCTGAACCCGCCAACGTCATGGTGGTGGAACATCCGCCTGGGCGACCAGATACGCATCGGCGACTCGGGACGTTACTACACCGTTGTCGGCCCGCTCACTCAGAACCCATACACGACCGGGAACAACCCCGAGCTTTTTGTGAACGATGGGCCTCCAGGGACTGCGTCGAGCATCGTTAGACCCTATGGAACAGGTGGAACCGTCACGGCGAATGTGGAATTTCTGTATGTGGTAAATGGTCAGGGCGATCTGTCCGTCCAGGCGAAAGGGCCGGCCAAGAACTACGGATATACGGACGCCGGTTGGGACGGTTTCGACAACAACTATGACAACCCCACCGTGTACGACGAGGTGACTTTCGTCCCGGAAAACATCGATACCTCGGTCACCCCGAACATCGTCACTCCCGCCCACTACGGCGAATGGGAGACAGAGACCTGGACGGGAGCCGGTCAGAACGTCGCCAGCTTCTCGGTTATCAATACGAACTACACGATCAAACGTCGTCCCGTGCCGGTGGAAGGTGCGAGGGAGACCGCGTTGCCCGGCTCCGTCGTGATCGACGCCTCGAGCTGGAATTCGAGCCTCGAACGCTCGCTACTCCCGATCGACAAGTTCTCGCTGACTTGTGACATCATGGTTAACGCCGACGGCCAGGTAGTACAGCAAACCAGCTATTCCTCGAATACGTCGTTCCAGGAGCCGTTCTTCCATTTCTGGCTATCGGAACGGACGGACGTTCACGCGATCGACACCACGTTGACACCACAGCTTCCGATGCCAGCCGGGACTCCCTTGTACGCATCTAGGACTACTGATATAAAGGGAGACCAGATGCTGGTCACCATGTTTATTAAGAGTGGCTTGGTGACAACGAGCAAACCCGAAATCGCTATTCAAATCGGGACCGACGCGAGCAATAATCCAATCTATTCCTCTGGCTTCCTCGGGGGGACGAATCGCGTGAACGTGTTCCGTGATGCACAGCTCGGTGTAAGGGACGCGAAGTAACCGCATCCTGAGGTTTAGCGGCAATGCGAAACGCCTGGCGATTGAGCCAGGCGTTTTCGTTTACCTCCTCGACACGCAATTCAGACAATCCGACAAACTCACTGCCCACTCCTCCTCTCGGAATTGACCTTTGAGCATCCCGCAATGCCTTCTGGCTTTGCAGGAGCATTCCTCAAGGGCATCAGTTCTGTAGTCACATGAATAAACCAGTAACAAGTATTCCGAGATTCCGATCTCGGACTGGGTCGACTTTTCCGTCTCATCGTCCATAGGCAGTGGGGCGTCAAACTCGGCGCGATTGGCGACCGCCTTAACCAGCACTGGATCTCTCGAGCGACTCCATTCGCAGAAGATTGCGAATTGATCGCGAGACTTCTCGACGAGGCATTGCAGGCCCTGTCGAACCGGGCAGGTGATGCATTTCATTCTGAGATTGTCACCGTGGTTCCACCCGGATTCGCGCTTGTGAATCCAGATAGTGGACTCGTATAAGTCGCGGGCATCGTGTAGACCTGGGGAAGTGAACTAAATCGACTAGGAGAAGGGGCACCAACGTCGGCGGAATAGACGTTGCAAGTAACCTGGCTATATCGAAGCCCGACAGTTCCCATTAAGCAATCGACTACCGTCCATTGGCATCTAAGAGTCATACCTGAGCCGCAGAAGAGTATGTATTGGACGCCAACCGAAATCGGCGAATCGGGACTGTTGCAGTTTCCGGAGCAAGCAATGCCTGGCAGTGTGACCGTATAATTGAGCTGATTGCCAGTCATCGCGAACGTGCCATTAACATCGGTAAGATACCGTTGAGCGGCCAAAGGATTGGGTGGATCGCAACACTGGTAGCCGGTTGAAGCAGTCAGCGTGACCGTCGCCGAGACATTCTGGGCGCATGCCGGGACCGTGACGGTAGTCGTTGCTGTGCTGAATCGACTTTTGGAGACGGCGACTGAATAGGTCCCCTGAGATGTCACACCGACGCAGAATTGACCCATGACGAGTGTTGTAGCTACAGCTCCAGAACCAGCGCCTGCGCCAGAAAACGAGATGACAATTGACACATACGACTGGTATCCACTGCCTCCGTTTGTAATCTGAATATTGTTGATGTGCCCGCTGACAACATCGAATGTGCCTGTTGCCCCGCTTCCTGAAGCGCTACTTATTCCGAGCGAGTAGCCCGTGCCATTAGTATAGCCGCTGCCTGACGCAAGCAGGTTGATTGCGCTTATTGAGTTGACCGATGTGCCCGACCCAACGACGGTCGTTCCCCTGCTAACCGTGATGGTTGCGCCCTCAAGGCCGTAATTGTTGCAGCCTCGGACGAACACGCAGACCTGAGTGCTCGTAGGATCGCAGCCTACACTGACGATACGCATTCGGTAATCGTTTGCAGTTGTCCATCTCACCCTCACTTGCTCACCACCCATGCCCTGGGTGTTGTTTATCTCGTAGACTTGCCCACTCCTCCCTCCCGGCAGGTCTGCCCAGTTGCCGTTGGGGGTGGGGTAGGCTTCTTGGAAGGTGTAGGGTGATGTGGTTCCGCTCAGTCGGGCCCAGAAGTGCTGGGGGCGGGCGTCGCGGATGGCTGGGTTCTGGACGAGGTGAGAGAGGGCGAGAGGTGGGGCTGCGGCGATGTGGCGGCTTCGGAAGCCAAGACGGGCCAGGCGCCGGAGAGCCCTTCGGAAGGTGCCGGTGGGTTGAGAGTTCGGGTCGTTGGTCGATGGCATGGGTTGGGCCCTGGAGGCGTGCGCGCGAGTCGGGTCGAAACCAGGATTAAGGCCTTGAGAGGTTCGCTTGAAGTGCGGGTCTCGTCCCGGTCAGGAGCAGGTCCTGGCGGTGAAGCGGTATTCGGCGGCGGTGGTGAAGGTCATGTCGTCGACGTAGATGGGCAAGGTCAAGGTGACGCCCGGGATGTTGTTGTAGGCGCCGTTGGTGGCGACGGTGCCGGAGAGCCAGCCGTCGGTCCAGGTCCCGCCGGGGGCGGGGATTTGTTCGATCCAGGCGTAGGGGCCGGTGCCGGAGGTGATCTTGGCGAAGAACGGTTCGCCGACGGCGAGCCGGATCAACGTCCCGCCGGGCGAGGTCTGGGCGGCCAGGGGGGCGGAGGCTGCGAGTCGGCCGGCGCGTTCGGCGGCGTCAATCGCGTGCGTGATCCGCTTCGGGCCGACCCGACCTCCGCCCTTGAAACGAGAGAAGATGCGTCCGAACATTTCGACCACCTCAGGGGAGGATGCTGAAGTCGCCCGACTCGTACACGGGGTCGCCGTTCCCGTCCGTCACGACGGCGAAGCCCTCCGTCGGGTTCGGCGAGAGGAACTGGTTCCAGGGGATCGGCTTGTAGACGAAGTTGTACTCGGCCGAATAGAGGCGGTTGCCCATCGTGTCGGACTGGATCTCGGTCGTCCCTCCGACGAACAGGACCGTCCCCGAGGGGCACGCGAGCCCGCCGCACGAGAAGACCCCGGCGTTCACCATGCCGACGATCGCCCCCATCTCGGCGATCGGCAGGAACGGCAGCATGAATCGTTTCTCGTTGATCTGAATCTGGGGGATCTGCCGGCCGACGGGCGTGTTGGTCGGAGCTCCCGAAGGAAACTTGTAGGTCGAGCTCGGGAGGGTGAGGAATTCGCTCGAGATGTTGAGGGTGGTCGCCGTATAGGGCTTGCCGCTCGGGTCGCCGGCCCCGTCGGGGAAGAACAGCGCCGGCTCGAACCTGGCGGTCAGGATCGCCCACTTCTTCGCGATCCAGTGGGTTCCCGAGATGAGCGGGTACGGCTCGCCGAGGAACTCGATGTTCTCGATCGCGCGACAGATCAGGTTCGGCGAGGGGGCGTAGGCGAACGGGTACGTCCTCGTGACGCTCGACCCCGAGCGGGACGCCGTGCCGAGCAACTCCTGGACGAGCTGATAGCGGTCGCTCGCGAGGCATTTGATCCTCACGACCGCATACGGCCCGTCCTTGGGGTTCGCCTCGACGATCCCCGACTCCCACATGATCTCGCAAGGGACCGTCAGCACGGTCGCCATCGGTGCGGTCTCCTGTCTTCTCGGCGTTGAACCGGATCTCGACACGGATGGGACACAGACAAGAAAAGGCGGATCGTCTTCGACATCCTACTCTGAGTCCGATGAAAAATCTGAGATTACTCGGAGATGTCGATGTCTGAGTTGGACGAGGGCCTCTGGGCCCGCATCTGCGCCTCGATGCTCCGGAGGATCGAGGCGGATTTCTCGGTTGCGACGGCCGTTCGCTTGGCGTCGTCCTGCTTCAGGGCGTTTGTTTGGAGTGTCCGGGAGAATTCGGTCAGGCCGTGGAAGGCCGGGGCGTACCTCTCGCCGTTGAACTCGCGACGAGGCCTGCGGCCCATCCCGACCGCGTTTCCGGCGTCTCGCCTTGCTTCAGCCTCGGGCAGTTGGGCGTTGAGCTTCGTGGCTTGATTCGGTTCGCCGTTGCCGACCGCCCTTGCGACCTGGTCCTGTAGAACTTTCACTTCGAGACCGGTTGCAAGAGGGGCGAGTTGGTTCTCGGGGGAATGCTCGTTGGAGTGTTGTCTGCCTTCGCGGGCGCGTTGCTTTTGCCGGGCGAGTGACCACGCATTCGGCCCTGAGGTGTTCGGCAAAGATTGGCCAAGCTCTCGGCGAATCGGCTCGGCGGTGCGTTGTCGGGTCGCGTCGAGTTTCGACGTGAGTCGGTCGAACCCCTCCTCAAGTTTTCCGGCACCCTTCAAGCCGTCGACTCCGAAGCCCGCCTTGAACGTCTTGCGGCTAGCCTCGATCTTCGCCTGGATCGAGGTGAAGGTGTCGCCAATCGCCCTCGCCGATTTCAAGAACTGTTCTTCCGCTGTGAGGACCTCCGGGGAATCTCCCGAGATCCGGTGCGTTCCCTTCCCGAGAACCTGATCCGCCATGGCATCGTCTCCCGGAGGACGACGGCCCGAGCCATTGGGGCTCTACACGTCGTCGAAGATTCGTTTTTGAAATGATGTGCGATTGTATTGAGTCGGGCCGATCTCCGGTTGGAAATCGCCACGGATGGGATACAGAAAAGAAAAAGTAGATCAATCTGCAGATGACGCAGATTGACACGGATGGAAAAATAAATCTCGTTCCCACGGTCTCCGTGGGAATGCCGTCTTCGACGCTCTGCGTCGGCATTTCGGGCTGTGTGACGCGTCCCACAGAGACCGTATTCAGGCGATTTCTCGAAGGCCATGGTATCGAGGGAAAGGAGGACGCAGAGCGTCCAAGACGGCATTCCCACGGAGACCGTGGGAACGAGTGAAAGATAAGCGTATTGAGATTTGATCTGCGTCAATCCGCGTCATCTGAGGATCCTCAGTCGCCTCAATATTCTTGGCCCCATGTCGGGTCGTTGTTGAGTTTTGGGAAGTGGGCCTCTGCATGCCTTCCCAGAGTCGTATCGACTCGAGCGACGGCGGCGTCGCGTTAGAGCGGATCTCACACGCGTTGTTCACGTCGGAGGAAAACGGGGACTGGCTCGCGGCAGGATCAGGCTGGGCTTTTCGCGGAGGAACCTCGAGGCCGGGTGCCTGTCCCCATTTTCCGGGCCGTCGCCGTCCGCTGCGGCGAAAATGGGGACAGGCACCTCCGCTGCGCTGCGGAGCCAGTCCCCGTTTTCGTCTCCGCTCTCGGGTGACGGACACGACCTGCCGTGTGCATTCCAACCGTTTGCCGCTCTAGAGGCCTTGGTAGTAGAGTCGCCAATTCTTCGAGACTTCGGCGATGTCCTCGGCGCAGGAGATCTCGACGCCGGCCGGGGGCTTGCCTTCGCGGAGGGCGGAGTCGATGGCGTCGAAGCTCATCTCGTCGATGGTGGCGAAGGTCCATCCGTAGGCTTGGGCGAGCTGGGCCCTGATGCGTTCATAAGTTGGCTCCGGGTCTCCTCCCCCGGCGCCTCCTCGGCTTTTGGGTCGCCGAGTTCTCCGGGTCCGATCGCCTCGAGGAGGGCGTCGATTTCGGCGGGGTCCTCGACGGCGTCGGCGAGCTTGGCGGCGTCGTCGAGGGTGAAGCTGGGGTTGGTCCGACGGAGCAGGGCATGGAGGAGTTGGGTGATGCCCTCGAAGGTCTCGAAGATCCAGTCTTCGCCCTCGGGCGAGTCGTAGCGCGGGGGCCAGTGGCGGGCGGCCTCGATGGAGGCGAGCCAGATGGCTTTTTGCACGTCCTCGGAGAGATGCGGCGACTCCTTCAGGCAGACCCTGGCTTCGCGCAGGGGGTTGGGAACGACCGAGCGGAGCCAGGCGTCGAGCTCGCCGAGGATCGCCGGTCGGAGCCGGGGGACCAGGTAGCTCTGGCCCCCCAGCGTGATGGCTCGGGGCGCGTCGGTGAGCCGGGCGTAGTCCAGTCGGGGCATGGGGACGGTCTCCGGGAAGTCGAATCCTCACGTCAGCACGAAGGCCCCGTTGGACTTCCCGTTGCACGTGAGCGTGACCATCGACGCGCCGGGGACGGTCAGCTTGACGTCGACGTCGGAGAGGTCGAAGTTCCCCGAGCAGTAGGTCGTCGAGGCGTCGAGCTTGAGCACCACGGCGTAAGGACCGCCGCCGGGGGCCTTCGCCTTCGCCACGACGCCCGAGCTGGTCGTCGCCGCGTCCCAGAACGCCTCGATGGAGATCTCGAGCTGGAAGGCGCCGGGGAGTTGGGACTTCGGGAGCGTGCCGGTCCCCGGGTCGTAGTTGCCGGAGTCGGTGGAGTCGGCGAAGTCGACGGCCAACTTCGACGACCAGGACGTGATCGGGATGACCGTCCCGGCGATCGTGATCGACCCCGCCTTGCCGGTCTTGCTCTGTGTCGCCGCCATCTTGCATCACCTCGTCATTCGTTGGGTTTCAATGAACGAACATCGGACGTTAATCCGCCACGGGTGGAAGACGAAGATTTCTTAGCCACGGATGAAACACGGATTAAGAATGAAGAAAATCATCAACAGATGGCCCAGATGAACGCAGATTGAAAACTCAAGGAAATCTGGGAATTTTTTGAATTTCCAATCTGCGTTCATCTGCGCCATCTGTTGATAAAATCTTTGATCCCCTGATCCATCGGTGGCTTATCAGTCGCGGAATTCCGCTCGATGTCAGGCCGATGCGCCGAGGATTTCGATGGCGGCGGTGAAGGCGGCAGACCCGGGGTCGAGGTTGAGGAGCTTGTTCGACGCCCCGACGACCCAGCCCGTCGTGTTCGGGGCGAGCAGGACGAGCCCCGCGCCATTGTTGGACGTGGCCGGCTGGAGCGTGAGCTGGCCGGGGTTGGTGATCAGCGACGTCCAGGCGTTCGTCGTCGTCGTCGAATAGCCGAGCTTCAGGGTCTGACCGTCGGTCGTCATCGACGGGATGATCGTGATCCGCCGGATTCTGGCGAAGCTCAGCGACGCCCCGGAGGTGTCGGTCAGGTTCGTCAGGTCGAGCGCCTGCGGCGTCCCCGAGACGAACGTCAGGGTTGTGCAATACCGGAGGTCGACATTGTCGGCGGTCGTCCCATTCCCATAGTTCGACGAGATCGCCTGGTTGATCGTCAGTGGCGTGATCGAACCCGGGAGGTTCGTCGGCGTCTGGGCGCTGGACGTGTTGACCTTGAGCGTGCCGGTGACATTACTCATGGAGTGGATCCTTGGGGTGACAGGGGGAGAAGAAGGTATTCACCACAAAGGCACAAAGACACAAAGGGAATAACAAAAGAGAATTTTGAAAATTAAAAGACGGAATTTCTTCGTGTCTTTGTGCCTTTGTGGTGAATGCTTTCAGCCGACTCGTTGGACGATGTAGACGAAGGTCACCGTTTGGACGTACGCAACGACGGCTCCGTTGGACTGGGGGTCGGTGACGTTGACCGACTCGGTTTTGGTCGGGGTGAGCTCGAGGAGGACGCCGTCGGCGAAGGCGAGGGGGGCGTCGTCGAGGAGCCCGGCGATTTCGTCGGCGAGCTGGCGGGCCTGGAGTTTTTCCGCGGCGGTGACGTGGAAGGTGAATCGGCCTCGGCAGACGGTGTTGACGAGGCCGAACTGGTCGCGGCTCATGGGCGTGCGGACCTCTTCGGAGTCCTCGTAGGAGGCGCGTGGGAGGTCGACGCCGGGCTGGGACTGGTCGGCCCAGATCTTGGTGGTGCGGAGCGTCGAGGGGTCGTCCCCGAACGCGGCGACCAGCGGTTGCGAGGCGAGGAGATGCTGGACGATCGCCTCGAACAGGTCGGATGGAACGGTCATTCAGGCCAGCCTCTCCTGGTACGAGAGCTCGAACAGGGAACCCCGTCCCGCCTGGTCGGCGACGCCCGTGATGTAGAGCTGATGGACGACGCCGGCCGAGTCGATCCAGACGGCCTTGTCGTTCAGGCCCAGCCCCGGATCCGTCGGGAAGAGCAGGGCCCCCGACCCTTTCTCGACCGGCTTGAGGACCTCGCCGTCGAACGCCCGTTCGGGCTGGCCCGGCTGCACGGCGCAGGACACGAGCGGAGACGACAACGTGTAGGGATCCGCCGCGACTCCACCGTCGGGCTTGCGCCTCGGGGTGTAGCGGTAGAGCGCCACCACATTCGGGAAGCAGCGGGACGATGGTTTTCGCATGGTGTTGGAACGACGAGTGAAGAACAGGCGGTGTACCGGGTTTCGGGAGTGGGAGTGACGCGAGTAGGAGTACTCAGACTTTCCAATCCCGATACAACATCAGGACCCCGGCCGCCTCGTCGGTGAGCATCGGCCATGAGTCGCGGACGGCGTAGGAGTAATCCTTCGCGACCTCGCTCTTGAGGGTGAGGTCGGTCGCGAGGCGCTCGAGGGAGTACTTCACGAGCTCGACGCAGACGCGTATGACGTCCGGGGGGACGGTGCGGAAGCCGGCGATGTAACGCACGCGGTACTGGTTCCAACCGAGCGACCCGCCGCCGTAGTCGCCGAGGCCATCCCACGAGTCGCCGAACGGGTCGGCCCAGGCTCCCGAGGACGCTCCGAGGCTTCCGCAGTAGACTCGCATGATCCCCGAGGCGCGGTCGATGTCGTAGTGGTTCGCGGGTCGTGTGAATAGGTCGAGGCCCGCGCCGGGAGAGAGGGCCCCTTTCGGTTCGCGGACGCCGACGAGGTCGCTCGACGGGAAGAGGCCGAGGTCCGGGGCCGACCCCACGGTCGGGATCGTCGAAGACCAGCCCATTCCCAAGGCGTTGATCGCATCTGAGAGGCCCCGCACCGTGGGGCAGGCGGCGAAGCTCAACGTCGTGCTCGTCGCGACGCCCGAGGCGATCCGCTTCAGGACGATCCCCGTGTAGGCGAGGTCGAGGTATTCGACGTCGCCCGTGACGGCGAATTGTATGGTCGCGACCTGGTTGGTGATCGCGTCGGCGTTGCGGATCGACAGGGCCGTCGTGCGGCCCGTGTCGACGCGAGAGAGGTCGAGGATCGGAAACGCCTGGAGCTTCGCCGTGGCCGGCTCGCCGCGATCCTGCCTCGCCCCTTCGGGGGTGACGATCTCGTCGAACGTCTTGGGGACGAAGAGCCGCCCGCAGAACCGGACGATCTCCTTCGAGGCCGCCGTGATCAACGAGGGGACGACCCGCAACTGCGCCGGCGAGAGCGTGGAGCCTCCGGCCGCGAGCGACTGCTGGACGAAGGCCGCCGTGCAGAGGTCATAGGCGTTCGGCGCGGGGCCGAGCGGGATCCCGGAGGGATTGAGCGTGATCGGCATGTCAATTCACCACGAAGGTGACGGTGTTCATCTCGTCCGCCCCGAAGGCGAAGACGACCGTGTAGTCGGCGGGGTCGAGGGTGAGTGTCCAGTGTCCCGAGGCGTCGGTCGTGGTCTGGGCGATCACGGACGCCCCATTGCCCATGCTCTCATAAGCGGATTCGAGGTAGGCGGTGACCGTCGCCCCCTGGATGGGCAGGCCGTTGACCTGGTTGAGGACCGTGAGGCTGTCGGCCCCGAGGTAGTCCTGGGTCACGGTCCGAGGCCCCGGGGCGAGCTGCCCTTGCACCACGGCGCCGAGCGGGCCGATGGCGAACTGGGTCGTGGCGTCGGGGGTCGTCGCCCACGTGCTGGTGATCGTCGCGACCTTCGTCGTCCCGTTGTAGCCCGAGATCACGGCGGACTGGCCGAGGCCGGTCCCCGCGGTCAGCCAGATGGTGTTGAAACGATAGGTGCCGTCGGCGTCGCTCGCCCCCGAGTCGAGAGTGATGCTCTGGCTGGTGCCCGCCGTCGCCGTCCCCGAGTGGATCACCGTGCTCCCCCCATATCCCGAAGGGGGCGTGTTCGGCAGCGTCACCGCCGAGGCGACCGAGGCGACTGCGGGCAAGGTCGTGCCGGTCACGAAGGTGGAGGAGCCGATCGCGCCGGTGGCCAGTGACATCGCCGAGCCGACGGCCGCCGGGCTCGCGGGGAGGTTGTCGGTCTTGGCCTTGATCGCCGGGACGATCGTCGTCGTGGCCGTCGTGTCCCCCTTCACCGAGGCGACGTCCGCCGCCAGGCTCCCGCTCGTCGGCGTCCCGAGTCGCGAATAGACCGAGCCGAAACGCACGGGCTGGGCGCCGTCCCAGGTCAAGTCCTGGGTCGTCAGCATGGTGTCCCCGAGCGCCGGGGACGATCCCGACTGGGAGAAGACCGACACTCGGTAGTCGCCCGAGGGGAGGTTCAGGGAGACCGGGGCGGTGAAGAGGTAACCGCTCGGCGTGGCCTCGACGAGATAGTTCACGTACTGCGACCAGCTCGCGGCGACCATCGGAGCGAAGCTCGTGCCGTTCCACACGTTCCCCACCCGGTCGAAGATGACCCGATACAAGAAGGGCCCCGTCGACGTCGGTAGTGCCCCGGTGCTGGCCGAGTGCCGGTAGACGTGAGCGTTCGCCGAGGTCCCCGGCAGGCTGTGGGAGTCGTTCCCGGCGGTCGCGTACCCGGCCCACGCCGTCGCCAGGCTCGAGAAACCGGTCAGGGTCGTTGCCCGCACCATACCCCACGACCCCGATCCTCGGACGTCGTAGACGTTCGAGTCGATGACCGAGTTCGACCCCGTCTCGGCGCTCGCCGGCCCGATGAAGATGGCCGAGCCCACCGGGGCGATCGCGTAATTGTTCTTGCAGGTGGCGTTGCTCCAGTTCGCGCCCGGGTCGGTGGTGTTGGCGTTCACCCGGAACGCCGTGGCGGTCGCATAGACGTTGACCACCGTGTTCCGAAGCGCGGTCGGGGACTGGGCCCCCTTGATGTACAGGCCGTTGATGTAGCCGCTGAAAATGAGGTTGTCGGTGGCGGTGATGTTGGTCCCCTCCTTGATCACCAACCCCTGGCCGTTGGACGTGTTGTTACCGCCGATGATGACATTATTCGTGCAGGTCGCCGACGTGACGCCGGCCCCGATGAGGCAGGCGTGCCCCCCCTGGGCCCAGATGACGTTGCCCGTGATGGTGCCCGACGCCGCATAAACGTTCGAGCCGCTCATGCTCGAGTCCTGCCCCAGGATCAGCCCGTAGCCGATGTTGGGGTCGGTCGAGATCCACGTATTATTGAAAACGTTGACATTCGTGGCGTTGTTGAGCGAGCACGGGCATTTCATGAGGGTGCCGGTGCAGTTCTTGATCGTGAACGAATCGATGACGCTCGTCGGGCCGAGCGAGAGGATGTAGATGCCGTAAGCCGGGTTGGTCCCGACCTGGTTGAACGTGCAGCCGTCGAACGTGCAGCCGATGAAGCTGGCGGTCGTCGAGAGCCCGCTGGCGAAGCACTGGTTCGTGGTCGTCGACGAGCTGACGACGGTGAGCGTGCAGCCGAGGAAGGAGAGCGAGCCGCCCCCGTTGAACCGGATGACCCGCGTGGTGTTGGCGTCCCTCCCGACGAACTTGAGGTACTTGAACGTCAGGTTGGTCCCCTGGTAGACGATCTCCTGGGCCGTCGACGTGCCCTGGACGGTGACGTTCGACGACGTCCCGTTCTGGCCGGCGATCGTGATGGCGGCGTCCGACCGGCTGAGCTGGAGCCAGCCGCTGCCGCTGTTCTCCTGGTAGGTCCCGTCGGCGACGAGGATCGTGTCGCCGTTGCCGGCGGCGAGGTACGCCTTGTTGATGGTCCGCCAGGGGGTGGCCTGGCTACCGTTGCCGGTCGAGTCGTTGCCGGTCGTCGCGACATAGTACGTGGCCATCGAGGGTGAGGCTCCGAGAACGAGCGGCGGTGGGTCGTATGCGTGGTCGTGAACGTGATCGTCGACGGGAGGCCGGACGACCCGATCGGTCGTCCGGCCTTCGGGGGAACGGGTCGTCGTAGAGCGGCTAACGTTTGTCTGACACACGGCACGATGGGACCCGAACCCGAGAGCGGAGACGGAAACGGGGACTGGCTCCGCGGCGAAGCGCAGGTGCCCGTCCCCATTTCCGCCGCAGCGGTCGGCGACGGCCCGGAAAATGGGGACACGGAGAATGGGGAAAGGCACCCGGCCTCGACGTCGATCGCGAGAGTCCGGGTCCGGCCCTGCCGGGAGCCAGTCCCCGTTTTCCTCCGACGTGCGCAATGCAAGCGAGAGTCGCTTTAGCGGAACAACTCGAGCGTCTGGACGACGGACGTGGCGTCGATGTTGCGGGCCGGCTCGAACCGGACGTCGGAGCCGAGCACGATGACGGCCGAGTTGGCCGCCGCCGTGCCGGGCAGCAGCGAGCCCTTCAGGTAGCGATAGCCCAGGCCGAGGGCGGCGACCTTCTCGGCCGTCACGCAGACGACCGCGTACTCGTTGTTGTTGCTGGCGACCACGAGTTGGGTGATCGCCGAGCCGGTGATCGCCGTGTAGGTCCCGCCCGACGTCGACGAGCCCTTGACCTGGAAGTCGAGCGTCCCGGACGCGCCGAGCGTTCCCGAGTCGACGATGAACATCACCTGCGGGAACGCCGCGAGGTCCACGGCGCTCGTGAGCTTCTCGGAGGCCGACTGGCTGGCGGAATGGATGCCGTCCGCCGCGATCGCCACCGACTGGGAAAGCAGTTCGGTATACAAGGGAAGGAACTCCTGGGGTTTGGTGTTTCGTCGTTGGAGGAGGGGAGGGGAGGTGTTCACCACAAAGGCACAAAGGCACGAAGAAGAAAAATCAATAATTGAAATGAATTGAGCTCTTCCTTTGTGTCTTTGTGCCTTTGCGGTGAATCTCCCCTCCTCAACTCAACTCAACTCAACTCAACTCAAGCGTGGAGGGTGACGAACGGCGAGATCTTGGTGGTGCCGTCCTGCTGGGTGAACGGGGCGTCGACCTGGGGCTGGCCGTCGACGCGCTGGATGATGCGGAAGGTGATCTGGTTGGTGTTGAAGGCGTACTGGTCGGAGGCCGCGATCTCGAGCGTGCCGGTGTCGGCGATGATGTACTTCGAGAAGTCGGCCAGGAGGACGTCGCCGGCGGTCCCCAGGGTGTTGAGCCGCTCGGTGAAGAGGACGGGGCGGCCGAAGAGGAGGAGTTGCCCCATCGCGAGCTTGGTGTCGCCGTAGCCGGAGCCGACGTTGGGGAGATACGTCACCCGGCCATTGGCGTCGGCGAGCTGGACGAGCTGGGAGAAGAGGTTGTTGACCATCACCCAGACCGCCTTGGGGCGGCTCTGGGGGATCATGGCGCCCATCATGTTGGCGGCGTCGGCGAGCTGGAACTTGTTCGACGCCGAGCGGGTGCCATACGTGATGGTCGCCGGGGCCTGGAGCACGCCGAGGGGCTTGGCGTTGCCGTCGCCGTTGAGGAACGCCATGTCCTCGGCGTACGCCACCGCCCCGGCGAAGAGGCCCTTGAGCTCGGACTCCATCGCGAGCATCGAGTCGGACATGAGCGTCCGGCTGATCTTGCAGAGCCCGGAGAGCTCTCGGGCGATGACGTGGACCTGCTTGAAGTTCGGCTCGGTCGACGGCCGCGCCTGGGCCTCGCCGGTCCAGGTCATGCTCACGCCGCCGTAGTAGGCCGACGCCCCGCCGGACGGCGTGAACGTCTGGTTGAGCATCGGGTAGAAGGCCTCGCGGGCCGGGAGCGTCTTGATGTTGGCATACGGCCGGACGATCGACTCCTCCGAGGCCAGCTTGAGGAGCTCGCCGGCGTACGTCGGCGCGACGGTGTAGCCGCCCGTCGTGCCCGACCCTTCGGCCAGGTCCTTCTTCTCCCAGTTGTTCAGGTTCGAGCTATAAACCTTCGTCAGCCGCTCGCTCGCCTCGGCCTGCTTGCCGGGGCAGAGCTGCGGGCAGCCGACCATCACGACCTGCTTGATGAAGTCGGCAAAGCTCCTGGTGCGGTCGGCCTGCTGCTCGCCGGCGTCGATCCTCGGGCGGAACCCCTTGCCTTGACCGTCGCCCGTGCCTCGCGTCCCGACCTCCTCGGCGCCCGCCGCGAATCCCTGGGCCACGGCCCGCTTGATCGTGTCCGCCAGGTCGTCGAGCGCCCCGCCGCCGTCACCGGGCACCCCCTCGGCGAACCCGGCGGCCACGTAACGCTTCCCCACCGAGTCCTCGACGGGCACGACCGCACCCTTGGTGTACTCGCCGACGGCCTGGAGCATCTTGATACGCATCGATATCCCTGCTTTCGTTGGAGACAGCCCCATGCGGGGCGGGGGAGACTGGTTGGTTGCGGGGGAGGGGAGCTATTCACCACAAAGGCACAAAGACACAATGGAAGAGGGAAAGAACAAGAAACGATTCGGTGAAATTAAGAAATTGAGATTGTGATTTGTGTGCCTTTGTGCCTTTGTGGCGAATACCTCCCCCAATACTCTGAATCACACGGCCCCAAGGCGGGTTTCCAACTCCTCGACGACCATCTTGCGGATGGAGTCGGGTTTGAGGAGTTGGTTGAGCTTCGCCAGGGCGTCGTCGAGGACTTGCTGTTCGGAGAGCCCGACGAGCGGAGGGAGGGGCTCGGGGGTTTGTCGCGTCGCGTTTCGTGGTTGGCCCGGGGGACGCAGGGGGCCAATCTTCTCGAGGTGTCGGGTCGCGTGTCCCACGTGCAGGGTGGTGGCGACGAAGCCGTCGCCGACCGGCTTGTAGCATCGGACCCTCGCGGCGGGGTTGGCGTGGGTTCCGAGGAGGTCGTCCTCGACGTCGGGGACGACGCCGTCGCGGTGGAGGCTCTGGACCTGTCCGAGCCCCTTGTGGTGGGGCGCGTCGATCCTGACGAAGTCGAAGGCGTTGAGGGTGTCCCCCTCGCCTTCCTCCGGGGACGGGGCGAGCTTGGCCCAGCACTTGGCCGGCTCGGGGCCGGGGGCCGGGAGGTCTCCGGAGAGGCGGGTCAGCTCGACAGCGTCTCCCTCGGCGATCGGCCGGTCATCGGTGTTCGACGGTGGACGCTCCGGGCGTTGCGCCGTCGTGTCGGCGTCATGGTGGTCGGTCTCGGTCATGTTGGCCTCGCGAACCGTGTTGAGGTTGAGCCAGGAAGGGATGGCCTGGTTTCGGGCGGCGTACTTGGCCCGCAGGGCGTCCTCGTTGCTCGGGATCGGGGCGACCGACAACTCCAGGAGCGACCAGCGGCGATGCACGAGGATCCGGCCGGCCCGTCGCTCGAACGCGGCCTTCCAGTCGGGCCGGGCGCGGGCCTCATCCCAGCTCATCGGCGACGACTCGAGCGAGCGGAAGCCGATGGAGAACGATCGGCACATGTCTTCGTCGAAAAGCGCTTTGACCTCGCGGCCCATCGTCGTGGAGCGGGCGAACGCGATCCCGGCCATCACGCCGTGGGGGCGTTTCTTGGTCCAGACCACCTTCCCGATCGGCAGGGGGTAATACGACCCCGGCTGCCCGTAGGCGTGGCAGAGCATCAGGACCGGATTCTTCTCGAACCGCGACAGGTCGACGCCCGAGGGGAGGACGACCTCGTCGTCGGCGTCCACCGCGTCCGTGGTCATGTAGCACGCCAGATCCGCCGCGGCGCCCGGGTCGATGATCGACGAGACCCGGGCCTCGACGAACTTGTAAGTGCAGTCGGGGTCGCCTTGGAGGAACGTGGGTGTCGTTGCCAGGTCGGTTGTCAGGTCCATGGAGTTCCGCCGGTAAGTGGGAGTTAGGATTCTGCGAGGGTTCGCGGGATTTGGCATTCCACTCGTCAGTCGATCGCTCTCTGAAACGACCTCATTCGTCCTCTCCTTCGAGGATCGCGGGGGGAACGGCCTCGCGGTCCTGCTCGGGCGTGATGGCCGACCTGTCATCGTCCGTCACTCCGGCCGAGGCGCCGGGGTCGGCGGCGACGTCGCTGAGTCGCGCCAGGCCCTTGGGGACGAGGAGGGTGTCGCCGCCGTCGGCAGGGGCGTAACCGATGTCGAGGCGGACCTCGTTGCGGGTGAGGACGCCGAGGTCCAGGTACGTCTTGTGCAACTCCGACTCGGCCCGCTTGTCCTCGGCCACGACGGGGTCGAAGGCCCAGAAGAGGCGGTCCCAACCGCGGTGGCCCTTGGGGTCGAGCGAGTGGGTCCACCGGGTCAGGGTCGAGGCGATCGCTCGGCAGCGCGGCTCGACGGCGTTTCGGCCGTGTTGCTCGAGGCCGGCCTCGGCGTTGGCGCGGTTCACGTTGTCGGTCTTGAGCATCGAGACCGGGACGTCGAAGCAGTTGGCGATCCGCTCGAGGTCGTAGGAGGAGACCTGCAAGCCGCCGAGGTCGGTGGGCGTGTACGAGATCGGCGTGACGGCCGCGGCGCCGTCGACGACGAAGACGCTGCCGGCCCGTCCCCCGCGTCCCCGGCGCTCCATCTCGGCCTCGAGCCGTTGTCGCTCCGCCGTCCCGAAGCTCCCCTTCGGATCCTTGTGGCTCACGATCAATGAAGGGCGGGGGCCGTTCGAGAGCAGGTTGTCCTGGATCGAGACGAACGTGTCCTCGAGCCGGGCGTACTCGATCGCCGCTTGTTCGGGGCCGTACCCTTGGCCGTAAGGGTTCTTCGCCGACAGCCTGCGGAATCGGATGAGGTCGCGCTTGTCGTACATCACCCCGCCGAAGCTATAGGCGTCCGGCACCATCGTCCCCGAGGTGAAGACGGGGAAGACCAGGTGCGGCGGCAAGGCCCAGAGCTCCTCGGGCGTGCCGAACTTGCCCATGGACGGCCACCAGTAGGCCGAGCCGACGATGTCCAGGGACATCGCCGTGTAGGTGATGAGCTGGGCGTGGTCGAGGTCCTCGTTGACCCGCATCACGGCGTCGAGCAGGGGATGGTCCGTAACCTCCTCGACCTCGTGGGCTCCGGCGATCGTCTTGGTGACATAGTCGAGTCGTCCGAGTCGCTGCTTCGCCCCTTTGGAAATCCCCTTCACGGCGCAACGGGGCCTGGCCTGGCCCGACCGAGTTGCGGCGAAGAGGCGGAGCGGGGCGCGGGCGACGGCATTTGCGTTGAGGTTGACGCAGGCATAGACGATCGACTTATAGCTCTCGACGAGCTCCGCGGGGCTCGGGGCGCGTCGGAACCGGAAGGCGTCGCTCCAGGACGATCCGCCCCCCCAGCCGTACGAAAAACTCCCGGCCGGCGGCGCCGACTTCGATGTCAGCGCATGCCACGCCGACCCAATGCGTTCACGTAGTCGCATGAGTGATGATCTCGGTGGCGATGGGAGAGGTGGTGGAGACGGGGGATTGATTCACCACAAAGGCACAAAGACACTAAGGAAGAAAAATCAAAATAATAATCATTACTTGTTAACTATTTGGTTTTACGTTGTCCTTTTGTGCCTTTGCGGTGAATCAATCCCCGTCATGCGTTCCACCAATGGTCCGCGTTGATGTCGTGCCATCGTCTTTCCTCCGCCTCTCGCTCGTCACGTTCGCGGGATTCGCGGGCCGCGGGCGATTCGACGGGGGGGAGTTTGTGGTCGATGGCCATCGTGGCGTAGCGGAGGGCGTCGAGGGCGTGGTCGTTGAGCTTGACCGGTTCGTCCCGGGTGGGACGATCGCCGGCTTGGCTCGAGGACCAGACGTAGCCATCGAACTCCTCGACGAGGGAACAGGGGCGCTTCGATTCCTCGAGCGACGCGTCGCGGGCGATGAGGGCGTCGCGCAGGACGAAGAGACGGGGCTTGCCGTCGCCGGCATCCTTGAGTCGCTCCTGGACGGCCTCGATGCCCGGCCGTACGGCCTTCACCGCGGCGATCGTCGTGATGCCGTTCTCGAGCAAGGTGGCGCGGTCCTCGGCGTCGTGGTCGGCGACCGTGAATTCGTAGCGCTCGTCGCCCGAGAGCCGGAGGATCTCGGCGGCGTGGGTCTTCACCGTCCGTCGCGTGCGGTAGAGCTCGCGATAGACGTAGATCCGGCCGTCGTCGTCGATCGCGATCCAGAGGCAGACGAACGGGTTCGAGTATCCGAAGTCGATCGAGCGAACCCGGCGCCAGGCCTTGGGAATCTCCCGGCGGTCGATCAGGTGCTTTTGTCGGTCCCACTCTTCGTAGACGGCCCCTTCGGCCTGCACCCATTTGCCGAACCGGAGCCGAGGCCGGCGGACGCCCGTCAGGCCGTCGAGCTTGGTGATGTAGGCCCGGCCGTTCGTCGTCCAGTCGCCGGCCTTCCGGTCCCAGAGCGTCGGGTTGTCCTCGTGGCGAGACTCGAGCATCACCGTCGCGTTGCGGAGGGAGCGTTGGTTGAGCCAGTGCTGGGGGCCGTCGGGGTTCGTGTCGGCGATCAGTTGCTGGAAAGGGACGACGTTGTTGCGGAGCCGGGTCGTCAGGCTCTCCCAGTCGTTCTCGAGGAGCTCGATGGCCTCTTGAACATAGATCATGTCATATTCCGTGGACATGATCTTCGTCGGCTTGTCCAATCCGCCGACGACGATCTCGGAGCCGTTCGGGTAGTGGTAGGCCTGCCTCATCCGGCGCCTGATTCCTCGGGCGATCGTCGATCCGACCGGGAGGACTTTCTCCTCGAAGGTGACCAGGCCGGATTCGGTCAGGCTCTCCCGGGTCTTCCGGACGATCAGCCCGCGAGTACCCGGCCAGTGGAGGCAGGCGGCGTTGAGCTTCTCCAGGCACGCCCGCGACTTGCCCGTCCCCGCCGGGCCGGACAGCAGCACTTCGCTCCGCTTGTCAGACCAAAGCGCCCTCGCCGCGCCGAAAGGTTCGTAGGGTCGTTGCTCGGGGTGGATCACGTTTGACATCGTTCGATGGAGTGCGAGAGAAATCCGCTCTAAAGGTCGTCGGGGCCGAGGGTGATGTAGACCTTGGTGAATTGGTCGATCTTCCGGGTCTCGACCCATTGGCCGAGCTCCTGGGCGGCCTGCTTTTCGTGCTCGCGGAGCTCTTTCAGGAGCGCGGTGTCGACGACGTAATCGTCGATGGGTTCGGCGTCGGGGCCGGATCCCCTGGTCTGGCGGACGATCAAGCCGGTCTTGCCGCCGGGCACCCCGTCCATCTCCTTATCCGCGGCGCGTTCCTCGATGATCGTCTGCATCCGCAGCCAGCGGTCGTGGAGCGCGTCGACCCGGCGTTCGAGGATCGCGATCCCTCGGCGACGGACGGTCGTCCGGAAGGCCTCGACGATCTCGTCGACTCGCGCCGCGAAGTCGGGCCGACGCTTCCAGTTGGCGAGGGTGCTCGAGGAGATCCCGACCTGGGCGCAGATCGCCACGTTCGTCAGCTTGTCCTCGGCGACGAGCATCGCCGCCGACTCGTGTCGCTCGGTCCATTGGGGCTTGCGGACATCGAGCGGGGGGGGATCGTTGTTTACGGGCAATTCATGAGTCATCGGTGGTCGATCACGATCTCGTCGAGCCTGGTGATGCGGGCGCCCTCAGTTGCTCCGGAATCGCGACGCCCGGTCGGTCGGGATCCGGAGTCGCCTCTGCATCTCGGCGTCGTTGAAACGTCCTCGAGGTCGCGGCCAGGCTCGGGCGATCGCGGCCCCCACGGCCACGGCCAAGACGAAGGCCAACTCGGGGAGCAGCAAGACGGCCGTCAGGAGGAAGTCGGTTTCGCGGATCATGGCCGAGGCTCCGAGGACGTCGGGCCGGGTGGACGCAGGGCACGTGGGGTGGCCCCAATCGGTTTCGTGGTTAGCGATCCGGGGCGTCGGTTGGCGAGGACGCGTTGTTGGGCCGTTGGCCCATCTGGGCGCGATGCCGCTCCTCTGCATGCCGACGGGCCTGGACGTCGTTCTGGTAGCCCCGGATCGCCCCGATCAGCGACGCGGAGCCGATCAAGATCGGCGGGACGATCGACCAACTCGGCCCGTGGCGGCAGAGGACGTCGACGACCCACCAGAACGAGCCCAGGGACGACGTGGCGAACAGGCCGGTTTGATGATGGAATTCATTCATGATCGATTAACGGTCGCGGCGGCGGAGGCCGCGCTCGAGCGTCCCCGCGAGGAATTGGAGGAGGAGCCTCAAGCCGAACAGGCCCAGTGCGCCCAGGGCCGCCGCGGCGGCGAGTTCCGGAGGTGTCATGGATGCTCGGTCGGCCGGCGATCGAGGCTTCCCTGCCCGGTGATCGTGCCATCCTGGCGGCGATGGAGGTACGAGAGGACCAGCGACGTCAGGCCTACGACGAACGCCGAGACCGCCGGGTCTCGGGAGATCTCCTCGGGATGGTCGTGGTACTCCGATGCGACCATCGAGGCGAAGCCCAAGGTCGCCGAGGCGAAGGCGACCTTGAGGATCCGGGCCCACTCGGGCCCGGTGACCCGGCCGGCCCTCGAGCCGTCGACGGGGGCGAAGAACCGGTCGAGGGCCGCGCCGAGGCGGGCGAAGGCGTGACGGGTCATGGTTTCTCCGGCTGGCTCTGGGCGATCGCCTGTCGCAGGCCGGCCGCCGCCAGGGCCGCGAGGGTTTGCTGGATCGCTTGCTCGATCTGGCCGGTCGTGAGGTCGTAGAACGCCAACGCGAAGAGGCCGGCGGCGGCGAGGTAGGTCCGGTAGCCGCTGCCGAGCGTGCCCAAGGTCGCGAGGATCGATGCCAATGACATCGGTGGCCTTTCATGAAAAAGGAGCAATCGTCAAGAGATTCATTGATTCGTTCGAGCAGGGTCGGCGATCTCGGGGCAGCCTTCCGATGGTTCCATCGGAATGACCTTTACAAGCCCGAAGCGCCAGCGAGTGAATCACGATGCGAAAAATCGAAGAAGATTCGCTCGCTGGCCCTTCGGGCTTGTATCAAAAAGTGTCGCTCGGACGTTAACTGCTCTAGTGTCGTGTCGGGGGCGAGGCGGTTCTCGTCCGTCGATCCCACACGAGGCTCGTGTCGCCCGCGTTCTTTCGGCGCACCACCTCCTTGAGCCAGGACGGGTCGGGCCAGGTCCAGACCGTCCCCTTCGCGTCGGCGAGCCGATAGGTCCGCAAGGCCGAATCCCAGGCCGGCTCGAGGGGAGCTGTCGCCTTGAGACTGCACGAACAGGCTGTCCCGCCGCACTCGCCTTTTGTCGAGCAGGCGCACGTCGAGGGACACGGGTCAGGGCGTCGGGGTACGCTCTCCGGCTCCTCCCGAGGTTTCGGCTCCGGAGGCGTCTTTTCCGTCGAGGGCAAGGGCGTCTCAAGGGCCGAGGGCGCGGGGGGCTCGGAGGGGATGGGGGGCGGCTCGGGCCTCGATTCGGGGACCGGCTCCTCACGTGGCTTCAGCGGGGTCGCGAACGGTGAAGGCGCGGGCTCGGGGTCGCCGAGGAACGAACTTGACGTCTCGGGAGATCCCCGCGGCCGAGGTGCGGGGGCCGGGTCGCCGAGGAAGTCGACGGCGACGGCGAGGAGCAGGCAGAGAGAAGTCATCAGATGAACTCGTCGTAGGTCCAGTGGATGGGTATCGGGCGTTGCTCGAAGCCGGGGAACTTCGAGAACGCGAGGAAATCGCGCTGGGAGAGGATGCTGGCCATCGACGTCTCGTCGATCCAGAAGGAGAACGACGGCTGGTCGTCGGTCGTCGGGCCGTCCGGGACGTTGTTGCCCCAGCTTTGGAGCAGGAGATACTGGCGTCGGCCGTTGCGGGTTCGCTTGGCGACACAGGCCTGCTCGTGGCCCCAGGACCCGCTTTGGTGGCAGGCCCCGTCGGCGTCGCGATGCATGGTGAAGCCCTGGCTGAATCCGCCGGCGCAGGGGTAGAGGTTGGTGAGGGCCGCGTCGATCTCGTCGAGGGTCGTCACCAGGGTGGCCGCCCCGAGCTTGAACGAGGCCGCGGCCGTCTTGATCTCGGCGGGAATTCCCCTGGCTCCCCACTCCTTGGCCCGGTTGCCCGAGTAGGGGCCGACGAGCTTGCGAGTGACCGCGCCGAAGTCGGTCAGGGCCTTCGCGACCGCCACGCCGTAGCACCCGTCGCCGCCGCCGAGCATCCCGCCGACCTCGCGGCCGAGGCCGTAGATCGCCTCGGTGCAGGTCTCCTGGAACCCGATCGGCTGGTTGCCCAGCGCGATCTCGACGCACTGGAGGACGTCGAGCGCGTGGCCGGAGCCGAAGCTCGTGCAGTCGCCGATCTGCTGGGCCACGTAGTCGGGGTAGCCGCCGATCGTGTCCTTGAACGCCTTGTAGAGGAAGACGTCCTGGTCGGCCCCGGCCGCCCCGACCAGTCGGGGGGCCGCGCTGGAGAACGTCGGATACGGCAAAGTCGCGGCCAGGGCGTGGCGGCCGGGGTGGTCGACCCAGCCGCAGAGGTGGAGCGGTGGTGCGGTCATCGGGCCCTCCTCAGGCCTTTGGCGAAGTCGCGGAATAGCGCCGTGTAGGCCTCGCGAGCGGCCGCATCCTTCGGTTCGGTGTCGAACGGGACGATCGCCGCGAACGCGGGTGCGGCCTTGTCCTTGAAGGCTTTTTCACGCGAGTCGAGGAACGTCTGCTTGAGCGCGTCGTCGGCGTCCTTGACCGACTTCCCCTGGGCGAGGAGGTCCGCCCCTTTTTCGAAGCCGTCGGCCAGGGCCGAGGCCAGGAGCGGGGCGAACGACCGGCCCAGGGTCGCGCCGTCGGGGGGGGCGGACGTCTCGAACGGCCAGCGCCCCTCCGCCCACCACGACCCTCCCACGACGAGACCGGCGAAGACGACCGAGACGATCGGCGACAACCACACGATCGGGGTGGTCTTCGGGGTTGGGGTTGGGGTCGGGGTCTGGGTCTGGGGCGATGCGGTGGCCTTGTTCGAGGGCGCCGGCGTCGTTGGGATGCCCGGCCAGAGGATCACCTGGCTCACGATTTCACCTCATAGGGATGTCCGAGATAGGGGGGCGTCTCCGCCAAGATCTGCCCACCGACTTTCTTGATCAAAGGGGGAGGGTCCTCGACCGTCGAGAAGAGGACGCCCTCGGGCATCGCGGCCAGCAAGGCCCTGGCGTTGGCCTCGTGCTTCTGTTGCGCGGCCGCCAGCTCGCTGGCGCTCGTCGAGAAGGCGGCGTAATACGGCAAGATCGGTTCGGCCACGGGAGAACCTCGGTCTGGAGGTGAAGAGGCCTTGGCCCGTCGGCAGGGCAGGGCCCGGCGATCGAATGGGAGTGCCGGCGAAGGCGCACCGACCCGACTCGGCCTCGAGTGGAGGAGGCCGAGGAGCGGGATTCGGTGTTGCTCGTGTGCTTTGTTAACGGATGTGTATGAACTGTCGGGAGCCGGGGCTGGTTCAGGACGCCGTCGGATTGGGGTGAGGTTCGGTGGACCGCGTCGCCTTGATTGGACCTGTCACGATTCGTTGAACGCTTCTTTTCTCAAGATAAGGGGGCTCCGAGGCGGGCGTCGTCGTGGCCGAGAGCGGCTCGCGTCGGCCGGGCCGATCGATCAGGAAACGCCAGTCGGGATCCTCGAATCCGAGGTCGCAACGGGGAGAGCCCCCCGCGTTGCGGCCTCGGACGTTGGAGATTCGGATGCGAAGGACGTCGCCCGAGGCGTCGTGGACGACGGTAATCCACTCGCCGTCTTTCCTGCCGAGGACCAGCACGGCGTCTCCTTTCCTGGTTCGAGGTCGGGGTCCGGGGCTCATTGGGACTTCGAAGTCCGGGAACGCTTGCCGGACGCGGTCGGCTCCTCGGGGAGCTGGCCGATCGACTGGAGCCAGAGGAAGCCTTGCGGGGTCCTCGCCAGCTCGACCCGATGCGAAGGGGTCAGCTTCGGCGGAGCCGTCGAGGCGCAAGGGGACGAGGAGGCGAGGCCTTCCTCGTCGCGGCCTCGAAGCTTGCTCCGGGCCGGGGGAGCGGGGGGCGGGACCCGTCGGATCGCCTCGCCGAGCTCTCGGGCGAAACGCTGGTCGTGGCCCGTCGCGGCGCATTTCGGGCAGTATGTGGGCGCCCCCCGCTCGATCCGCTTGCCGCAGTGCGAACAACTCGCACCGATCTTCGGCAACTCCTCCTTCGCTTTCTCCCAGGGCTGGCAGCCGAAGAGCGGTATGACCTTCGGGTCGACCTTCGGCGCGTTTTCCTGTCGCCAATCTTCGCGGAGTCGCCTCGCCCGGGAGATCGCCTCCCGGACCGTTCGCTCGTCGAGGTCGATGCCCGGAAGCGCCGCGATCTCGGCGCTGGTCAGCCCTCGCTCGGCGAGAATCAGGAGCGCGGCGTTTCGCGCCGCCAACTGGGCTCGTTGGCCCTCGATCTTCACTCGTTGTCGCGGCATCGGTGCGATGCGGATGCCCCTACCATCGGGTCGCTCGAAAAGCACGGTTCCAATCTCCCCTCGTCCTGAGTCGCCCTCTTTGCGACTGTCCAACATGACGTGCAAATGCGGTCGTCGGCCGCCCTGGGCCTGGTGTAAGTGGTTGTAATGAAAGGGGTAAAATTTTTGGTAGGTGGCCGACCGGTTTTTTCTTGACTTTCAGGTCTAATCGTACCGGCATGGATTTGGTGATGCAACCACGGCGGCCCCTCAAGGGGTGTGCGTGATGGGTCCGACGTCCGAAGTGGTGGCGAGGGTTGACGGGTGGGATTGCATCGGCGACATTGCGCGGCCGCCGGGCCGTTGAGCTGGCCGCGGACGGGGCAGGGGGCTTGGTGCCTCGCCTCCGGCCGGGCCATGAAATTATCGGCATGCGACGAGGGATGACGATGGACGCGAAAGACGTGATCCGGATGAGTCTCAACATGGCCGACCACGTCGTGAAGGTCTACCTGAACGACCTGTCCGACGAGGACTTGCGAGTCCGCCCGGTCGCGGGGATGAACCCGATCGCCTGGCAGCTCGGCCACCTGATCGAGTCCGAGCGCCAGTTCCTGGAGATGGTCGCCCCTGGAGCCTCGCCGGCCCTGCCCGACGGGTTTGCCGCGGCGCACAGCAAGGAGGCGGCGACGTCCGGCGGCGAGTCGGGCTACCTCACGAAGGACGGCTACCTCGCGCTCTGGAACGCCCAGCGAGCGGCGGCACTCGCCGTGCTCAACGACCTCACGGCCGAGAAGCTCGGGCAGCCGACCGGCGTCTCGTTTGCCCCCACGGTCGCCTCGATCATGCACCTGATCGGGTCGCACACCCTGATGCATTCCGGGCAGTTCGTCGCGGTGCGCCGCTCACTCGATAAGCCCGTGGCGATGTGATCGGGGAATCCTCTCTTTCCCGGAGCGGGCTCGAGGATCTTGTTAGGCGAGGCGTGGGAACCTCTCCGCCGTCGAGGTGGGATCCTGGTCTCGATCGTCCCCGTCCCCGTCCTCAGCCGGGTCTCGGTCGTCCCCCTCATCTTCGCCGACCTCAAGCTCCATCTTGCGGACGAGCTCTTCCATCTCCTTGCCCGGCTTGAAGGTCACCACGCTCTTGGCGGGGATGTCGACCTTCTCGCCGGTCCTGGGGTTGCGGGCCTTCCGGGGCGCGTGGCGCTTGATTTCGAAGACCCCGAAGTTCCGCAACTCGATCCGACCCTCGGCGACCAGCGTGCGGGTGATCTCATCCAGGGTCCGCTGGACGATGTCCTTGGTCTGGAGTTGGGTCAGCCCCATTTCCTCGGAAATCATTCTGACGATTTCTTTCTTCGTCACGGCGAGGATTCCCAAGGGGCGCAGTCGGTCTCGGCCAGGATTCACTCGGCTCAACTGTAATGCTGGCTTGGGGTAGTGTCAAGCAGGAAGGTCCGGCGGATTCGGCCGTCCGACGAAATATTATGAAGTCAGAAATTAGAAAACAAAGGAATGTGTTTTTGAGTTGCTGGTGCCCCGCCTCGTCTCGAGGGCGGAGGGCGTCCCACGACAGCGAGAAATCGTGAGGTGATGCGTGGATCACGATCCACGGTGTGTGAGGACGTGAAGGGACGTCTGCGGGAAGAGGTCAGGAGGGACGCCCTTGCCTCCCCTGGCGTGAGCTCCGTCAATTCCGCGCTTCGGGTCGACTCCCTCGCGTTTCTGCCGCCTCCGCGGGTTCGCATCAGGTCGACATTCGGCGGCCCAATCCTTGGGGATCGCCCCGCGAGGAGTCCTCGCGGGTCGCGAGGCTCCGGCGGGGCGGGGCCCCGCCGGAGTCGGGATCGGTTCAGGCGGCGGCCTGGTCGAGGGCGCTTTCCTCGCCGCGCACGACGCGCTCGTTGATGACATACGTGTGCCCTTCGGGACGCTCGGGCAGCTCGTACATCACGTCGAGCATGAGGTGCTCGAGGATCGAGCGGAGGGCCCGGGCGCCGGTCCCGCGTGCCTTGGCGAGGCGGGCGATCTCGCGGACGGCCTCGTCGGTGAACTCGAGCTTCGCCTTGTCGTGGTAGAAGAGCAGTTGGTACTGCTTGAGCAGGGCGTCCTTCGGCTCGGTCAGGATCTTGGCGAGGTCCTCGATCGAGAGTTGATCGAGCGTGCTGATGACCGGGAGCCGGCCCACCAGCTCGGGGATCATCCCGAACCGCTCGAGGTCCTCGGGCGTGACCTGCGCCACGATCTCGTTCCGCGCCATCTCTCGGTTCTCGGACTCGGAGTGGCCGAAGCCGATCATCTTCTTGCCGAGCCGCTTGCCGATAATCTCTTCGAGCCCGACGAACGTCCCGCCGCAGATGAACAGGATGTTCGAGGTGTCGACCTGGAGATACTGCTGCTCGGGGTGCTTCCGCCCCCCTTGGGGAGGGACGTTGGCGACGGTCCCCTCGAGGAGTTTCAAGAGCGCCTGCTGGACCCCTTCGCCCGAGACGTCTCGGGTGATCGAGACGTTCTGCGACGTCTTGCCGATCTTGTCGATTTCGTCGATGTAGATGATCCCTCGCTCGGCGAGCGCGACGTCGAAGTCGGCCTCGCGGACGAGCTTGAGGATCAGGTTCTCGACGTCTTCGCCGACGTAGCCGGCCTCGGTCAAGGTCGTCGCGTCGCCGATGGCGAAGGGGACCTGGAGCCTCCTCGCGAGCGATTGGGCGAGCGCCGTCTTGCCGCAGCCGGTCGGGCCGATCAGGAGGACGTTGCTCTTGGAGACCTCGACCCCCTTGAGCGCCGGGTCGTCGACCTCGCTGGTGAGGGCCATCAGCCGCTTGTAATGGTTCACGACGGCGACGGCGAGCGTCTTCTTGACGCGATCCTGTCCAATAATATAGGAATCGAGATGTTCGACGAGCTGCCGAGGGGTGGGCAGCCCGCCCTCCAGGGCGTTCTTCTGCTCGTGCTTCTCGAAGATGCGGTCGCACGCGTCCACACACTGGGCGCAGATGTGCGACGACGTGTCCCGGACTCCTGTCGAGACCAGGGCGTTGCCCTCGACCATGGGGCCGACTTGGTTGGTCGGCCTCCCACAGAAGTCACAAGTGGTCGTGGGTGTTCCCTCGGCCCCTGGGCCGTCCGAATGTTGCGTCATGTTTCCCTTTCCCGCGGAAGCGCGAGACCTGGCGACGGATCCCCCGCCCGTCGCGGAGCCATCCCCATCCACTCCAACATAACACGAGTCGCCGGGGAAATCCCGGACGGTTGTACAGGGGTTCGGGGGGTCCGAATGCGAGCCAGGGCGTCTTCCGGCGGCCTCGTCGAGGGTCGAGATCGCGCGATCCGACTTCCACGACGGCCGCTCAGGCGACACAATGGAGTCCCCCGCGACTTGCCGGACGGCCGACCGTAACTCCTCCGCCCCGAGAATCGATGACCGACCCCGTCCGCCCCGCCCTCTGGATGCTCTGCAGCGCCTTCGCCTTCGCCTCGATGGGGGCGATCACCTCCGCCCTGGGCCCGCGGTGCGACTGGCTCCTCATCGCCCTGGTCCGCGTCCTGTTCATGCTGATCTCGACCGCGATCATCGCGCGGTCGATGGGCGTGCCACTCGTCTTCTTCCGGCCGAGGACGCTCTGGCTCCGGAGCCTGGCCGGGAGCTTCAGCCTGGTCTGCAACTTCTTCGCCCTGACGCGGCTCCCCGTGGCCGACGTCCTCACCCTGACGAACGCCTACCCGCTCTGGATCGTCGTCCTCTCCGCGCCGATGCTCCACCGCGCCCCTTCGACCGGCGAGATCGTCGGGGTTTTGAGCGGGATGCTCGGCGTGGCCCTGATCCAGCGCCCCCACCTAGCAGGCACGAATCTGGCGGTCATCGTCGCGCTCGTGAGCTCGGTCTCGACCGCGCTCGCGATGATCGGCCTGAACCGTTTGAAGGGAGTCGACCCCCGGGCCGTCGTGGTCCATTTCGCGGCCGTTGCGAGCCTGGTCGCGACGGCCTGGCTCGCGGTGCGTTGGCGGTCGATCTCGCCGGGTCGATTCGACAGCATGACCGTGCTCATGCTCCTCGGAGTCGGGGCGACCGGGACCGTCGGGCAGTACTTCCTGACGCGTGCCTTCGCCTCGGGATCCCCGGCAAAGGTCGCCGTCATCGGCCTGAGCCAGGTCGTCTTCGGGATGGTCTTCGACATGGTCTTCTGGGGCCGCAGCTTGACGCCGATCGGCCTCCTTGGATTCGCCCTCGTCCTGATCCCCACGGCCTGGATGACGAGCCGCCCTGGCCGCCCGGTCATCCCTTCGCCGCGCACCACCAGTCATCCTGCGGCCCCTACGCCGACAGCTCACCTCGCCGACGAGTGATCTCGAGGCTCCCGATTGACCTGGGCATCCGTCCGGCAACCGAGGGACTCCTTTATCTTGACGACCGAGAAGGATTCTCGAAAGAAATCCTCAAGCGGCCTCGATGGCCGGCCGATAGAACCGATGCCCCATTGTGGACCACACCTTGAGTCGTCGGCCGAAGGATCTCGCCCGTATGAACCGGCACATGGGAACTAGCACCGCCTTGAGCGTGTTGACCGTCATTTTCTTCGCCGTCGTCCTGTACCGTCCCGACCCGATACCCGGCCAGCCTTCGCCCAGTCCGACCGCAACCGAGTCTCCACCCACCCCGGTTCCCGAGCCCTTGCCCGCGCCGACTCCGACCGATCCTTCCGTGACGAAGGCCGCCCCCCCACCGACTCCGGGCGTCCCGCTGGTCGAGCCGCCGACCGCCAAGCCTGCCGTGGCCGTCGAGGAGGTCCGCAAGGTACCCTCCGCCGTCGTCCGTTCGCGTCCCGAGCCCCCTCGGACGATCGCGGTCCCCAGCGTGGCGACCGCGAATTTGACCCCGCCCGTTTCGAAGAAGGCCGCGACGCGTCCCCGGCCCACGACGTCCGAGGCCCTTTCTCGCGTCCAGACCGCCTCACGTCGAAAGCAGGCCGGCCCGATTCCCCCCCAACCCCGAAAGGCATTCACCGAAGTTTTCGAGGGCGAGTCCATCAACGACGTCGCCGTCCGCGTGTACGGGAGCCCCGATGCGTCGAAGTCGCTCTGGTTGGCGAACCAAGACCTCGTCAAGACCCAGGACGAGATCCTCCGCAGTGGCACGTTCCTGCGGACCCCGTAATCCCCTGGCGACCCGAGGCACCTGCCCGACCACTCGGTCGGGTAGGTGACGTTCTTGTCGCCAACGGCCTCATGCGCCGCGGGCTCGCGAACCGGTTCCCAAACAGACTTGTCCGACTCTCGGGGATTGGATACAGTCTGTGTGTCTCCTCGGGGACGACCAGTCCAAGGGGTCTTGAAACGTTCGGGCGACTCATCTTCACGATGAGAGGTCGGCCTGGCGTTCCGGGCATCCTCTCTTGACGGTCGGCCTTGAGGAGATAGAATTTGCGGCGACGAGTGTGAGAGGTTGCACTCGTCCCCGAGATCGGGCGATTGGCTCAGTTGGTTAGAGCACCGTCTTCACACGGCGGGGGTCGCTGGTTCGAATCCAGCATCGCCCATTTTCACAACCTCGCCTGCGAAACATCTCGCTTTGGCTCACGGCAGCGCGGCGAACGACCGTTGACCAAAGCCGTCCTCACCGTCTTGCGACTGCGGATGGAGTCGCCCACATACCGGGTCTGTCGAAGACCCTCCCTACCGCCTTCACAAGCCCAGCGGGTGTGCGGTCGTCACGCTCGACGGGCGTGCCATACTCGACCTGGAGGCAGGTCCGGAAGTGGAAACGGACCCGCTCGGGGAGTTGATCGAACGATTCCCTGGGGATGCTCGCCACGCCTCGCAATCGGCGACGATTCGCCGACAACATAGATGCGAACGTGGGGTCGGTTCTCTCCCGATTTTCGGCGTAGGGGATCGTTGAAGGATGGGGTCGCATCGGTCTCTCGAGGGAGGACGAAGGCGCGATCCCGAGTCCCTATCTCCGCCCCGTTTTTCCCTCACCTCACCTCATCGCCGTCGGACTTCTGTGCGGACTCTCGGTTGAGACACGCGTGCTTTGGACAAACGTCACGGCTTCAGCCCCGGGATCTTCTCAATCACTTTGGTCATGACGCCGAGTTTCTCATTCATCTCCGTCATCAGAGCATTACTTCGTGCGACGTTCTTGTTCATCTCGGCCATCAGCTCCAGCGTCCGTCGCATGTTCTCATTGGTCTTATCCATATTTGCGTTCGACTTCGTCACGCCCTCGATGGTCTTCGTCATGTTCGCGTTCGACAAGTCGAGCTTCGCGCTCGACTCGGCCACACCGCCGATGCTCTTGGCGACCTGGCGGCTGGACTCGAGGATGAGACGATTGGATTCGACCATAAGCGCCCGCGTGTCGGTCATCTGCTCGTTCATGACCGCCATCTGCCCGTTCGTGCCCGACAAGGTCTTATTGGCCGTGTCGAGTTCCGCGATGGTGGTATCGACGCGGCTGAGGATGCTACATCCCGACAGCGTGGAGAAAGCCACGGCGAGGATGACGATGCGACTCATCCCATGATCCCTCGATTGGAGACGGTCTTGTTCAAGGTATCACTGGCCATCGGCAAAAGTGAGAGGGCCACGCCCGACCATTTCCATGAAGTCCGACCGAGGAGAGGGATTGCATCGAATGGGCTGGTGAGTTTATCTCGCTGGTTCGGGATGGGGTTTCGCCGTGCCATTCCACTAACGAGACCTTGCTCAAGTCGCTGAGGGTGGGACCAACGGTCGGCAACACGGGCTTGAAGTCGACGCGTCAGCCTCGCACCAGGGGAGACTCCGGATAACCGGCGAGGAGGGCGGCGGGATCGCGATAGATCGCGATGCAGCCGGCCCCTTGCAGGTCGTGCTCGGGAAAGCCGCCGCAGAGCACACCGATGGTACGAATCCCCGCTTTGGAGGCCGCCTCGACATCGTAGGGCGTGTCGCCGATCGCGATGACGTCCGCAGGAGGCATCGCGCCGAGACGCTGGAGCGTCACCTCGAAGATATCGGGATGGGGCTTGGATTTGTCGGCATCGTCCGATGACGTCTCGACGTCGACCAACCCGTCGATCCCGGCGATCTGCTTGTAAACGGTCAACTCGTCCGCCTTCGCGGAGGAGGCGAGGGCGATCTTCTTGCCATCGGCCTGGATCCACCTGAAGAGGTCGCGGACCCCCGGAAACGCACGGATTTGAGAGAGGTATTCGCGCTTGAAGAGTTCGGAGCGGTATTTCTCGATTTCTTCGCCGCGTCGCTTCACGACGTCCTCCGGCAGGAGTGCGGGCATGAGTTGATCCCCACCCTTGCCGATCTGGCCGCGGACCTGTTCGAAGGAGAATTCGTGACCGAAGTGGCGAAAGGCCTCCTGCCACGCCCGAGCGTGCATGTCCACCGAGTCGATGAGCGTGCCGTCTATGTCGAAGATCGCCGCGCGTATCATCACTTCCCCTTCCAATCTGCCGATGCGCCGGATTGTCGCGGGAGCAAGGGATACGCAAACGGCAAGCCGGATCGTCCCGAGGGAGCGAGAGCTGAGTCGTCGCCACTCCTCACATCGCCGAGGCAAGTGGCCGGATCTCCGCCATCCTCTTCGGCCCGATCTCCGGCACTCACTCGAGCTCCTCGACCGAGCCGTACGGCCGACCCTCAACGATTCGCCTCGCCAGTGTCTTCCCGATCCCTGGCAGCGCCTGGAGCTCCGCTAGCGACGCCGTTTGTGGGAGTGGTGCCGCGACGGCTTCACGGAGAAGCCTCGAGGAGGCACCGACCCGTTCGAAGAACCGACGTCGCCGATCGACGTTGCGTCGTGGTTCGCGGGGACCACCGGGTCGTGCGAGGCCGGCTCTCGTGATCCACGTCCGGACCGATAATCCTCGGATGAGTCCGAACGGCCGCCGTCCCGACATGGGCTTGCGGCTCGAAGATCGGAAGGTCGCGGCAGGGGATCGCTCGGACCTCAGGCCAAGTCTGCTGGCCGCCAGAGGACGGTCGGTCGGACTACGTCCGCTCGTCCGCCGTGTCAAAGGTGGCCTTCACCGGACGGACACGAGGATCCGGATGCCCTGACGTTCCACCTGGGCGAGCGTTTGGGGGCTGGGATGCCCGTAGTCGTTCGTGATCCTGACGCTGGCCACGGCTACCCGGGCCTGACGATCAGCGATAACGCCGAGACGATGAGCAGCGACTCAACCAGGAGCGAAAAGCCCCGCTCCGGCATCCGGACAATGAGTGTTCGACCCGTCCAAGAGCCCAAGACGAGCGATCCGCCGAGGAGGATCCCTCGCAGCAAGTCGGCGACAGACAGTGCCGCGAAGCGTCCGTAGGCGAGGCACTTCGTAAGGTGCATCAGGACCGCCGTTACCGCCTCGCTCGCGACGTAGGCTTGCGGTTCGAGGTCCAGGCCCAGGAAGACCGCGGCACCAAGGGGACCCGCGCTCCCAGCGATGGCCGAAACGAACCCGACTCCGGCCCCGGACGGAGGAAGGAACCGGTCGGGCACCTTCCGTTTGCCGAGGCTGGTACGGCGCAGGGCAACCACCCCAAGAAGGAGGAGGCCGATCGCCCTCAATACGAGAGCTGTCGGCATGGCGACGAAAAGTCGTGAACCGAGGAGGCTGGCAGGTACGGCACCCAGGCTGAACAACAGGGCCGGCCGCCATTGGATCTCACGCCAACCGAAGCCGGCTCGAGAGAGATTCCCGAGGAGTTGGGCGACGGTCAGGATCGGGACGGCGGCCTTGGCACCGACGACGAAGGCCAGTGTCGGCAAGAGGAGGAGAGCCCCGCCGAATCCCGCCGCCCCTGAGACCGTCGCTGCCAGCCATCCGCAGGCCAGGAGGAGGATCCAGGGACCGATCATCTCCGTCCCGCTCACGATTTGTCGCCCTTCGGGTGCATCGCCATCGGTACGTTGATTTGATCGCCTTGCTTGGCCAGGAGGACGGCGAAGGAGCCCTCGAAGCGGTCGAGGAAGAGGGTATGTTTCACGGCGCGGGCCCCTTCACTCCGGACTTGCCGGGAAATGAGGATCTGCGAGGAAGCAAGTGCGTCGACGGCTATTTGAGCGGCAAATGGTCGGGTTGCACACGGCACGGCGTGTCTGTGACCCGAGAGCGGAGGCGAAAACGGGGACTGGCTCCGCAGCGAAGCGCAGCTGCCTGTCCCCGTTTTCGCCGCAGCGGATGGCGACGGCCCGGGAAACGGGGACAGGCACCCGGCCTCTTTGTTGATCCTTGATAAGCCCAGTCTGATTCTGCCGGGAGCCAGTCCCCGTTTCCCTTCGACGTGTGCAATGCATGCGAGATCCGCTCTAAATAGTCTTGCCCGATCCTGGGACGCGCCGATGGTTGGATGTGCTGCGATCCCAAGTTGACCTCGGGCGAAGGCGATCCTGGCCAAATCCTCTCGCGAAGTCGGATTGATCGGTTAAAAGGGGAGGCTCCAAGCACTTCGGTCGTGTCGGCCAACACACCGATGGAAGGAGCCTCCCCTTGATTCAAGCGAAAGTCATCCACGCGTGGCAGAAGTCGTCGCCGTCTCAAAGGAAGGAACTTCGGCGGCTCGCCATGCGAGCGAAGGACGCGGGTCTGCGGTGTCGATGCAAGGCGATACTCGCTCTCGTTCAGGGCACGACGCCCACCATGATCGCGCGGGGCGGGCTCTGCGCGAAGTCCCAAGTGTACCGCATCGCCGACCGGTTCATCACCGACGGGTTGGCGGGACTCGCCGACAGGCGCGAAGATAACGGCGAGCGGAAGATCACCCGAGCCTACGAGAGTGAACTGCTCCGTCTCGTCGAGCAGTCGCCACGGGAGTTCGGCTTTTGCCGCCCCACGTGGACCCAAGAACTCCTGATCCTGGTCCTGGCCGAACGGACCGCGGTCCCGATCGGCATCCCTCCCATGAGCCGGCTCCTGGCCCGGTCGGGGGTCAAGCTGAAGCGGCCCAAGCCGATCGTCGGCTGCCCTTGGAAGAAGGCACGTCGGACTCGTCGCTTGCGGGAGATCCGGAGATTGGTCGATCATCTCCCCGTCGGCGAGGTCGTCCTGTACGTCGATGAAGTCGACATCCATCTCAATCCCAAGATCGGACCCGACTGGATGAAGCCGGGCCGACAGAAGGAGGTCTTGACCCCCGGGTGCAACCGGAAGTGCTATCTCGCCGGTGCCCTGGGATCCCGTGGCCCACCGACTGATCTATGTCGAGGGAGAGCGAAAGAACAGCCTGCTGTCCTTGGAACTGCTGCACAAGTTGGCCACGAAAGTCTATCCGAACGCCGAGCGGATTCATGTGATCCTCGACAACTACGGCATCCACGACAGTTTGCAGGTACGCCTGACGTTGAAGTCCCCCGCGGCGGAGAAGTTGAGGCTCCACTTCTTGCCGCCTTACTGCCCTGATCACAATCGGATCGAGCGCATCTGGAAGGACTTGCACGACAACGTCACTCGCAACCACCGCTGCGCGACGATGGCAGAATTGATGGTAGAAGTGCGAAGGTACCTCGCGGCACGAAACCGACGTGGTCGTCACACCTATGCCAAGGCGAATGTCGCATGACCCCGCGCGTCCCGGAATTCGACAAGACTATTTAGTTGGAAGATGCTGGCCGAAATCTTGTACTACGGGAAAATCATCGAGTAACTGAGGTCGAACGTCAGGGCGATTCCGCGGGCATCAAGATGCCGAATCGGTAGCCCGGTTATCCCGCCAAGGGCGACCTCCGTCCGGTCGGTGAACGGATACTATTTTTCTCTTCGGTTTTTCGTGGCCATTGGCGCTGTTTTTCGATTCGCGAGGAACTTGGCCACGTTCCGAAGGTCGCCGGTGATTGCGACCCGAAAACCGCTCTCGTAACAAATGTAGTCGAAGTTCGGTTTTGGAGGTGCTCGCCACGTCGACACGTTGAAGTACACTCGCTCGGTCGCTTTCCCGCTTCGGGACACCCACTGGACCCCATCGAACGCCAACTCCATGGCGTTGCCATGCATGTCGAATAAGCCGAATGGATTCGCCTTCAGCTTGCCGACAGGGTGGAGCGTATTGGAAGAGTTCAATCGCGTCCAAGCAAAGTCTCGGATCAATTGTGGACTGTCTCCGAAATTCCAGAGTGTGGTGGTTCCGGCGCGACAGGAGAACTCCCACTGGGCCTCCGTGGGGATCGCGTAGCTCACTCCGTCTTCGCCGCTCATCCACGTGCAAAACTCCTTCGCATCGCCTAAATGGAGGAACCCGACCGGCAGTGCGTCATCGGTTGCATATTTTGGGTTGTTCCAGATGCATTCCGGAGCTTGGACGAATTCACTTCCACTCCAGATCAGACCTCCGCCTCTTCGTTCCGCGATCGTCTTGTATTGCTCCGCTGCGACGAAGCGACGGAACTGGCCCTGGGTCACCTCGTGGACACCGAGATAGAACGGCTCTCGAATCGTTACGGTGCGTTCGGGCGGGTCCGCACGGATTTCGGCTTTCAGCCACTCCGGTAGATCGCTGAGCTCGGGTGCGGCGAGTAACTGTTCCGTTGTTGCATTCGACCGTCCCATAAGAAACTTGCCCGGCGGGATGAGGCGGAACCTCATGCCGAGGGTATTGGTAAACTCGACCGGCACATTAAGATAGGCAGCCCATTCTTCCTGATACTGCTCCGCTTGCCCGGAATCGAAGGGCGCGATTGCGGGTATCGGCGCATCGGCGGGCCAACCGTGCCAGCGTTCGCGCGGTCTGGTCGCGGCTGAGTCCAAACTTATCCGTACTAGGCTCCGCCTGTGGCGGGTGATCGTGACAAGTTCCTGCTTGACCGCCCGGCCATCTTTGAGAGCGGCGATGTGGTACTTGCCGGGGCGTAAGGAGAATTCCTCAACCCCTGCGCCGCGGATCGAAACGGCTTTGCCGTCGATCGTGACTCCGACATCGGGATCATCGGTCTCGACGACCAAAGTGCCCGATCCATCGGTCCATCGGATGACGGTCGGTATCAGCTTTGTCACGCCGGTCGCTTCTGTGATCCCAAGTCCCGTGAGGAAGACCAAGAAGATCGCTGCGATCTTGAGTCGCGGGTGGCGTGAGCGTCGCGCCGGTGCGAGTGAACTTGTGTCGTGCGGTGGTACGAGGGAGAGATTCGTCGCGGTTGCCGGCGCTTCGACGACGGGAATACGTCCGTGCTGAAGTTCCACCAGGCAGTCTCTTAGCAGATCGGCGACTTCCGCGGCCGAAACATAACGGTCGTCCGGGTCCTTGGCGTGCAACTTGGCGATGATAACGCAAAGCCATTGCGGCGTTTCGGGGATAATGTCCCGAATCGGACGGGGTGTATCTTCGACAACACGTTTGAGGACGGCCATCGTCGAGGAGGCCCGGAAGGGCTGACGGCCGCTCACCATCTGATACAGCACACTCCCCAGGCTGAAGAGATCCGCGCGTGGGTCGAGCACCTTCCCGAGCGCCTGTTCGGGGGCCATGTACATCGGCGTCCCGACGATCAGGCCGCTTTGCGTCAGGCTGGCATCGTCCGAGGCACGCGCCAAGCCGAAGTCGGTGATCTTGACCCGTTCCGGAATCCCCTCTTCCAGGAGGATATTCCCCGGCTTGATATCGCGGTGAATCAGCCCCTTCGCGGCGGCGGCGGCAAGTCCCTCGGCAATTTGCATTCCCAGCCGCAAGGCGTCGACCACGTCGAGCGGCCCTTTCGCCTTGAGCCGCTGCTGTAACGTCAGACCGGGGATGTATTCCATGACGAGATACGGAAGAGGCAGTTCCTCGACCGCGTGGATATTGACGACGTGCTCGTGTCGAACGGCCGCGGCTGAGCGGGCTTCTCGCAAGAATCGTTTGCGAGCGGGCGAGGTCGCCGCGATCTCCGGCAAGAGGACCTTGATCGCCACGACGCGATGCAGCTTTTCGTCGAACGCTTTCAGGACAATACCAAAGGCCCCGCGTCCCAAAACATGGGTGATCTCATAATGGCCCAGCCGCCCGAGAGTGCCCGGCTGAGTCGACCGTTGCAAAAAGCTGAGAGGGAGATCCTCCGTCCGGTCCTCAGAACTGTCTCTCAACGGCGACCTTCCGACTGTGGCGGCTCGCGTCTCGGCGAGTCTGTCGTCCCCGCTGCCGCCGTCATACTCCATCGTGGGATTGCCACAAAATGACGATCCTTCCGCAATTTGCCCGACGACGGGTACGTTTAGGAATTGACTCTGGCCATCATGTGATGCCAGCAGTAACCCAACGGCCGCTATAAGTTCAGCATTTCCCTCGCAAGCGGAACATAGATACGTCCGGCGAGCGACGGGGTCGGAGATTTCCAGTGCTGCTAGAAAAAGATCGCGTTCGTTCACAACGAGGATCTCTCGACACGTAGGTGAAACGGCTTCCCGAAGATCCATGCGTCGGAATTCCCAACCGACGACAATTCGGTCGGTTATTCTTCGAGTTCCGCTTTCGCCCTGCCAATTTCCCGATGCAGCCATGCCCGAGCATAGACCTAGACTCTGTCCGCCGTCCGAAGGGAAATACCCAAGGATTTCGCCGAATCGTCGATGGAAAGCCCTACAAAATACCTCAGGTGAACGAACGTCACGGCTCGCTCGTCGACCTTTTTCGGCCGATCAAGCGCCGCATCGAGCGCCAGCGAGTCTTCGCGAATTTCCGGGATGACGATGGCTACGTCCGTCAATTCCTGCCGTTGCAGTTCGCCACCGTGCTTGAGTCGTTTCCGTCGTCTCGCATTTTCGACCAGAATCCGGCGCATCGCCTCTGCCGCGACTGCGAAGTAGTGCCCACGACTTTCCCACCTCTGCGGCTGCTCACCATTCAACAGCCGCAAATACACCTCCTGCACCAATGCCGTGGGCCGTATCGTCTGTCCCGAGACCTCCTGCGCCATCTTCCACGCCGCCAGCCTGCGCAGCTCCTCATAAACCAGCGGCAACAATCTCTCCGCGACCCCGGGTTCCCCCTGTTCGATCCTGCGCAGGATTTGAGTTACATCAGCCATGCGATATAGATTGAGTTATGTGGATGAATATTTCGGATTTCGAGAAGGATGGGACAGGATCTTCCCTCGTTCGAACCATCGTAGCGTACGCTACGAGATCTCCGATGAGCACCGAGTCTGCATCAAAAGTGACGGAATAAGGTGTCGGGAACGAACCGTATTCGGGACAGAAAAGGGGAGGACAGAAAAGGGGACATCCTAATTGGTTTGGAATAACCATTCACGCCTCGGCGGGGATGAGCGTAGGCGGCGTGCTGCCTGAGCGACGGGCGTGGATCGCCTCGACAAGAAAATCGAGCACGTCACGGCCCTGGCTGCGGCAGTTCGACACCACTGTCAGCATTCGCTCGACAAATCGGTTCCCACGCTCGCCGGCGGTGCCGTAACTCGTTTTCCGCCAGGATACCGCGTGGCCTACTGTACGCTCCGCCGCGTTGTTCGTCGGATCCAACCCCTCGCGACTCGAGAACGTCCACAGGCTCGGCTCAAGACTCAATAACTCGCGACATACCCGAGCCGTCTTGATCCCGACGCACCGCGCTCCCGCTTCTCGAAGGCCGCGGACCTCGTCACGCAGCCACGGCAGGATCGCCCGGCGAAACCACGGCCGGGTCCGGACGCATTGACGGCCCTTCCGCCATTGGTCAGTGAGAACGTCCGCATGAATCAGCAATTCCCCACCGATTGGTGAACCCCGATCGCGGCGGTCGATCATCGCCTGGAAATCTCGGCGAAGATGTGCCCAATAGACCTGACGTTTCGTATCGGCTAGATGCTTGTAGACCGAAAACCAATCGGTCGTCAGCACGCTGGGACTTGGCCCGACCAACTCGTCGAACGTGGCCCGATCGCGGTTCTTGCGGACTAGAAAGACGGTCGCCGTCTTCGTCGCCGCGACCCAGAGCCAAACTTTCCTCGGGCCTTGTTTCCAGCCGGTCTCCTCGACGTTGGCGTCGAGACCCCGCACGTGATCGAGCGTCTCGGCGTGGATCGCCTCCAGGGCTGCGCCTGTTTTGACCTCGAGTTTGCTGACGCTCCCGGTGGCGATCGGAATGCCGCAGAGGTCGACAAAGAATCGACGGATCGCCCGCTTGCCCAGCCGGCCGACGCCGGCAAGATACGTCGCGCTCGCCTGGAGCCTGGGTCCGAAGATGCAGGCCGCCTCGAGGACGGATGCCGCAGTGCTGCGGGCCCGGCACCTCGGACATTCCAGAGTGTGCCGCCGATGATGGGTGACGTGCCGGAGCTTGACGGGCAATTCGATGACCTGGTCGATGTAGGGCTCGGGATCGTCGCAGGCCTGAGGGGTCCCGCAGTCGGAACTTTGCGTCGACTTTTGATCGACGACTTCATCGGGTGGCAGGATGGTGCGCTGGGCCTTGGGATGACCTTGCTGGCCGCCGCGTCGTCGCCAGCTAGGGGATCGCGGCACGCCCCGCTCGACCTGAGGACCGTCGGACGACAGCGGCCGCGAAGGGTTCGACGAGTTCTGTCTGAGCCTGGACTCGAGTTCGGCGATCCGTGCGTCGAACACGGCGACGATCGCTAACAAGCCTGGCCGAAGTTCGGCCGGGAGGGCGTTCCAAAATTCGTTGGGGAGGCATTCGGGCCGTGTCATGCCTCGAGGATGTTCAAATCGTTCCCCAATCGTCAAGTACCAGCCCGTGAACGCTTACGCGAAAAGTACAGGAGAACGGCATTCCCCAGGCGAGCGTGGCGGCCGGCCAGGGCAAAAACTATCGGAGGGCCAAGAAGCATCGCGACGCCAAGAACGTGGGCCGCCCATGACACGCTACTGCCCCGCCACCCACGACCCTCTGGTCAGGCACCTGTTCCGGTGCGCCATGTCGGACACGCAAATCGGCGAGCGAATCGGGGTCAGCCCGGGGACCATCCGCCGTGCGCGGGAACGGCTCGAACTCGGACCCCCGCCGAAACCCTATCGCGCCGGCAATCCCGACGAGGTCCCGTCGCGAACCTCCGACCCGAACAATCCGATGGTTATCGCCCTCAACAGTCTCGGATCACGGCTGACCGAGGCGAACGACACGTACCGCCTCGACGGGACTCCGAATCCGGCTCGAGGAGGGCCGGCAGTGCATCCTGGTGCTGATGGGGGTGACGCCGGAAGGGAAGAAGGAACTGATTACTATCGCCGACGGTTACCGGGAGAGCGAGCAATCGTGGAAGGAGCTGCGGCTCGACTGCAAGGCCCGAGGGCTGGATGTCGAGCCGAGCCTGGCGATCGGCGACGGGGCGTTGGGGTTCTGGAAGGCGATCCGTCAGGTCTGGGGCAAGTCGAAGGAGCAGCGTTGCTGGGTACACAAGATGGCGAACATCCTGGACAAGCTGCCCAAGGGTGCGCAACCGAAGGCGAAGGGGGCGTTGCACGAAATCTATGGGGCCGAGAGCAAGGCCGCTGCGGAGAAGGCGCTGGACCTGTTCGTGAAGACGTACGGTGCGAAGTATCCGAAGGCGACGGAGTGCCTGGAGAAAGACAAGGAGGAGCTGCTGCCGTTCTACGACTTCCCTGCGGAACATTGGCGGCACATCCAAACGACGAACCCGATCGAGAGCGTGTACTCGATGGTGCGACTGAGGCACGACAAGACGAAGGGGAGCGGGGACCGGGTGTCGTGCCTGACGATGGTGTTCAAGCTGATGGAGAGTGCATCAAAGAGTTGGCGCTCGTTGAATGGTTCGCCGCTGCTTGAGGGAGTCGTGAAAGGGACCATCTTCAAGGACGGAGTCAAGGAGAAGACCGCCGCCTGAAAAATCCCCAAACACAACTCTTGACCATACCTCCGCCCGGTATGGGGTATTCCCTTGCTTGGTATTCGGAAGGTCCACGCCGCCTTCGACGGCCCGTTGCAGCCTCACCATCACTGATGCGGCCACGATATTAGACCTAGACCCCGCTCACGACCGCGACTCCCTCGGTACCGGACGAGGGCCTGAGCACGCTCGACTCCATCAACTCCCTCGTCCTACCCGGTCCCGGTTTGGCGGCGGTGTCCCGGCTTTGGGGCACCGCTCTCGACCTCGAACTTCCGAGAACCTAAGATTGTCATCCTGACATGGAGATCCGACGTTCGCCCTCGGGGTGAAGGCAAGGACGTCCACGGGACGTCGGGTCGCGAGCGGGTTACGGGGACCGGAGACCAGGCGTTGTCACATCGTTTTCAGATCAATCTCCGGGGCATCATCGACCTGCTGTCGAATCACCTTTACAGCCGCCCCGAGGTCTTCGTCCGCGAACTGATGCAGAACGGCGTGGACGCGATCACGGCGAGGCAGCGGATCACGCCCGGGCATGCGGGCGAGATCACGATGGCGGTGACGGCGCCTCGGGGCAAGCCGCCTACGTTGGAAGTCACCGATAACGGCATCGGCCTGACGGAGGAGGAGATCCACCGGTTCCTCGCGACCATCGGCGAGACGTCCAAACGCGGAGTCGACGGCCGACGCGAGGCCGACTTCCTCGGTCAGTTCGGCATCGGGTTGCTCTCCTGCTTCGTGGTCAGCGAGGAGATCGTCGTCATCACCCGAAGCGCCCGGGACGAGGGGCCGGCCGTCGAGTGGCGCGGGCGCGAGGACGGCACCTATTCCGTGCGGGTGCTCGACACCCCGATCGCCCCCGGGACGCAGGTCTATCTCACGTGCCGTCCGGGCCAAGAGGAGTTGTTTCAAGGCGACTCCATCAAGAACCTGGCACAACGCTATGGGGTCCTCCTTCCCTATCCGATCCGCGTCTCGAACGGGCGATCGAGCGTCGTCGTCAATGAGGAGGGAGCCCCCTGGCGCCGGGCGTATTCCAGTGAGAAGGCCCGCACTCAGGCGCTCTTGCGCTTCGGCAAGCAGGCGTTCGATACCCCGTTCCTGGACGCGATCCCGTTGAAGGCGAGGGCCGGGAAGGTCGACGGGGTTGCGTTCGTCCTGCCGCATTCGGCCAAGATGAGCGGCCGGCGGACGCATCGGGTCTACCTCCGCAACATGCTCCTGAGCGAAGAGGCGGACAACCTCCTCCCGGACTGGGCGTTCTTCGTCAAGGCGATCGTCAACGCCGACGACCTCCGGCCGACGGCCTCGCGCGAGAGCTTTTACGAAGATGATCGTCTGGAGGCCACGCGTGCCGAGCTCGGGACCTGTCTCCGCGACTACCTGGTCAACCTCGCGACGCACGACTCGAGCCGGTTCGAGCGGTTCCTGGCGGTCCATCACCTCGCGCTCAAGGCGCTCGCCGCCCAGGACGACGAGTGCTATCGCCTCTTCATCGACTGGCTGCCATTCGAGACCACGCAAGGGCGGCAGACGATCGGGGCCCTTCGACAGCAAGGGGGGCTGCTCCGATACGTGGACGACGTCACCCAGTATCACCAGATGGAGAAGGTGGCCGCCGCCCAGGGCTCGTTGCTGATCAACGCCGGATATGTCTATGAGGCGGACCTTCTGGCCCGGCTCCCCGAGCTCGACGCGGACGTGGACATCCGGAGGGTCGAGCCGACGGACCTGGCCCAGGACTTCGAGGAACTCGAGCCCGACGAGGAGGACCAGGTCCACGCCCTCCTGGTCGCCGCGACCGACGAGCTCCGCCCGCACCACTGCCGGCCCGAGGCGCGGAAGTTCAAGCCCGCGGACCTGCCCGTGATGTTCAGCGCCGGGGCCGAGGCCCGCTTCTTCCGCTCGCTCGAGCAGAGCAAGGAGACGGCCGACCCGCTGTTCCAGGGGGTCCTGGAAAGCCTCGAGTCGGGGCGGGGGCCGGCCCCGCAGGCCCAACTGATCTTCAACTTCCACAACCCGATGATCCGCCGCCTGGCCAAGGTCAAATCCAGGGCCGTGCTCGGGCAGGTCGCACGCGTCCTCTACGTCCAGGGGCTGCTCCTCGCCCACCAACCGCTGACGTCGACCGAGCTCGGGGTCCTCACCCAGGGCCTCTCCGGGCTGATCGACGCATTCGTCGCCCCCAACGAGCCGGCGACGCCGGGAGGAGACCAGCCATGATGGCCGACCGCGGACGGGTTGAAGCACTTATGACGGAGGCGAGCGACCTGCCGAGTGGGCCGGTCCAGGTTTCCCTGCTCGAAGAGGCCGTCCGGATCGCCGACTCCCTCAAGGATGTCGAGCTCGCGTATCAGGCGCGAAATCAGTTGATCGATGCGGCCATCTTCTCGGGACGGCCGGACATCGCGATCGTCGGCTTTTCGTGGTGCCTGGCGCAATTCGACCGCACCCCCGAACGCTTCGATACGTGGAGGATGCTTTGGAAGTACAAATGGATCGTCGCGAATAGCTGGACCTTCCCCGAAATCAACCGGGATCGACTGGAGCGACTGCTCGACGACATGGAGCGGCGCCATCGCGAGTGGGGCTCGTCCCTGCAGGTCGTCGCGATGATGCGGCGGGAATACCAGAGACACCTCGGTGACTGGCCCAAGGCGCGGGCCGCCCACGCCGAGTACCGCCGGCGTCGTCGCGATTCGTTGAGCGACTGTGCCGCCTGCTGCGCGAGGAACGATTGCAGCTACTTCTCCTCCCAGGGGAAGTGGACCCTGGCGTACCGGGCCGCCGAGCCGGTCCTCCAGGGCCGGCTGAGCTGCCGGGAAGAACCCCACCGCGTCCTGGCGTATGTCCTCCGCCCGATGTTCCAACTGGGCCGCATCGACGAGGCGAAGGCGTATCAGAAGCAAGGCTATCGCCTCGTCGGCAACGCGAACCAATTCGTGGGGCCGCATGCGAAGCACCTGGAATTCGCCGTGCTGATCGGCGACCTCACCCTGGCCAAGCGGTTGCTCGAACGACACCTCGCCAATGCCCTGGGCTCGGTGTCCATCCAGAATCGCTTCACCTTCCTCCAGGCATCCCGATTCTGGGCGGCCCGCCTCGCCGCGCTCGGCATGTCCCAGGTGAAGCTGCGCCTCCCGAGCGGAACGATCCCGTTCGATGAGAAGGCACGGATCGACATCGTCGCCCTCGGCGACTGGTTCACCACCCAGGCTCAGGAGATCGCCCGACGCTTCGACACTCGCAACGGCACCGATAGCTTTCAGAAGACGGTCGACAAACTGCCCGAGTTACTCAGGCAGGCGAATCATTGAAAGCAAGCCGCCTCGCGTCGATCTCCGCAACCTCGCAACCTCCTCATTCCTGGTCGGATCCACCCTGCTCGGGAATCTGGTACTATAGTGGCAGAGAGTGGCCGGCACATCGCCGCGAGGCCGGGCTGGGCCCCTCTCGCTCGTCGCAGCGAGTTGCGATGTCGGGCACGTTCTCAAAGGCTGCCGAGGGTCAGGTGTACGGTCAGGACAGCTTACCTGGCGAAGCGGTCTCCGGCTGAAGATGGTCGGGCTTGTTTTCGAGCGATTTCGGCTCGTCGACCGCCTCATCGTCGATCACGGAAACCGTCAGGACTTGTCCGGCCTGGATGAGAAAATCCCCGATGTCGATTCTCAAGGAGCCCCTGGGTCGACCTTGGACGGCCCTGCCGACATGGGCGGGCCTCGCCCTGTTCACGCTGGCTTATCTCTTGTGCGCCGAGGTCGGCCACTTCCTATCGTTCCGGCCCGAGACGTTCGCCACCTTCTGGCCTGCGAGCGGGCTGCTGTTGGCGGTCCTGGTCGCGCGACCGTCGGGGACCTGGCCCGGCCTCCTGGCGGCTTCTCTCGCGGCGAACCTCACCTCCGATTTCTTGATCCACGGCAAGCCGCCCATCCTGGGCCTGGCCTTCTGGGCCGGGAATGCCGCCGCGGCCTGCGTTGGCGCGAGGCTTCTCCGACGTTTCACCGACTCCCCGTTCCGGTGCTCGTCGCCCCAGCAGGTGCTCGTGCTGACCGTCCTCTGCTCGCTGCTCAGCACGACGATCAGCGCCTCGGTCGGGACGGCGGCCCTGTCGCTGTCGGGGACGAGCAGCTTTTCTTGGCATTCCTGGAGGATGTGGTGGGAGGCGGACGCCCTGGGTATCCTCCTGATGGTCCCAGTCCTGCTCGTCCCCGGGACGGATTCGGGTGCGATCCGGGGCGGTCGGCTCCTGCGGCTCGTGGAGTACGGATTCGTCCTGGCCACGCTGTTGACGCTCGTCGGCTACTCGTTCGGGTGCGCCAGGCCGCCCGGCGAGGCGATCTGGCGGCTGCCGTACCTCTACACGGTCCCGTTCCTGCTCTGGAGCGGCCTACGCTTCGGGCAGCGAGCGGGGGCCTTCGCCGGCCTCCTGCTAGGCCTGCTCATTGCCTGGCACACGACCCGGGGACGCGGGCCTTTCTCCTGGATGACGAGCACCCACGCCGAACGCGCATTCCTGCTCCATATTTTCCTGTCCACGATCCAGGTCACGGTGCTGGTCCTCACGAGCGCCGTCGGCAGGCTCAAGGATACCCAGGCGCGACTCCGTGTGAGCGAGGCCTCGCATCGCTCGCTCGCGGTACTCCAGAAGGCGATCCTGGATGCCGCCAATTACAGTATCATCTCGACCGACGTCGACGGCACGATACGCACGTTCAACGCGGCCGCCGAGTGCTGGCTGGGATACCGGGCGGACGAGGTCGTCGGCCGGATGACGCCGGCCGTCATCCACGATCCCGTCGAGGTCGCGGCCCGGGCGGACGAGCTCTCGGGCGAGCTGTCGAGGCGAGTGGAGCCGGGCTTCGAGGTGTTCGTGACCTGGGCCCAACGGGGCGGGGCTGACGAGCGGGAATGGACCTACGTCCGCCGGGACGGCGGCCGGTTCCCGGTCCGGCTCTCGGTCACGGCCCTCCGCGACGCCGCCGGTCGGATCACCGGTTTCCTCGGGATCGGCTCCGACATCACCGCGGAGAAGGCGGCCCGAGACGAGCTGCGCCGGGCCCACGAGGAGTTGGAGTCACGGGTCGCGGAGCGCACCGGGGAACTGGCCCGGGCGAATGAGAGGCTCCGCGAGGGCGAGCTCACGCTCCGACAGTTGGCCAACGCCATGCCGCAGATCGTCTGGTCGGCCCGGCCAGACGGCTACGCCGACTACTACAATGACCGTTGGTACGAGTTCACCGGACTCGACCGCGGCGCGGGCGGCGATGAGAGCTGGACGCCGGTGCTCCACCCCGACGACCTCGAGCGCTGCGTCGCCAGCTGGTACCGATCCATCGCCACGGGCCGGCCCTACGAGGTCCAGTACCGCTTCGTCGACCGCAGGACCGGGCTCTACCGCTGGCACCTCGGCCGGGCCCTGCCGGTCCGCGACGACATGGGGCGGATCGTCCGGTGGTTCGGCACCAGCACCGACATCGACGACCTGAGGCGGGCCGAGGAAGATCGCACCTACCTGGCGACGATCGTCGAGACCTCGGCCGACGCGATCATCGGCAAGGGCCTCGACGGCGTCATCAAGTCTTGGAACGCCGGCGCCGAGCGGATCTTCGGCTACTCGGCCGCCGAGGCCGTAGGGCGGACGATCTTCTTCCTGATTCCGGAGGGTCGCGAACGGGAGGAGGAGGAGATCCTGGAGCGGCTCCGACGCGGCGAGCGGATCGAGGGTTTCGAGTCGGTGCATCGGACCAAGGACGGCCGGCTGATCGACGTCTCGTTGACGCTCTCGCCGGTCAAGGATCCGTCCGGCCGGGTCACGGGGATTTCCAAGATCGCCCGCGACATCACCGAGCGGAAGTCGGCCGAGGCGGCGATCCGCGAACTGAACGCCGACCTCGAGCGCCGCGTCGAGTCTCGGACGGCGGAGCTGGCGCGGGCCAAGGAGGCGGCCGAGGCCGCCAGCCGCTCCAAGGGCGAGTTCCTGGCCAACATGAGCCATGAGATCCGCACCCCCATGAACGGCATCCTCGGCATGACCGAGCTCCTGCTGGGCACCGCGCTCAAGGATCGCCAGCGCGAGTACCTCGGGCTCGTGAAGGCGTCGGGCGACTCGCTCCTGCAGGTGATCGACGACATCCTCGACTTCTCGAAGATCGAGGCCGGGAAGCTGACCCTGGCGCCGGCGCCGTTCTCGCTCCGGGACGCGGTCATGACCACCCTGCGGCCCCTCAACCTGCGGGCCCAGGAGAAGGGGCTCAAGCTAGCCTGTCGGTTCGACCCCGCGGTGCCCGACGCGGTCGTGGGAGACGCCGGGAGGCTGCGGCAGGTGCTGGTCAACCTGGTCGGCAATGCCATCAAGTTCACCCAGGCCGGCGAGGTGTTCCTCAACTTCGGGCTGGCACCGGGCTCGGGCGAATCCCTCCAGATCTTCTGCTCCGTGGCGGATACCGGCATCGGTGTCCCGCCCGAGAAGCGGGAGGCCATCTTCGCCCCTTTCGAGCAGGCCGACGGCTCGACCACGAGGCGCTTCGGGGGGACCGGGCTGGGCTTGACGATCTCTTCCCGGCTGGTGGAGCTGATGGGGGGGCGGATCGGGGTCGAGGAAAACCCCGGCGGCGGTTCGATCTTCCGATTCACGGTCCGCCTTGAACCGGACGGCGAACGCCGGACGCCCGGACCCGAGGCGGGGTCCGCGGACATCGCGGGAACTCGCGTGCTGGTCGTCGACGATCACGGCACCACCCGAATGATCCTGGAGGAGATACTGGGCCGCTGGGGCATCTCGGTCCGTTCGGTCGCGAGCGGTACGGAGGCCCTTGAGACGATGGACGCCGCCGAGCGGGCCGGCGAGCCTTTCCGGGTGGCGCTGCTCGACCGCATGATGCCGGCGATGGACGGGCTGGAACTGGCCGCACGACTCCGGGGCGACCCGCGATTCGCCGAGACCGGGATCCTGATCCTCTCCTCGGGCGGCGAACCGGACGACTCGGTCTCGATCCGCGACCTGCGGATCGACGGATTCCTGCTCAAGCCCGTGCATCCGTCCGAACTCCACGACGTCCTGACCCGGATCCTTGGCGGCTGGCCTCGGCCCGAGGGCGCTCGGGGCGAGACCGGCCACGTCGCCAAGACGACCGGTCGCCGGCTTCGTGTTCTCCTGGTCGAGGACCAGCCGGTCAACCGACTCCTGGCCACCCGGATGCTCGAGGAACTGGGCCAGGAGGTCACGGCCGTTCTCGACGGCCGCGCAGCCGTCACGGCGTGTCTCGAGGGGCGATTCGACGTCGTCCTGATGGATTTACAGATGCCAGAGGTGGACGGTTTCGAGGCCGTTGCCGCCATCCGCGTCCGCGAGGCCCAGTCCGGGGGACACACCCGGATCGTGGCCCTCACGGCCCACGCCATGAACGGGGACCGCGAACGTTGCCTGGAGAGCGGGTTCGACGACTACCTGTCCAAGCCGATCAGGCGCGACACACTCCGATCGGTCCTCGAGGGCCCGGCGCCCCCCGCGGCCGCCGGTTCCGGACCAGGGGCGGACCCCGTCGCTCGCCTGTACGCGAGATGCGAAGGCGACGGTGACTTCGCCAAGGAGCTCGCCTCCTGCTTCCTCGATTCGGCCCCGGCCATCATCGCCGACCTCGCGGAGGCGCTGGGCCGCGGCGATGCCATCGCCGCGGCCTTTGCGGCCCATACCCTGATCGGGACCTCGGCGACGGTCGGTTCCGACGACCTGGCCCACGCTTGCCTGACCGTCGAGGAGGCGGTTCGACGTGGCCGGCTCGACCTCGCGGCCGATGAGTGGCCGTCCGTCCGGGAGACCTCAAAGCGGCTCTTGACCGCCCTCGAACGGTTTTGTGGAGCGAGATATGAAGATTCTCATCGCCGAGGACGAGCCGACCGCGGCCCTATTCCTGCGACGGATCCTGCTCGGGATGGGGCATGATGTCTCCGTGGCCCGCAACGGCGAAGTCGCCCTCGACGCCTTGGGCTGCGGCGGGGTCGAGATCCTGATCTCCGACTGGATGATGCCCGGCGTCGATGGCCTGGGACTCTGCCGTCACATCCGGGCCGCCGCGGGCGGGCGCTACATCTACGTCATGCTCCTGACCTCGAGGACCGGCCGCGACGACCGCCTGAAGGGGCTCCGCGCCGGTGCCGACGACTTCCTGACCAAGCCCGTCGATCCCGACGAATTGGCCGTCCGCCTGGAGATCGCCGCCCGGATCCTCGGCGTCCACGAGGAGCTCGACCGCCGCAACGCGCAACTGGTCGAGCTTGCCACGACCGACCCGCTCACCGGTGTCAAGAATCGCCGACATCTCCAGGATGACCTGGATCGGCTGGCCAGCCGGACGTCTCGCCAGAATTCGCCGCTGTCCCTGGTAATGCTCGACATCGACCATTTCAAGCAGTACAACGACACCTTCGGGCACCCGGCCGGGGACGACGTCCTGGTCCGCGTCGGGGCGACCCTCCGCGAACTTATACGCGACCAGGGCGTCGCGGCCCGCTACGGCGGCGAGGAGTTCGTCGTCCTGCTGCCCGGGGCCGGCGCCGCCGAGGCGATGGCGTTCGCCGAGCGGCTGCGGCACGCCATCGAGTCCCATCCCTGGCCCAACCGGCCGGTGACGGCCAGCCTCGGCGTGGCGACCGTCACGCAACCCGCCCCGGGACTCACGGCCCTGCTCGACCGGGCCGATCGCGCCCTCTACGCGGCCAAGCGGGCCGGGCGCAATCGCGTCCTCCAGCACGACGACCTCGGAGACGGAGACGCGGTCCATCCGCTCCCTGCCCCAGCCACGCCCGAACCCGTCACCCGAGAATCGACGTCCAGAGCTGGCGGCCTCGGCGCCGCCGACGCCCTTCAAAAATCGCCGGGACGGCAAGTCGACCAGACCGACGACCGATGAACCGTTCGTGGGCGAATCGTGCCGGTTAGCTCCCAAATCTTCCTGTCACACGATCCGTCGTCAATTACGTTGTCGATTTTTAATATATAGACCTGTTTGTGTTTTGGGGCCGGCGAATCCTCCCCGGGGGGGACGATGGGAGAACCTCCGACCGGCGCATGCGACGCCCGGGAGGCCGTATTCTTCGATGTCGCAAGTGCTCAGGCCGACTCGGGGCAGGGGGGGGACGCAGGCGACTCGAAGACGATTGAGGACGATCCGGGCTTTTCCTCCGTCGGTGTGGCATCGCCCCCTCTCCTCACGTAAACTCGTCGGATCAATCCGGGGTCGTCGCGGACGAGATCTCGACGACCCCCCTCGGCGGAGAGAAGGTCGGCCGAACGGCCTTCGACGCCTCCCCCCTTGTGGTTCCAGAGAAAAGGTTATGACTGTATGACGCGAGTTGTGGCCCGTCCCGATCAGGTCGACCTGGACTCTCCCGGCCGGCGCGACTACTGGGTGGCGCTCGAGCACGACAGCATCTGGGGCGATCACCTGATCCCGCTGACGGTGTGGGTCGGGCCGGAGACGAAGGAGGGCGAGGGCCTCGTCGCGTTCGGCTCCAACCATGGGAACGAATACGAAGGCCCCGTGGCCCTCAAGCACCTGATCCGAGAGATCAAGCTCGAGGATGTGCGAGGGCGGATCATCCTCGTCCCCGTACTGAATCCGTCGGCGTTCCGCGCCGGCACGCGCGAGAGCCGGCCGGACGACAACGTCAACCTGAACCGGGCGTTCGTCGAGGGGGCAGGGGTGACCCCCGCGCTCGCCGGGATCACGCACAGGATCGCGGCCTTCGTCCGCCGGATGATCTGGCCTCGAGTTCATGTCGTGCTCGACCTGCACTCGGGGGGCGACGTCGCCCGGTTCGCGCTCTGCGCCAACTTCCACCCGGTAGACGACCCCGCGCTCGCCTCGAAGATCGAGGAAACCGCCCGCTGGTTCGGCACCCCTTGCCTGATGGTCTACCAGAACGTGACCCCGGGCCTCCTGCCGAGCGAGGCCGAGCGACTCGGGAAGATCACCGTGGGGACCGAGCTCGGTTGGGGACGCGCGGTGAACGTCGACGGCGTCCGCCACGGCCGCCACGGGGTGCTCGCGGCCTGCATCCATCAGGGGCAGCTCCGGGGGACCATCGAGCCGATCGCCTTTCACAAGGCGGGCACCCAGCGCAAGGTGGAGATGGTCGACCGCGACTGCTTCACCGTCGCCCCGTTCGACGGCCACTACGAGCCGATCCTGGAATGCGGCACGAGCGTCCGCAAAGGCGACGTCGTCGGCCTGCTCCACGACTTCGACCACATCGACATGGACCCCTGGCCCGCGGTGGCGGGGGTCGACGGGGTCGTCCTTGCCCAGGCGTGGGTCGCCCCGGTACCGCGAGGTCAGCACATCGTGGTCGTCGGACGCGAACTCGCATGATGACCTCCTCTTGGGAATTTGTCCCGAAACCCGTTCTTTTCTTGAAGGACGGGTTTCCGTGGGGGCCACCGCGACATCCCGCAAGGGGTTGTCGATATCGTACGCGTCAGAAACCCGGTTTTTAAGAATAGAACAGGTTTCGGGTATCGGGACAGGTACTAAGTGACTTCGAAGCGACCGGGGGATTCGCCGTGAACATCGTGGGAATCGACGTCTACCCGCTCACCGGGGCGACCGTGGACGGCGGGTGGCCGCAGGGGCACGAGCCGCAGGAAAATCTGCACACCTTGCTCCGCGTCCGGACCGACTCGGGCCTCGAGGGGTTCGGGAGCTGCTTCACCTCGGGCAAGCTCGTGGTGGGGGCGGTCGAGCTGCTCTGGCCTTTACTCCGGGGTGAATCGGGCGTCGAACCGGAGCGAGTTTCGGAGACGCTCCGGCAGTCCAGCTTCTGGCAAGGGCGCGGTGGTTCGGTCGAGCACGCGATCAGCGGCATCGACATCGCGCTCTGGGACCTGATGGGCAAGGCCTGTTCGCAGCCGGTCTCGCGCCTCCTGGGCGGCAACTACCGGCAGTCGATCAAGCCTTATGGCTCGATCCTCTTCGACGAGCCGGAGCCGCTCAAGCGCACCCTGGCGAGCGTGATCGAGCGAGGCTTCAAGGCCATCAAGCTCGGCTGGCGGCCGTTCGGCCGGCGCGATCGGAAGTTCGATGAGCTGATCGTGAGGACCGCCCGACAGGCGGTCGGCGACGGCATCGACCTGATGGTCGACGCCGGGGGGAGCGAGCAGTTCTGGCCGCACGGGACGAACTGGGCCCGCAACACGGCGAACATGCTCGCCGACTTCGGCATCGTCTGGTTCGAGGAGCCGCTCCCGCCGGACGACCTCGCCGGCTACGCCGAGCTGACCCGAGTCTCGCCGGTCCCGATCGCCGGGGGCGAGGTCCTCACCCGTCGGCAGGCGTTCCTGCCCTGGATCGAGGCGAGGGCGGTCGACATCCTCCAGCCCGACTGCACCAAGAACGGCGGGCTCACCGAGTCTCGCCGGATCGCGGCCGCCGCCGCCGACCACAACATCCAGGTCGTCCCCCACGGCTGGAACACCGCGATCGGGCTCGCGGCCGACTTGCAGTTCTCCGCCGCCATCCCGGTCGCCCGCTACGTCGAATACCTGAGCCCCTGCGCCTACATCGACGAGCTCATGGCCGAGCCGTTCGTCCTCGACGACCGGGGGATGCTCACGATCCCGACGCGCCCCGGACTCGGCGTCGAGATCGACCCAGGGAAGCTCAAGAGGTTCTGCCCGGAGCCGATCGTGTTTCCGTGATCGTTGATGCCCGAAAGGGGGGCCGGGTCGCCTCCGCCCCGCCTCGAGATCGAGCCTCGACGACCCCTCGGTCGAGGCGGTCGGCTGCGAAGGGACCCCCATCGATGACGGACGCCGACTTCGGGCAACGCCCCTCGACCGTCCGCTGGCAAGTCTTCGGCTTCGCCTGCGGCGCCTCGTTTCTCTTATATCTTCATCGCTATACCTGGAACATCGTCGGGCCGAAGCTCCAGGAGGAATACGGCTTCACCAACACCGAGGCCGGCTTCCTTTTCTCGCTCTTCTATTACACCTATGCCGCGGGGCAGATCCCCAGCGGCGTCGTCGCCGATCGGTACGGCCCCCACGCCTTCCTGAGCGTCATCATCGTGGCTTGGTCGTTGGCGATCACGACCATCGGCCAGGTCCGCAACCTGGCGCTGATCGGGGCCGCCCGCCTCCTGTTCGGCGCGGCCCAGGCGGGTTGCTACCCCGCGCTCTCGAAGGTCACCCGGAGCTGGTTCCCGGCCTCGCAGCGCACGGTGCTCCAGGGGTGGATCGCCACGACCTTCGGCCGTTGCGGCGGGGCCCTCTCCCCGATCGTGCTCGGGACGGTCCTGGTGGGCTGGTGCGGCCTGACCTGGCAGACGTCGCTCGTCCTGCTCGGGGTCGTCGGAGTGGCCTTCGGGGTCGCGTTCTGGAGGTTCTTCCGGAACTCCCCTGCCGAGCACCCCGGCGTGAACCCCCAGGAGCGTCAGATCATCGAGAAGGGGTCGGCTCCGATCGAGTCCACGTCCCGCGCCGTGCTGCCGGCCGGGCGTGCCTGGCGGAGCCGCAGTCTCCGGTTCTTCGTCGCCCAGCAATACCTCGACGCCGGGTCCGACGTCGCGTTCGTCTCGCTGATCGGGACGTATTTCCACCGCGCGCGGGGATTGGACATCGGCACGACGGGATTGCTGGCGAGCCTCCCGTTATGGGGAGGCGCCCTCGGCGGGATCGCCGGGGGGTGGCTCAACGACTGGTTCATCGCGAGGACCGGCAATCGGCGATGGTCGCGGAGCCTCGTGGGGTTCGTCGGCAAGGTCATCGGGTGCGCGCTGCTCGCCCTGGTCGTGCGACAGTCGGACGTCACCACCGCCGGCTTCGTCCTCTTCATGGCCAAGTTCTTCAGCGACTGGAGCCAGCCCACCACGTGGGGCTCTTGCACCGACCTCGGCGGCCGCTTCAGCGCCACCGTCTTCAGCATCATCAACACCGCCGGGACCCTGGGCGGCGTCGTCATGCCGATCATCTTCGGCAAGCTGCTCGACGCCTTCACCACCCGCCCGGAGGTCGCCGGGGCCGCGGCCACCACCGATTGGGGGCCGCTCTTCCTGCTCTTGGCCGGCATGTACCTGGGCAGCGCGGCGTGCTGGCTCATGATCGACTGCACCCGTTCGCTCGATGTCGAGGACGAGCCGGGCGGCGATCGAGAATGACCCTGCGGGAGGGGGACAGCGAAAACAGGCAATGCAGCCTCGACGATCGGCCCGTTGGACTGATTGGCCCTCTGCTTTGCATATCCTTTTGGGGCCGCTCTCGGTTCGCAGTTCGCCGGCCAATGCGGTATGTGGCCACCCACACAGCCATGCAGGTGCCGCTTGCCAAATCTCCTCGATTGGCGTAGCATCAAATTTGGTGCGAATTCAAAGCCAGAGGATTTCCCATGTTCGATGTAAACCGCGACATCAATTCACTCTCGAATTTCAAACGCAACACGTCCGAGTTCCTCGCCCAGCTCAAGGAAACCGGCCATCCCGTCGTCTTGACGATCAACGGCAAGGCCGAACTGGTCGTGCAGGACACCGCTTCCTACCAACGGCTGATCGAACTCGCCGAGAAGGCCGAGCGGATGGAATCGCTGCAAGCGTCGATTGAGGACATGCGGGCAGGCCGCCTCATCCCGGCCGAAGACATGCTGGCCGAAATGCGTTGCATCCTGGCTGAGAAGCAAGGCCAGTGATCTACCGCATCGTCGTCACCGCCAGGGCCAACGCCGACGCAATCGAGGCATTCCGCTGGAAGGCCGATAAGTCCGTCACCGTTGCCACGCGCTGGTATGCGGGTCTGCAGAAAGCGATCAACAAGCTGAGCACCTTTCCCGAGCGGCATCCCGTCGCGGCGGAGGAATCGGAGCGATTCGGCATCGTCCTTCGACAAATGATCTACGGCAAGAAGCCCGGCACGTTCCGCATCCTCTTTTCCATCAAAGAGAACATGGTCGTATTACATCATATCCGCCATGGCGCTCGGGGCCCGATCGAGCCCGAAGGGTCGAGTTAGCCAGTGTCAGTTTCGAGGCTCCCCGGGGCCATGAGGATTTTGCTGGGAACTGAAACGAGCAAAGACCGCCCTTCGGATCGTAAGTGACAGCGAGGACAAAGAGACAGCGAAGACAGACAATGCAGCCTTGACGATCGGCCCGTTTGACTGATTGGCCCTCTGCTTTGCAGCTCCTTTCTGGGGCCACTTCTCGCGGGATCGGTCAGTGAGAGGGCAGACCGCGCGTCAGGGCCCGTGTGCAAGTCGACCGCAAGACGCTCCAGGCGGGCCGGCCCGCTTCGTCGGCACGAGGCTTGTGCGGACGGATCCGCATGCCTCTCCGACTCTTGGGGCATGGCGGAGGCCCCGGCGATGGGCACGGCCAGGGCTAGCCCTCGAAACTCTGATTTGCGGCGGGGGGGCGATTCGTTATCCTGGACCGGGGAATGTGGGCCCGGTTCCTCGGAATCCGTGATGCGAATCCCAAAATCCCAATCCGTCTCGCGCCCGGTTATCGACGTTGATTCGGCGTGTTGGCCTTTTTGAACCCCCGCGTTCCCCATCGAGCACGGCCCGAGTTGTCTTCGAGTCGGTCCCGTCGTGCGTGGTCTGACTCGACCCGTTTGCATGTTCCTTCCCAAAATGGTGCCGGTCCCAGTATGGGTAAGATGTAAATGTTTTAAATTTGATCGACATGAAAATATCAAATAGTCAGAACAGTCAGATGGATTGCGGGGCAAGGGCTCGACCTCGGGCGGATTCCTTGGGGGCGATCATCGAGCATGCGGCCCACTTGCTGCCGGCGCAGGGTCCGATCGCCGTCTTCATCCACCACAACACGTTGCATGCCTTCGAAGATCTCCCGTTTCACGAAGGTGTGAAGAAGGGGGGACAGGTCTTCGGGTGTCACCCATATCAATCCGAAGATTTCTATCGCGACGCGCTGCGAAAGGGGCGGATCCGGTTCTCGGAGCTCCGGGAAGTCCTCGAACAGGACCTTGGCGAGGGGGCCGGGGCGGCGGTGCCCGCCTTCGAGAGCCGGCAGGAGCTGCGGCTGGCGATGCTCGAGTATCCGCTCTGGAACGGGCCGACGGAGGAGTTGCTCTGGTACGTCGCGCAGGTTAACGCGTTGCGCCGGTTGCGGCAGGAAGCCTCGTCCGCGGTCCGTGCCCGGATGATCGCGGAGACCCGGCGGTGGGTGATGAGGGACCTCCGCGAGGGGAATGGCTGGAGGCGACGGGCCTCGGCGGAGGGGATGTCGGACAGCCTCGTCGAGCTCCTCGGTCGATTCAACGCATCGACGATCGAGAGCTGGAGCGACGTCCAGTGGGAGGAGTTCACGCTCCAGGCCCTCTGGCGGGTCTGCTGCGACGGGGTCCGCGACCTGCCGCCGTTCACCCCGCCGCCGCTGCCCCCGACCCGGCATCGCGACCTGCTCTTGAAGGCGTCGGGGGCGGATGCCGACTCGCCCGTGCATGAGCTGCTGATCCGGTTCTGCGCCGCGTTCCTCGACCAGGGGTTCTCGCGCTGGCCGATGCCGAGGCGCGAGGAGGGGTTCTATCGGGCCTTCTGCGCGTCGTACCGACAGCCGCAAGGGCCGCCGGAGCGCTGGCGTCGCGGGCTCGCCCGCGAGCTCGGCCGGTTGCAGGATCGGGAGGTCGGCCCGCTCGAATCGATCCGGGAGTCGCTCGAGATCCTCGGCGTCGCCGAAACGGAGTGGGAACGCTTTCTCTCCGAGACCCTGCTGGCGCTGCGGGGGTGGGGCGGGATGATCCGCCAGTTGGAAGTCCGGAGCGACCAGGCGGTCCACCCGATCCCCGCCGGGAGTCTCGTCGAGTTCCTCGCGGTCCGGCTGATCCTCGACCGCTTCTCGCTGGCGGAGACGGCCGCCGAGGCGCTCGGATATACGGGGCCGCTCTCGGGCTTGCGCGACGCGGCCCGACGGAAGACCCGCGTGCCTTGGCCGCCGAGTGTCGAGCAGCGGGCGTTCCTCGTCTTCCAGCTCGCGCAGGTGGCGGGCCTCTCTCCCGACGTCCTCCGCCGCCTGGAGCGCCTCGAGTGGTCCGCGGTCGTCGAGGAGATCGAGGGCTTCTCGGGGCTCGAACGGCGGCGACTCTTCCACCTGGCTTACGAACGGCACTTCTGCACCCAGGCGCTCGACGCGATCGGCCTCCATGATCGCCGGGCGGAGAAACGCCCCCGCGCCCCCCAGTTCCAGCTCGTCTGCTGCATCGACGAGCGTGAGGAATCGTTCCGACGACACATGGAGGAGGTGGCGCCCGGGGTCGAGACGTTCGGCGTGGCCGGCTTCTTCGGCGTGGCGATGTATTACCGAGGGGCGGCCGACGCCCACTTCGTCCCGCTCTGCCCGGGGGTCATCCGGCCCGGGAGCTGGGTGGTCGAGGAGGTCGGCGACGAGCTGGGCCGGTCCCATCGGCGTCGGGCGCGGACCCGCAAGACGCTCGGGACCGCCTCGCACCGGTTCCACATCGGCAGCCGGAGCTTCGCCCTCGGGGCGCTCTTGACGGGGGCCGTCGGGGTCCTCGCCTCGTTCCCCCTGGTCGCCCGGATCCTCTTCCCCCGCCTGACCGCGAGGATCCGGCAGGTCCTCGGAGGGTTCGTCCAGGCCTCGCCGCATACGCATCTGCGACTCGAACGGTCCGAGGCCGAGCCGGGGCCGGCGAACGGGGCGCTCGGGTTCACGATCGCGGAGATGGTCGACATCGGCCGGCGGGTGCTCGAGGACATCGGGCTGACCTCCGGGTTCGCCCGGCTCGTGGTGCTGCTCGGCCACGGCTCGAACAGCCAGAACAACCCCCACAACTCGGCCTACAACTGCGGCGCCTGCGGCGGTGCGGCCGGCGGGCCGAACGCCCGGGCCCTCGTGCAGATCCTGAACGACCCCAGGGTCCGCGAACACCTGGCCAGCCGGGGGGTCGTCGTGCCGGAAGGGACGGTCTTCGTCGGCGGGCTCCACAATACCTGCGCCGAGTCGGTGACCTTCTACGACCTCTCGAGGATCCCGAGCTCCCACCGCGACGAGTTCGAGGCGGCCCGCAAGGCGGTGGAGTCGGCCTGCGACCGCAACGCCCACGAGCGGAGCCGGCGCTTCATGTCGGCCCCCCTGACGCTCTCGTTCGCGGCCGCCCGACGGCACGTCGAGGAGCGGTCCGAGGACCTGGCGCAGACCCGGCCTGAGCTCGGCCACGCGACGAATGCCATCACCATCGTCGGACGTCGGGAGTGGTCCCGCGGCCTGTTCCTCGACCGCCGGGCGTTCCTCACGTCGTACGACCCGACCCGGGATGGCGAGGGGGCGCCGGTCCTGACGAGGATCCTCCAGGCGGTGATCCCCGTCTGCGCCGGCATCAACCTCGAGTATTATTTCTCCAACGTCGACAACGTCGGCTTCGGGGCCGGCACGAAGCTGCCGCACAACCTCTCGGCGCTCCTCGGCGTCATGGACGGGGCGTCGAGCGACCTTCGGACCGGGCTCCCCTGGCAGATGGTCGAGATCCACGAGCCCGTCCGGTCCCTCTTCGTCGTCGAGACGACCCCGGCGGTCCTGCTCGGGATCATGGAGCGGGACGAGGCCATCGGCCGGCTCTGCCGGAACGAGTGGATCCTGCTCTCCGTCCTCGACCCGGAGACCCGCGCGATCCACGTCTTCCGGGACGGAGAGTTCCGCCCCTACCGGCCGCGGGCCTCCGTCCTTCCCCGGGCGTCTTCGTCGTTCGACTGGTATCGCGGCTGGCGGGACCATCTGGAATTCGCGGAGATCGGGCCGTGACGCCGAATGCTCCCCTCGGTTGGGAAGGATGACCATGCCCGATTACCCACATGCGATGATGCTTCTCGGCCTCGTCGTCGTCGGCAGCCCGCTCGTCCTCACGTCCATCCTCGGCGTCTCGTCGCTGTTGGGGCATAAGCCGGACGAGGAGACGACGTCGCTGTTGGTCTACGTCGCGATCGTCTCGGGGCTGTCCGCGGCCTTGGCGGTGCTGGCTCTGATGCTGGGCACCGGGGTCCGGCACGTCCCGATCGTGCTCGGCGACTGGGTGGTCATCCCACACCATTACCGCTTCTCGGTGAAGTTCGTCTTCGACCGGCTCTCGGTCCCGTTCGCGATCCTCTCGTACGTCCTCTCTGGGACGATCGCCGCGTTCGCGTCGAAGTACATGCACCGCGAGTGGGGCTTCAACCGCTTCTTCGTGCTCTACTCGCTCTTCCTGCTGGGGATGATCGTGACCTCGCTGGCGGGGACGATCGAGACCCTGTTCGCCGGCTGGGAGCTGGTGGGCCTCTCCTCGGCGCTCCTGGTCGCGTTCTTCCAGGAGCGACCGGCACCGTCGAGGAACGGCCTGTGGGTCTGGACGGTCTACCGGGTGTCCGACGCGGCCTTGCTCCTGGCCGCGGTGACGGTCCACCACTTGCGGGGCGAGGGGGACTTCGACCTGCTCGTGGGAGCGGGGCTCTGGCCGTACGGGCGCGCGTCGATCACGTCGGGCCAGGCGCTCTGGGCGGGGTTGCTGCTCCTGATGGCGGCGGCGGGGAAGTCGGCGCTCGTGCCGTTCTCCGGGTGGCTCCCCAGGGCCATGGAAGGGCCGACCCCCTCGAGCGCCGTCTTCTACGGGGCCCTGTCGGTCCACCTCGGGGCGTTCCTGCTGCTCCGGGTGAGCCCGCTACTTGAACGATCGGGCGCCCTCTCCGCCGCGGTCGTCCTGCTGGGGCTGTCGACGGCCGTCTTCGCTTACGTCGCGGGGAGCGTGCAGACGGATATCAAGTCGGCCCTGTCGTTCGCGTCGCTCTCGCAGGTCGGGATCATCGTCGCCGAGATCGGGATCGGGCTGCGGTACGTCGCGCTCGTCCACCTGCTCGGACACGCCTGCCTGCGCACGCTCCAGTTCATCCGGGCGCCTTCGCTGATGCAGGACTATCGGACCCTCGAGAACGCCATCGGGGAACGCCTCCCCAGGGCGGGCGCCCCACTGCGACGGATCGCGAACCCGGGCCAGTACGACTGGCTCTACCGATTCGCGCTCGAGCGGGGTTATCTCGACGTCCTCTTGTGCGAGTACGTCGTCGGCCCGTTCGTCCGGACGTTCCGCCGGTGCGATGCCCTGGAGCGCCGCTGGACCGACTTCCTGCTCGGCGAGTCGTCCCGCGAGTCGGACCGGATCAAGCCCCACTTTGAATTTATCGAAGAAACCCTATGAGTATCCTCCAGTTGCCCTGGCTCGAGCAGGCGATCGGCGTTGCATCGGTCGGCTCCCTGATCGTGAGCCGCCTGCGCGACCCGTTCCGGGCGCACCGCTGGGGGATGGTGTTCACGGGGGCGGCGTTCGCCTCCTCCTGCCTGGCCTGCCTGGCGTTCTACCTCGGCATGTCGCCGAGCTCGAGCGTGCAGCCGTCCCTGTTCGGCCGCACCCTCTTCGCGCTCGACGAGCTGAACGCGCCGCTCCTGCCCGCGGTCGCGCTGCTCCACTTCCTGACGACGCTGGCCACGGCGCGGAATCACATGCGGCGGTTCTCCTTCACGTGGTCGTTGACGGCCGAGGTGATCCGGCTCGCCATGTTCAGTTGCAGGGATCCCTGGACGTTGATCGGCCTGCTGTCCGTCTCGACCCTACCCCCGTACGTCGAGCTCCGGATCCGCAAGCGACCGACCCGGGTGTACGTCGTCCACATGCTCCTGTTCGTCGGCCTGCTCGTGCTGGGGTGGTGGGGCGTCGAGTCCCACATGCTCGACTCGACGCAGGCCCCGTGGTGGGCGACCATGGCGCTCCTGGCCGCGATCCTCGTGCGGTGCGGGACCGTCCCGGCGCATTGCTGGGTGACGGACTGGTTCGAGCACGCCTCGATCGGCATCGCCCTGCTGTACGTGATCCCACTCAGCGGCGTCTATGCGGCCGTCCGCCTCGTCATCCCGTTCGGCCCGGCGTGGGTGCTGAAGAGCATCGGGATCGTCTCGCTGACGACGGCCGTCTACGCGGCGGGGATGGCCACCGTCCAGCGCGAGGCCCGACGATTCTTCGCCTACCTCTTCCTCAGCCACGCCTCGCTCGTGCTCGTCGGGCTCGAGCTGCACAACGAGCTTTCCCTGACCGGGGCGCTCTGCCTCTGGTTCGCGGTGATCCTCTCGCTCGGGGGCTTCGGCCTGACGCTCCGCTGCCTCGAGACCCGCTTCGGCCGGCTCTCGCTGACCTCCTACCTCGGGCTCTACGAGAGCAGCCCCGCCCTCGCCGTCGGCTTCCTCCTGACGGGCCTGGCGAGCGTCGGGTTCCCCGGGACGATCGGCTTCATCTCGACCGAAATGCTCGTCGACGGCGCGGTCGAGGTGAATCTCTACGTCGGGGTCGGCGTGCTCGTCGCGGCCGCATTGAACGGGATCGCCGTCCTCCGGGCCTACTTCTTGCTCTTTACCGGTGCCCGGCATTCGTCGACCGTATCCCTCAAGATCGGCCGACGCGAGCGGGCCGCCCTCCTGACGTTCTCGGCCCTGATCCTGGGCGGCGGCGTCTTCCCCCAACCCGGGGTTTCCTCGCGGCTGCGGGCGACCGAGGCGATCTTGAAGGAACGCCTCCAGCGCGGCGGGGTCGAACCTCCTCCGGTCCCCGAACCGACCGAACCCGCCCCGTCCGGTCCCGTGCCCGTTTCGGCGAAGGTCCCCACGCCGAACGCCGCTCGACGCCCGGACGCCGGGGATCCATCGGCCGTTGACAACGGCCGGGTGGGACGCATTGAGCGGCCCTTGCCGGTCGATCGGGCCGTTCGGGGAAATCGGCCCTGAGGGCCTCTCCGGTCCGTGCCGGGCGGGTCGACGCGAGGGATGCGTCCTCAACCGGCCCGACGGAGGAATTGTGGTATATACCCTTAAGCGGACGCTCATGTGGTTCGACCGGGCACGCGTTGGCGGCTCGGGCAGAATGCCGTTATGTTCGCGGATCGCACTCCGGGAGCCGACCCGATGATTTCACTGTGGCGTGGCGGTCGCCGATTCCTGGCCTCGGCAGGGGCGTTGGCGTCCGTGGCCTGGGCGTTCTCGGGTTCTCCGTCCATGGCCCTCGACGACGGCCGAGGTTGTGACGGCATCGGGTTGTGGGGCGATTACGGCTACGGCCCACACCGCGGAGAATACTGCGGCATCGCCTACGGCAAGCCCTTCTACGGCGGCTATGGGATGGTCTACGGCTATCCCAAGCACCGCAAAGGGGAACAGCCCTTCTACGGCCGAGATTCGATGGCGCGTTGGGGCATTCCCTACCCGGGCAACGTGACCTATGGCGTCACCTACGGGGCCTTCGGCGAGTTCACCGGGGCTCCCCCCGTCGCGCCTCTGTCGAGCATCGTCGCGGCCGCCGCCGCTTCGGACGCGACGAAGGACGCACGCGACAGGGACCTCCCGAGCTCTTCGGGCGCGTTGCCGCTTGATCCCTCGCTCCCCGACATGCCCGCCGACCCGACCGGCCTCAAGCCCCCCTCGGCCCTTCATACCTTCGGGGTCGAGGACGAGCCGGTCGTCGACGCCTCGGGCGTGCGTGGCATGAAGGTCACGCGAGTGACTCCCGGATCTCCCGCCGCCGAGGCTGGCCTTCGAGTCGGCGACGTCGTCCTCTCCATCAACGGTTACTTCACCGAAGAGCCCGGCAACTTCGCCTGGATCGTCGCGAACGCGGCCACCGAGGGCAAACTCTCGCTGACCGTCCGACCCCGCTCCGAATCCAAAGAACAGGTTCTCTCAGCCAGGGTATCGAGCTTGACCGGCGTCCGCCGCTGATCCCTTCTCCGAAACCCGGTTTCTCCTGAGAAACAAGAGTGCCCCGCCTACCCTGCGAATTCCGCAAACCGCCGGTAAGCGGGGCACTCCTGCCCTGCATTTGTGGGCTATAGATCTGGGAACTGCCCTGGGCGACGATTCCTGAGTGGACCGGCCGGGTCCGTGCCAGAAACCCGGTGTTGAAGAAGACACCGGGTTTCGTAGAGGGAATGCGACACTCTCTCAACGTGTCGCCGGGGGCGGACCGTCGTTGACGGGGGGCAGGTAGCCGGGTCGTTCGGTGTTCACGGGGAGGAGCTCGCCGGGGGGGCGCTGGATCGCGACTTCATGGGCCGGATAGCCCATGGCGTGGAACAGCTCGAACTGGGCTCGGTTGTACTCGGCCACCGTCATGAAATACTCGTCGATCGACTTCTTCAGGGTGACGAGCGAGTAGACCGCCTCCTGGGGGCGGTTGACCAACACCAGGACGTCACCGAATCGCTTCGTCTGACTCAGCCCTTCAAATGTCCCGTCGAACGTGACCAGGGCCGAATGGAATGCCCGTTCGGCCTGGCCGACTCGCTCGGCCGCGGACTGGAGCCGAGCGATCGCGCGGGTGACCTCGGCCACGACCCGGTCCTGCGTCTTGCGGAACTCGACGATCGCCTTCGACTGCTCGCCCCGCTGCGCCTTGACCCGTGCCATGTTCCCGATACCGAAGCCCTCGAGCTGCCAGACGAGCTGATAGCTCAGGTCGACGCGGCCGGTCCACTGGTTCAGGCTGCTGTTCGGGCCGATGCCGAAAAGCCCGGCCTGGATGTACATCTGGGCGCTCTGGAAACCGTTGATCTGGAGGACGGGGAGGAGGGGCCTCATCTTCTCCCGGCGGATCCTCGCCTCCGCCGCCTCGACGAGCGCCTGGTTCGACGAGAGCTCGGGGCGGTTGAGGATTGCGATCGACATCAAGTCGTCGAGCGGCTTCGCGGGGTCGACGAGGGTGACCTGGAGATGGTCGTGCTCCTGAGGGACGATGACGGCACGGGGGTCGAGGCGGAGCACCTGGGTAAGGTCGGCGCTGGCGACCCGCCAGGCTTCTCGGTGGGTGGTCGTCTGCTGCTCGAGGTCGGCGACCACGTTCTTGGCCCGAGCGATTTCATCGTCGGGGACGAGGTCGCGGCTCAGCCTCGTGACCCTCGCGACCAGGTCGTGGCCACGCTCGACGGCGTAGAGCGCCCCGGTGTATCGGCCTCTCGCCTCGTGGACTCCGAAGTAGGCGTTCGCGGTGTCCATCAGGGCGTCGTTCTTGGAGGCCTGGATGTCCCACCGCCTGGACTTCAACTCCCGGCGGGCGACGAGCGGCTCGAAGACCGCGTCGGTGAAGTTCAGGTTCTGGTACATCGCGACGCCGCCGTAGAAGAAGTTCACGCTCGGCGTCGTGAGGATGCCTTTGTTGAAGTCGGGGCCGCCGCCGTCGTGCCGGATGTAGTCGAATCCGAACAGGAACTGCGGGATCCAGAGGACCTTCGCTCGAGCGAGCTGGGCCTCGGCCACCCAGACGCTCGCCTGGGCCGAGGCGACGACGAGCGGCCTGGCGTCGGATAACCTCAACGCCGTGGCGAGGTTGATCGGCAAGGCCATGTCGATCGGCTCGAGCGTCGCCGGCTTCAGTCGGGCCGCGTCCTCTCGACCCGCTTCCGGAGAAGCAAGGTTGCGTGGTGTCGCCGCGTTCGCGACTCGGGTCGGCGGCGGGACGGGTTGCGGCGACCCGGGCCCGGGCCCCGGACCGGAAATCGTGGGCGAGACGCCGGTCGTCCGGGCCGGCCGGACGGCGGGATCCCTGGTCGGGGCCGCTTGCGAGGGGGTTTTCGATTTCGACCGGGCCGTGCGGGGTGCGAGGGGGGGATCGGACGAGGTCCGTTGGCCCGAGGTGACCGGGGTCACCAGGCCCACCGTCGACGCCGGGGGCCGTGCCGGGACCGACGCGGGACCGGCGCCGGCGAGCGGCAAGGCCACGACGAGGATCCATGGCCATGCGGTTCGTTCCATCTGACTCCCCCTACACGATGACCGAGTCCGATACGCGTCCTGCGATCGGACGATCCGCACATGCCGGATCTTCACGATACATCGGCCAACGTGATGGGCCGATTGCTTCGAAAAACCGGGTTGTCTACCCCGGAATCGAAGCCTCCGCATGAATTATCGGAATAATCGGTCGCCCTGGAGTTGGATTCTTGGGTCGATATGTTGATCGGAAGGGGGCAAGCGGGACTCACCACAAGGGCACAAAGAGCACAAGGGAAAACGCAAGGAAAGAATGAAAAATTCTTTCTCTCGTCGTCCTTTGTGCTCTTTCTGCCCTTGTGGTGAGTCCTCTCCGTACGTTCCGCGAGAAACTCCCAGGTCAAAGGGAGATCATCGGGTTCTTGGCCGAGGTGATTTCCCAGATCGCCGTATCGGGGAGGCCCAGGGTGTGGCCCTTGGAGCCCGGGCCGTGGGCGACGATCCAGTTGAGGGTGTTCGGGAACGTGGCGGGGTTGTACTTGATCCGGAGGAAGATCCCCGAGGGGCCCGGGATCGCGACGCCCCTCGTCCCGTTCATGTCGAACTCGAAGCCCGCCCCCGTGATCGGCGAGAGGGGATAATATTTTTTGGACAGGATATAAAAGACCATCACCTGTCCCGGTTTCCACACCTGGTCCCCCGTCAGGACGGGGAACGCTCGCTTCTGCCCCGTGACCCGCACCTGGAAGCCACTACTGGCGTCGAGGGTCTGGCCCGTCCCGTTCCTCACGCTGATCGAGAGGACGTTGTACATCCCCCCCGTCCTGGGAGGGGTCGGCTGGACGGCGACCTGGGTGAAGGGGGGATTGAGCTGGGCGTTGTTCGGGGTCGGCATCGTGATGCGAAAGAGCTGGTAGGCCGAGGTCGCGTTTGCCTGGGCCTGGGCCTGGCTGGCGTTCGTCGCATTCGCCCGGATCGCGTCGACGTGGGCGGAGTGGGCCAGCAACTGGCCCGTGCTCGGGAGTTGCTTGTCCTCGAATCGTTCGACGCCAGGACGGTATTTCAGAGTCGGGCGAACGCGCACGGATCAAGCCCTCACTGGCTCGAAGAAGACGGATCCAACCGCTCAACTACGTCGGCAATTCTGCCGGTTGCTCATCACGCATTTGAGCTGAAGGGTCGAATCCGCCTCTCCGTACGACGACAGGTGGTCCGGTCGCGTCGCCCCTTTCGATTGACGCGAGTTTAGCGGGTGGCCGGGGGCGGCCCTTCGCCGACCGGGGGAAGGTAAGTCGGTCGGTCCGTATTCACGGGTGTGATCGGGCCGGGCGGCCGGGCGCTCGCGACTTCGTTGGCCGGGTAGCCGAGGGCGTGGAAGAGCTCGAACTGGGCTCGGTTGTACTCGGCCACGGTCGTGAAATACTCGTCGAAGGCCACCTTCAAGAGCTGGAGGGCGAAGACCACTTCCTGGGGCCGGTTGACCAGTTCCAGGACGTCGCCGAAGCGGCTGGTCTGCTGGAGCCCTTCGAAGTTCCCGTTGAACGTGACGAGGCCCGACTTCAAGGCACGCTCGGACTGGCCCACTCGGCTCGACGCCGACTGGAGCCTGGCCTGCGCGCGGGTCACGTCTCCCGCGACGCGGTCCTGGACCTTGAAGAGCTCGATGATCGCCTTCGACTGCTCTCCTCGCTGCTCTTTCACCCTCGCGACGTTCCCGATCCCGAACGCGTCGAGCTGCCAGAGGGGTTGGTAGCTCAGGTCGACGCGTCCCGACCACTGGTTCATGCTGCTGTTGGGGCCGATGCCGAAGATCCCCGCCTGGAGCTCTTCGTTCGGGGTCTGGAACCCGTTGATCAGGATGCTCGGGAGCAAGGGCCGCATCTTCTCGCGCCGGATGCGCACCAACGCCGCCTGGACGAGCGCCTGGTTCGAGGCGAGCTCGGGGCGATTCGTGAGGCCGACGGGGATCAGGTCGTCGAGCGGCCTCGCGGGGTCGATGAGTGTGATCTGGAGATGGTCGTGCTCCTGGGGAACGATCACGGCGCGAGGGTCGAGCCGGAGGACCTGGGTGAGGTCGGCGCTGGCGACCCGCCAGGCCTCGCGTGCCGAGACCGCACGCTGTTCGAGGTCGGCGACCATGTTCTTGGCCCGGTCGATCTCGTCGGTCGGGACCAGGTCCTTGCTCAGCCGGACGATGCGATTGACGAGGTCGTGCCCACGTTGGACGGTGTAAAGGGTGCCGGTGTACATCCCGCGCGACTGGTGGACCCGGAAGTAGGCCTTCGCGGTCTCGAGCAGGGCGTCGTTCTTCGCGGCCTGAATATCCCACTGGCGCGAGTTCAGGACCTGCCGGGCGGCCAGGGGCTGGTAAATCGCGTCGCTCAGGGCGACGTTCATCCACATGCCGACGCCGCCGTAGAAGAAGTTGACGCTGGGCGCGGTGAGGATTCCTTTGTTGAAGTCGGGGCCGCCGCCGTCGTGTCGGATGTAGTCGAACCCGATGTTGAGCTGGGGGATCCAGAGGACCTTGGCCCGGGTGAGCTGGGCCTCGGCCACCCACGCGCTGGCCTGCGCGGCGGCAACGACCAGTGGCCTGGCGTCGGCAAGCTTCAGGGCGGTGGCGAGGTTGATCGGCAGGGCCATATCAACCGGCTCGGGGGCCCCCGGCGTCAGACCTGGAGGGAGCCCATCCGCCCCGATCGTAGGCTCCAGGGTCGTCCTCCGTGGCCGAGTCGTCGGTGCCGAGGCCCCCGGCAGCGGGTCCGCCGAGAGCCCGTCCCGGGCCGGTGGGGTGACCTGGGCCGCGACATTCCTGGTCGTCGGGCTCGGCACGCCTCCCATCGCTCCTGGTGTACTAGGGGGCGTGGGGACGGGCCTCGGCTTCACGAGTCGTTCACTACGGGCCGGTCGTGGGGGCACCACCGCCGAGGGGACCACGGGCGTCGCGGTCGAGATTGCGGGTGCCGTCGGCGAGGGTGGCGACTGGGCCTGACATCCTCTCGGGTCGTCCCAGGAGATCAGCAAGGCGGCGACGAGGCCGCAAGGCCGAGCATATCGTTTCATCTTGCCCCATCCCCCACCGGTTCCTTGGCGCGTTGCCGGCATCGGTCATCCTGATCGAGCCGAATCTCTAGGATTCATCGGCGATCGGGGAGGGCCGGATTATGCGAAACGCGATTGACACGCAGCGTGGTGTCTGTTTGCGGAGGGGACGAGTGGAGCAGGGCCCCCTCGCCGGGGGCCCTCAGACAGGGCTCACTGTGCAGTCACGCTCGCGACCTTCTTCTCGGTGGTCGGGGTGCTGACCTTGACCGGCGAGTCTTCGGTGAGGATCGAGAGGTCGCCGAGGATGACGTTCTCGGTGCCGTCGAAGGGGGTCCAGGCGACCTTGTCGGCGGGGACGGTCGAGGAGGGACGCCGATGGTTGGTGACCTCGACCCAGTTGTCGTCGCTGACACCGGTTTCGATCTCGATCCTCACGGCCTTCCCGTTTTCATGGATCCAGCAGAAGGTCTGCTCGCCGCTGTAAACAAGGGCGTTGAGGGGGAGGGCGCGGACGTTGGGACGCTCGATGATGACGTTGCCGTAGGCGTACATGCCCGGCAGGATCTGGCTGTTGGGGTTGGGGATGTCGATCTCGGCGCGGAGGGTCCGGCTCGTGACGTTGAGGGCCCACGAGGTCCGGGTGACGGAGGCCGGGATCTCGGCGTCGCGATAGGCCCGGGCGAGGACGGTCGCCTTCGTGCCGATCTTGACGAAGTTCGCGTCTTTCTCGGGGATGTCGACGAAGATTCGGACGACGTCGGTGCGGTCGACCGTGTAGACGGGCGTGGCGTGGTCGGGGGACTGGTAGGGGGACATGTCTCGGGCCGAGGGATCGCCGGTCGAGGTGACGAGGAAGTCGCCCGTGTTCGCGTTGCGGGAGACGATCACGCCGTCGAAGGGGGCGGTGAGCGTCAGGTAGCCGACGAGGGCCTCGAGTCGCTTCGCGTCGCTCTCGGCGACGACCAGGCGGGCGCGTGCGACCCCGACGTCGACCTTGGCCTTGCCGTCGGAGGCCTGCTTCGAGACGAGGTCGGCCTGCTCGGCGGCGACGGTCGCGTTGGCGGCCTCACGCGCGGCGGTGCTCGACTTGAGCTGATTCTTCGACTCGAGGAGGATTTGGGGGCTCACGACCCCCTTCTCGACTTCGCGGGCGAGTCGGGCCACTTCCGAATCCCAACGCTCGACCTCGGCCTGGTACTTGGCGAGGATTAACTTCGCCTCGGAGAGGTGGGCGGAGGCGGCGTCAACGTCCGCCTTGGCGACGTCCTCGAGCTTCAAGGCCTGTTGGATCAACTCCTTGGCGACCTCGACGTCGGCCTTCTTGGTCTTGAAGTTCTCGACGAGCTCGGGCATGAAGAGGGTCGCGAGGACGTCGCCCTTCTTCACCTTGTCGCCGATGTCGACGATCCACTTCTCGATGTACGAGGTGAGCTTCGCGTAGATCGCCGTGTGCTCATAAGCCTGGATGAAGCTGGGTTGCCCGACGTTCCGGACGATCGTCCGGATGCGGGGCTGGATGATCTGGACGTCGGGGGGCTCCGAGACGCTCGTGAAGCTGATCTTGGGCTCGGGCTTGCAGCCGGGCGCGGCGAGGGGGACGAGCAGGGCGAGGGCGAGCCCGAGCCGGCCCGAGGCCGAGGGTCGTTGGGGGCGGCGCATCAGGATTCTCCGGGCAAGGGGTGTTCCGCGTGACCGTCGGGCGACGTCGGGGCCGCACCGGCCGGTGCTTGGGCGGACGCCTCGGCGTCGGCCTTGCCGCTGTTGTCGTGGAGGTGCGGGTCGTAGTGGGCGCTGTCGGGGTCGTCGGGGTAGATCGACGGCGAGGTGGCAACCCTCTTGCCGATGATCAGGGCGAAGATCGAGGGGACCAAAAGCAACGTCGCGAAGGTCGACATCACCAGGCCGCCGATCACCGCGCGGCCGAGTGGGGCCTGCATCTGGCTCCCCTTCTCGATCGCGAGCGCCATCGGCACCATGCCGACCGTCATCGCGCACGCCGTCATCAGGATCGGCCGGAGCCGGTCACTCGCCCCGACGATGGCCGCCTCGACCGAGGAGGCCCCGGTCTTCCAGTGATCGTTCATGAAGGTCACGAGCATGACCGAGTTCGACACCGAGACGCCCAAACACATGATCGAACCCATGAACGACTCGATGTTCATGGTGGTGTTCGTCACGTAGAGGATCGTCGCGATCCCGGAGAACACGCCGGGCACCGCGCCGATCGAGACGAGGGCGAGCCGAGGCGACTGGAAGTAGGCGGTCAAGAGGATCAGGATCACGAAGACCGCGACCGCCATGCCACTCCCGAGGGCCGAGAACATCTCATTCATCGGCGGGAGCTGGCCCATCGGGATGACGCGGACGCCGCGCGGGGGTTCTCCCGCGGCGTCGATGGCCTGCTGGACCTGGCGGGAAGCCCGGCCCATGTCTTCGCCCTCGACGTTCGCCGTCAGGGTCAGGTAGCGCTGGGACATCGACCGGTCGATCTCGCCGGGCTCCGACCCTTGCCGGACCTTGGCCACGTCGCGGATCATGAGGTTCACCAGGCTGTTGACCTGCTCGATCGGCAGGGTCGCGACGTCGGCCGCCTCTTTCATCTGGACCGGCGGCACCAGGACCTCGACGAGGTAGTCGAACCCGGTCTTCACGTCGATCCAGTAGTTCAGCGAGACGAAGCGGGTCGAGGACGTGCCGGGGATCAGGGTCCGGCTCACGTCCTCGACCGTCACGCCGCTGAGGCCGGCCTTTTCGCGGTCGACGTCGATCTCGACCGTCGGGTAGTCGAGCGCCTGCGTGAACATGACGTCGCGGAGGAACGGGATCCGCTTCATCTGGGTGGCGATCCGGGTCGCATGCTGTCGGACGACCGAGAGGTCGGTGCCGACGACCTGGACGGCGATCGGGGTCGACGAGCCGAAGCTCATGACCTCGGTCACGATGTCGCCCGGCTCGAACCCGAAGGTCGACAGCTTGGCGAGCCGCGTCGCCTCGACCTTGGAGACCCCTTCCTGCTCGAACCGTTCCGCCAGCCAGGGGATGACCCGTTCGGGGAGGATCTTGCGGAGCCGCTCCCGGAACTCGTCCAGCCTGATCCCGCTCCCTTCGCGGAGGGCGATCCGCAACTGGCCGTCGTCGGGGCCTCGCATGAAAAGAAGCATGTTGTCGATGCCGAAGTTCGGCGCGACCTGACCGACGAATCCCATCGTGATCTCGATGTTCTCGGGCTTCGCCTCGCGTTCGATCTCCTCGAGGCATTTCACCGCCATCTGCCGGGTGATCTCGTAGTGCGACCCTGGCGGCGGCCGGAACCGGAGCACGAACTCGCCCGAGTCGATCTGCGGGAACAACTCGGTGCCGATCCGAGTGCCGACCTGCCAGAGGACCAATCCGCAGATCCCCAGATAGAGCGGCACGACCAGCCAGCGGAATCGGACGAGATGACCGACCGCCCAGCCGAAGACCTTGAGGATCTTGTCGAAGAAGCCCCCCGACTCCTCGGTCTCGCCCATGTGCTTGAGCAAGTAGACGCAGAGGATCGGCACGAGGGTGCTGGAGAGGGCATACGACGAGATCATCGCGAACCCGACGCCCAGCGTGAGCGGCATGAACAGAGACCGGAGCGGGTCGCCCATCATGAACGCGGGGATGAACACCGAGAGGATGCAGAGCAGGGCCAGGAGCCTGGGGACCGCCGTCGCGTTGTTGCCCCGGAGCGCGGCCGTGGCGACGTTCGACGTCCCGCGCATCTGCACGTGGACGTTCTCGACCGTCACCGTCGCCTCGTCGACGAGGATGCCGATCGCCAGGGCCAGTCCGCCCAGCGACATGATGTTGATCGTGTTCCCCGTCATCCAGAGCCCGAACATCGAGCCGAGCAAGGCCAGCGGGATGTTGGTCACGACGACGACGACGCTCCGGAGGTCCCGGAGGAAGATCAGGATCATGAGGCCCGTCAGCGTCGCGCCGATGACCCCTTCGCTCGCGACGCTGCGGACCGCCTGGACGACGGTGGGCGACTCGTCGAACTCGAAGTTGACGGTCACGTCCTTGGGCACGACGTCGCGGAAGAGCTGCATCGACTTGCGGATGTCGGCGACGACGGTCAGGGCCGACGCGGTGTCTTTCTTGATGATCGGCAGATACACCGACTTCTTGCCGTTGACGAGTGCATATCCATATGTGATGTCGACGTCATCCTTGATCGTCGCCACGTCGCGTATATAGACGTTCTCGCCGAGCTTGAGCGGGATCTTGCCGAGGTCCTGGATGTTATTGACCGTCGCGTTGGTGGGGGCCATCGGCATCGAGCCTTTGACGTAGATGTTCCCCGCCGGGATGACGGCGTTCCCCTTCCGGAGCGCCTCGGCGACGTCCCAGGGCGTCAGGTTGTAGTCGCGTAGCTTATCCGGGTCGACGTTGACGATGATCGACCGCATATTCGGGCCGAACGGCGAGATCGCGACGGTCCCCGGCACATATTTCTGCACCAGCGGCCGGATCACGTTCTGCGCGAGGTCGCCCATCCGGCCCAGCGACGTGACCTTGCTCTCCATGACGAGGTAGCCGACGGGGACGCTACCCGCGTCCATCCGCATGATCATCGGGGGGAGCGTCCCCTTCGGCATCCACGACATGGCCCGGTCGGACATCGCCACGACCTGGGCCATGGCCTGGCCCATGTCGGTGCCGGGGAAGAACGAGAGCTCGCAGAGGGCGACCTGCTGGATGTTCCTTGTGTCGATGTCCTGGATGCCGTCGACGTACTGGAAATACAGCTCGAGCTGGTTGACGATGAACCCCTCCATCTGGGTGGGGCTCATGCCGACGTAGTCGAGGAAGACGTAGATCTTGGGGGTATTCAGCGAGGGGAAGATATCGACCCGCATCCGGTTCACGGAGAGCAGACCGCCGCTGACCAGGGCCACGACCAGCATCAGGGTCGTGATCGGATGCCGCATCGCGAAGACGACTGGATTCATAGACCATCCCCCCGGCCGACTCGCTCCGAATCGCCAAGGACGCCGGTGGCGTCCTTGGCGGATGGGAGTGTAAGCCGGGTTTTCATGATGAAGGATCGTGCGTTCGTTGCGGGATTCGCGGATTCGACGGGGACCGACCTCGTCGGCTTCGCCCGTCGGCAGAGTGTGGAGCCTGGTTGCAAATCGACCTCCCGCCTCATCGTCCCCGGAGAGCATTCGGCCTCGCAGGAGATGCGGCCGCTCGCGCCCGGGCCATGAAATCCTGTCGGGAGGCTCTTGAAACCATAACCCAGGTCAATAATTTACTCGCTCTCGGAACGGGAGAGAATCCCTCAGGACGTGCGATCTCGACCGAAACTTCGATCACGGCGATAAAGGTCGTCAGCACCGCCCCTCCCCGCGGATTCGGATCGATGATCAGAAGGCGGGGGTAGTGGCAAAAGCCATTGGTGGGTGGTGAAGACTCCGCCTACCGACGCTGCCGGGATTGCGTCTTTCGCCAGACCAGGTACTGGTGGACGCTGTAGAGCGCTATCGGTATGACCGGCCAGGCGACCCATGGCCAGAAGGCCCACCAACGGGGGAACGGTCTGGCGGCTTCGAGCTCGAATCGGGCCTTGGCCGTTGGCCTCGACCCTTGGATCGAGACCGCGACGGCCCAAGTGCCCGGCCCATCGAGGTCGAAAAGTGCGGCGTAGAGAAGCGCGTTGGTCGCGGCCCCGGTCGTGGCCGGGTGGTGGACGCCCACACCGGGGCGGCCGATCGGGGTGAGCTCGATGTCGACCGACGCGTCGAGGACGGGGCTCCCCGACTCGGAATCGAGGACGAGCACGCTGATGTCGACCGGGCCCGCGACGAACGGGCTCGGCGAGGTGAAGACGGCGATCTCATACCCCTCGAGCCGATCCCAAAAGCGCAAGGTGCCGCCGTCGCCGAAGGCCCTCGAAGGGCAACAGGCCGCCGAAAGCCACAGCACCATGAGGCCGATGCGGTTCGCTCGAAATCCCAAGGGAGGAAACTCCTGCCGGTCTTTCAACCCATCGCAGGCAAGGTGCCTCGCATTTGCATCGGCTGGAGGACGATCCAGACGCCGGCGGCGAAGAGGGCGAGGCTCAGAATCGCCCAGGGGGCGAATACTTTCACGGCAAGGGAGGGCCGGGGGGTGAGTCCGAGGGCAATCCGGTAGCCCGTGTGGAGGGCGAGGAGCAATCCCAGGTCGAGGGCGAGGATCTCGAGGTGGGGGAGCCACTCCACGACCGGCCCGCAGCACGCCAGGCTCCAGGTGGGCTTGCCCAGAGACGTGATGCCGAGGACGTCGGCGGCGAAACGCTGGGTGGTGGGGATCGCGGATTCGTAGCTGGTGATGAAGTGGAAGAGGTAATGCGCGAACCACATCGCGAATCCCAGCGGGACGAGGGCGTAGGCGAACCGCGTCGCGAGCCTGCGGGGGCCTTCGGCGACCAATCCCCAGCGTCGGCTTAGCGCGGCCGAGATGCCGAGGGTCGTGGCGGGCAGGACGACGAGCGCCAGGAGGTAGAAGACGCTGGTCATCAGCCGAGGGGGTATCCCGCCGAGGGTTTCGGCGAGGCGTTCCTGCCACTCGACCACCGGGGCGACCATCCCCGCGGCGTTGGCGAAGGCTCCGAAGACCAGGACGACGACCAGGGCCGCGAGATCGGGACGTTCCGCCAGCCGCCCCAGGCCGGAGTGCCGGGCGGGGTTCGCGAGATCCTGTCCCGGGACGATGGCGAGCACCCCGACATTCTCTCGAGGGCAAGCGCGGACGCAGTCGAGGCAGAACGTGCAGTCGAGGTTGCCGACCTTCCTCGGGAGGTACAGGCCCATCGAACAGCCGGGGAGGTCGTCGCGGCCTCGGATGCAGTCCTTGGTCCGGCAAGAGACGCAAACGTCGGGCTCGCGGACCTTGACTTCCCACGGCGAGACGAGCGACTGCACGAAGTTGAACTGGCCGATCGGGCAGATGGATTTGCAGAAGGAGCCCTCTCGGAAGGTCGCGTCGACCGCGAACGCGCCCACGAAGTATCCAACCGCGATCCAGGCCGTCCACCAGGGGTTATCCCAGAGCGAGAAGGCCTCATATGACCAGAGGAAGAGGAGGACGAGGGCCAGGGCCGGCCATTTGCTTCGGAGATGTCGAGGCCAGGCGCGCCCCTCGGGGAGCCAGCGCCTCGCCAGGGCTCGGGGCAGGGTGAACGGGCAGGCCATGCAGAAGACGTTCCCCGCGGCGAGCAGGCCGAGGATCAGGAGGCCCCGCCAGTGGATCCAGGGGAGCACCCCGGCGAGGTTCATCGCCCCGACTTGCGGCCCCGTCAAGCCGTCGACGATGACCGGTACGGCGAGGATGGCGAGCCCACATTGCATTGCCTGGCGAGCATATCGCCATCTCAGGATCGTCCCTAGGACCGGTATTCGCAGCGCATCGAATCGAGTCACCCTCGAAGATCGGCGGATCGAGACCTCATCCAGGACTGGGAGGGCAATCGTGGTGACATCAACCCTCGGCGCCGACCGCTGCGGTGCAGATCGCGTCCCATACAGGAGCCTGACGCCGATCGCGAACAGAGGAAGGAGATAGGCAAGTGATCCGGGAACCCACATGATCACGCCCGCGGCTGATTGGTCCTGTAGGGCCGAGAGTCCGCCGAGCCGAGGGACGCGCGTGTAGTGGGGATACAGGACCCGGTCCGAAAACGTGAGTAAGGCTGAGAGTACGGTGTTCTGGACGTCGGCCAGGATCAGGTAGGGACAGAGGAGCCAGGGGGACCATCGTGGCCGGCTGGGATAAGGGCGGACCACCGGATACCAGAAGAGGAGCGATGAACCGAGGAAGCACAAGTGCTGGACCGTATGCCAGGCGTCCGAGCGAAGCGCCGACTCGTAGACTCGCGGAGCGTGCCAGATCCAGGTCGCCGCGACAAAAAGGGGTAACGCGACCGAGGGATGGGTCAACCGCCCGAACAGTCGACGCAGGCTCGACGACCTCAACAACGGGACGACCCAGTAAGTGCGGACGGACGGCGGCAGCCCCCGGATGATCGGAAACAGGGGGGCCCCCAGCCAGAGGAGGGGAGGGGCGACCATCATGAAGAGGAGGTGCTGCACCATGTGGGCCTGGAGCAGCAGCCCGGCAAACGGCTCGATCGGGGAGGCGAGTGCCAGGAAGAGCGTGCCGAGCCCACCGAGGTAGGAGGCGAGCCGGTAGACGGTCCATGCCCTGGGATCGCGTCGATGGAGGATCAACCAGCCGCGTGCGTAGAGGAGAGCCGAGACGAGCAGCGTGAGGTCGATCCACGGCGCGGACGGCCAGGAGCGGAGGAATCCGTCGAGGATCGGGCTCATCGCACGGCCGAGACCGAAACCGAGACCGGGGGCGAGGCCTCGTTGGCGGGTCGCTCGCCGGGCGGGCGGAGACTGACCAGGAATTCCACCAGCGCGGTCATCTCAGCAGGCGTGATCTGCTTGCCGTAGGCGGGCATATTGCCCCCGCCGGGGGTGCCGTTGCTGACCTGGTCGATCAACTGGTCGCGGGTCAGGCGCGTGCCGACCGCCGACAGGTCGGGGCCTCGACGGCCGCCGACGCCTCCCAGGGCGTGGCAGTTGCGACAGTTCTTGTTCTGGAGCATGACGGCGCCCTGGAGCTCCAGCGGGCTGCGGCCTCGGACGAGGTTTTCGGGGACGGCGTCGCCGCTCCAGGCGGTCATCTCGGGGGACCAGGGGGCGGTGGCCCCGAGGTAGGTCAGGGCGCTCAGGGTGGTGTAAATCACAATGACGGAGAGCACGGCGACCGGTCGTCGGCTCGGGGCCCGTTCGCCGCGATGGCTGATCCAGGGGACGAGGAACAACGCGCCAAAGAGCAGGGCCGGGAAGACGAGGATGACGAACGTCTCCGCCGCGGGCGGGCTCAGGGAGAGCATCGCGAAGAGCCAGAGGAACGGCCACTCGGGGCGCGGGTTCGCGCCGGGGAGGAGCGGATCGGGCGGCTCCGTCGGCCCCTTGGGGCCCATGAGCGCGGCGATCGTGACGACGATGATCACGGTCAGGGCCGAGAAGAAGGCGTCTTTCAGCATGGCTTCGCCCAGGAAGGGGACGCCATGCCTCAACTCCTCGTGGTATTCGGCGTCATACGTCCTGGGGTTGACCGGGCGGCCGGGGACCGGCGGGGCGCTCACACCTTTCTTCAAGACGAGCCAGAGGTGCAGGCCGACGAACGCGAGGAGGGCACCCGGGATCACGAAGACGTGCAAGGTGAAGAACCGGCTCAGCGAGTCGCCCCCGATGACCGGCCCCCCGAGCACGAGCCGGACGACCTGCGGTCCGATGACGGGGACTCGCCCCGCCATCGAGCCGGCGACGGCCAGGCCCCAGTAGGCGTCCGGGTCCCAGCGGAGGATCTGCCCGGAGAAGAACATCCCCAGGGTACACATGAGCAAGAGCACGCCCGCGACCCAGGTCAGCTCTCTCGGGTACTTGTAGGCCCCCTGGAGGAAGACCTGCGTCATGTGGGCGAGGACCATGACGACCATGCCCGACCCGGCGTAGAAGTGCATCGCCCGCATCAGGCCGCCGAACGGCTGCTCGTTGTTCAGGTAGAGCAGGCTCTCATAAGCCTGGTCGGCGGTGGGCACGTAGACGAGCGCGAGCCCGATGCCGGTGAGCACCTGGATGGTGAGCAGCGTCAGCGAGGCACTCCCGAAGACGTACCACCACCCCATCGGCCCCGCGGCCCCTTTGGGGATCGGGTGGGTCAGCATCGGCAGGATGCTCTCGCGAAACCCGAGGCGCTCGTCGAGCCAACGTCCTACTGAACCCAGCCAACGATTCATCTTCGGCCCCCTGTCTCGTCTCGGCTCAGGCCGGTTGTTCCAAGGTGTCTTGCAAGGTCGGGTAGTGGGGCGCCTGGACTTCGAGCTGCCCGTCTCGGACGCGCCAAACGCAGTGGAAGAGCCCCCGAGGGGGCGGCCCCGAGGCGCGTTCGCCGTCGGCGTAGTAGGCGCCACCGTGACATGGGCACATGAACAACCCCGACTGGGGGAACCACGAGACCGGGCAACCGAGGTGGGCGCAGTTCATCGCGAGGACGAGGAATTGGTCCGACTTCGACGCGTCCTTCCCCTGGTAACGGACGTAGACCCCCGTGTGCGCGGCCATGCCGTCCCAGGGCTGGCGGATCGGGTTGTCGAACGTAACCAGGCGGGTCTCGTCGGGCGTGAAGTCGGCGACCGGCCCGAGGGGGACCCAGGTGTCCGGCGTCTTCTTCGGCTTCAAGATATAGCCCGCGAACGGGAGCCCGACGAACGCCGAGGCCACGGCGCCCAGGCCGTAGGTCAGCCAGCGGAAGAAGGGACGCCGGCTCGGGGACTCCTGGACGCTCCCGGGCGACGGGCGGCTCGACGGTTCCAACTCAAGATCCTCCGGGGAGTGGGTTCGCGGACCCTTGGGCGGCGGGCGCGCCGGGCGCGGCAGCGGCGGTGTTCTTGGACTGGGCCGGGCTCGGCCGCCTCCAGCGTGCGAGGGCCGCGACCACGTCGGCGACGTCCGTCGTCGAGAGTTCGCGGAAGTCGCGCGCCCGGCCGTCCTTGCCGGTGAAGTCCGGCATCCCGAGGTCCGGGCGACCGGTGATCACAAGGCGCCGGAGGCACTGGTCGCTGATCAGGTCGAGGAACGCCGAGTTGCGGATCGACCCCGCGCCCTTCTCCTTGCCTTCGCCGTCCGCCCCGTGGCACGAGGCGCAGGCTTGTGAGAAGACTTTGAGTCCGCGGTCGGGGTCGCCCGGAGCTTTCTTGTCCGCGACGTAGGCCGGGAGGTTTGCCCGGCTCGGCTTGGGCTCTCCCCAACGGGGCTTGAGACCTTCGGCGAGTGCCTTCACCTGGGCGTCGGTGAGCGCACCGCCGTTCTCTCGGGCGAAGGCAGGCATCGGGGTGCCGGGCCGACCTTCGGAGATGAGGGCCATGATGACCTCATCGGGGACGATCGCGAGGAACGTCGGGTCGTTGAGCGGCGGCGCGGGGCCGAGCTTGCCCTCGGCGCCGTGGCAGCCTCGACAGTTTCGTTTGTACAGCGTGTCGAAGTCGACGACCTCGTCGGCCCGGACGGGCCTGCCCCCGGGGCTCGGCCCTTCGGAATGACCGCATCCCGGGGTCAGAGCCAGGGCGGCGAGCAGCGGCCAGAGCCGCGCCGGGGAGGCGGCGGGGCGTCCCTTCTCGATTCGAGCGGCACGGGGGCCGATCATGAATGTCCCCCTCCGGACCCATCGATGAACGTTTCCAGGCGGTCCGGCCCCCCGCCCGCGGGGGGGATGACGACCTTCTCCGAGAGGTCGACGACGATCGCCGCGGCCACCCCGAAGACGAACTGCGAGACGACGAACCAGGGCCAGTTGACCCGCTCCTGGAGCAGCGGGTTGACCACCCCCATGAGCCCGAAGGTCACGGCCGACCAGAGCAGGGGCATCAACGCGCCTCCCCAGACCAGGGGGGAGGGGATCCGGCCCAGCTTGGGCAGGAGGACCGCGAACAGGAGCCCGATCCCGAGCGACATCGCGAGGTGGATCGCGATCGCCATCGCCAACCAGTCGGCGTGGAATTGCGTCAACTCGTCGACCGGCAGCTTGTCCAACCCGGGGCGGACCATGCCCACCAGGACATTAGCCGGATACCAGATCCCATACCCGCTCCCGAGGCCCCAGAGGATCGCGGGGATCGGCATGAGGAGCCCTCCCACGGCGCCCGCCGCCAGCCCGGCCGGCAGCGGGCGGAGGTCACCCGTCCGCATGATCGACAGTGCGGCCACCACCCCGAAGGCGAACTGCGAGGCAATGAACGAGGGCCAGTCCAACCCCTTGGAGATCGGGGCGTTGAAGAGGCTCAAGGCCCCGAAGCTCAACCCGGTCCAGAACAAGGGGATGAGCAAGCCTCCCCAGGCCAGGGGCCTCGGGACGTGCGGCAGGGTCGGCAGGAGGACGCCGTAGCACATCCCGAAGATCACCGAGTTGACCACGTGAATCAGGATCGCCAGCACGAGCAAGGTCGGCTGGAATTTCTCGAGCTCGGCGACCGACATCCCGCCGACACCGGGGAGGACCATGCCCGTCAGGAGGTTCGCGGGGTACCAGATCCCATGCCCGCTCAAGTAGCCGTAGATCGAAGGGGGAACCGTCATGACGACCCCGCCGAGGATCCCCCCCTTGACCCCCGCCGAGATCGGGTGGACCTGGGCAGGCATCCGGAGCCGATACCCGGGCATCCCCGGGCCGAGCTGCTCGACCATCCCAGGTCGCCCGGCGACGACGCCAGGCCTCAGGGCCTGAGGGACGAACGACTCATGGAAATGGCCCCGGCCCGGCAAGAGCTGCGAGACCCAGAGCCCCAGCCCGGAGACGAGGACAACCGCTCCCACGACCAGGAATGCGGGGCTGCTGACCACGCCGACGGCGAGCAGGCTGAACCCGAGCGCCAGCACCAGCGGCGCGACGGTCGGCTCGGGCATCTCGAGGGCGTCGGTGACGCCCGGCCCTTCGCGGTTCGGGATCGTCTGCGGGTCCGTTTCCATTCCTGCCTCTCAAAACGCCCCGGGACTGCGGCTCCCGAAAACTGTCATTTGCTTAAATAACGGGTTTCTGACGCTTGCGACTTCGAGAACTTCTTTCGGGATGTCGTCGAGGATTCCCACGGAAACCCACTCTTTTAGAAAAAACAGGTTTCGAGACGGCCACTTACCTGCTGAACACGTAAACAACCGAGAAAACGACCACCCAGACGACATCGACGAAGTGCCAGTACCACGACATCAACTCGACCCCCAGCCCGTTCTCGCGGGTCAATCGACGCGTCAGGGCCAGACCCAGCATGATCGCCATCGTCACCACCCCGGCCGTCACGTGCAGGCCGTGGAACCCGACGAGCGTGTAATAGGTCGTCCCGAAGAGGTTCCGGCTGATCGTGAGGTGGTGCCGCTCGATGAGTTCGTGCCATTCATAGGCTGTCCCGAGCAGGAAGATCACGCCCAGCGCGATCGTGGCCCCCCAGAGTTTGCAGAACGCCGCGTGGGTCCCGTGCTTCAGGGCCCGCTCGGCCAGGTGGACCGTGACGCTGCTCGAGAGCAGGCAGAGGGTCGTGAGGATCACGAGCGGCAACGAGAGGGCCTCGGCCGGGGTCGGGCCGACGGTATCCCGACCCACGAACGACAAGTAAGCGACGATCAACGTGCTGAAGAGCGAGACCTCCGAGACCAGGAACGCGACCATGCCCCACTGGGGTGCATTGAGCCGAAGGCCTGGCGCGAAGGCATGCGACGACCCGGCGCCGTCGACCGGGCCCGGTACGATCGTGTCGACGGCCAGGCCCGACGACGATGTCGGGGCAGGGGAGCGGTCGGCTTCGGTCACGTCGTGGCCCTTGTCATTCGTATTGCCAGTCCGGGTCGTCGGGATGCTTCAGGTCCCAGAGCGGTCGACGGCTCGCGACCACCGGGATTGTCTCGAAGTTATAAGACGGCGGCGGCGAGGTCGTCGTCCATTCCAGGGTCCAGGCATCCCAGGGGTCGTCCCCCGCAGGCCGGCCCTTCCACAACGAGGCTATCAGGTTATACACGAAGAGGGCGAAGCTCGGCAGTTGGAGGAACGCCCCGAGCGTCGAGAGCTGGTTCCAGATCGCCCAGCCCCGGTCGATGTCATACGTGTAAATTCGGCGCGGCATGCCGAGCATCCCCGCGACGTGCATCGGCCCGAACGTCAGGATGAAGCCCGCGTAGAGCAGCCAGAACTGCCAGCGGGCGATCCGCTCCGAGAGCATCCGGCCCGTCGCCTTGGGGTACCAGTAGTGGATCCCCGCGATCGTGCCGAAGAGCGTGCCGCCGATCAGCACCCAGTGGAAGTGGCCGACGACGAAGTAGCTGTCGGTGAGCTGGAAGTTGAACGGCACCGTCGCCAGCATGATTCCCGTCAGCCCGCCGATCAGGAAGAGGGAGAGGAAGCCGAAGGAGAAGAGCATCGGGGAGGCGAGGACGAGCCGGCCGCCGTACATCGTCGCCAGCCAGTTGAAGAACTTGATCCCGGTCGGGATCGAGACCAACAGACTCGCGACCGCGAAATAGAGGTCGAGCGTCCGGCTCATTCCCACGGCGAACATGTGGTGCGCCCAGACCCCGAGGCTGATGAACGCGATGGCCATGGTGGCGACGGCCATGAACTCGTAGCCGAAGAGCACCTTGCGGGAGAAGACCGGGATGATCTCGGAGACCATCCCGAAGACCGGCAGGATCAGGATATAAACCTCGGGATGTCCGAAGAACCAGAACAGGTGCTGCCAGAGCATGGCCGACCCGCCGTTCTGGACGTCGAAGAAGTGCGCCCCGAGCTGGCGGTCGAGCAGGATCATCACGAGCGCCGCCGTGAGGGGGGGGATGGCCAGGAGGATCTGCATCGACGTCCAGAGCATCGTCCAGCAGAAGAACGGGATCTTGCCGATCGACATCCCCGGCGCCCGCATCGCCAGGATCGTGGCGATGAAGTTCACGCCGCCCGAGACCGTGCCGACGCCGCTGACGATCAGGCCGAGCGCCCAAAGGTCAGTGGCCGCGCTCCGGGCGAACGTGCGTTCGGTCAGGGGGGCATAAGCGAACCAGCCGATCGCGGGGGCCCCGCCGGTCGCGAAGCTCGAGTAGACCATCAGGCCGCCGAAGAGGGTGGCCCAGAACCCCATCGCGTTCAAGCGGGGGAACGCCATGTCGCGTGCGCCGATCATCAGGGGGACCAGGTAGTTCCCCAGGCCGATCAGGATCGGCATCCCCACGAAGAAGACCATCGTGGTCCCGTGCATGGTGAAGAGCTGGTTGAAGAGGTCGGGCGGGATCAGGTTGTTGCGGGGGACGACGAGCTGCCAACGCATCAGGACGGCCTCGAGGCCGCCGATGACGAGGAAGACCAGGCTCATCAGGATATACAGGATCCCGATCTTCTTGTGGTCGACCGTGCTCGTCCAGTCGTGCATGACGGCCGTCCAGGGCCGGCTCGAGAGTCCCACGTCTCCTTCTGCGACAGCCATTGCGGTCCCCTTCAACGGAGCGTCAGGAGATAGCGGAGGATCCGGTCCCGGTCGTCCTTGCCCAGTTTGAAGGCCGGCATCAGGCACCCCGGCTTGATCGTCTGCGGGTCGTCGATCCAGCGGCCCAGCTCCTCGAGGGTGTTCGGGACCATCCCCGAGGCGAGCGTCCCGCGGGCCATCAGGTGGGTGAGGTCGGGGGCGTATGTCCCCCCGGCCGCGGTCCCCCGGACCCGGTGGCAGTTGATGCACGTCTGCGCGAGGAAGGCCGCCTTCCCCTCGGCGGCGGTAGGCTCCTCGGCCGCCGGGCTCGACTCGTGCGCGAGCCAACGCTCGAATTCACCAGGTGGGTCGACGACCACGCGAAGGAGCATGTTGGCGTGCTGGGTCCCGCAGAACTCGGCGCACTGGCCGACGTAGGTCCCGGGCGTCTCGGCTTGGAACCAGAGGGAGTTCGGATGCCCCGGGATCAGGTCCGTCTTCCCGGCCAATCGGGGGACCCAAAAGCTGTGGCAGACGTCCGCCGACGTCAGGTTCAGGTAGACGGGACGCGCGACGCCCCCCTCGCTCAAGGGGACGTGCAGCTCGTTGGCCGTGAAGAAGCCGAGTGTCTTGCCGTCGTAGGATTCGTATCGATACTCCCACCACCACTGCCGGCCGACGACCGTGACGAAGAGCGAGTGGTCGCCGGGCTTCGGGCCGCGCGGCGGGTCGACGTTGACCTCCCAGAGCGACCGGGCCGTGACCAGCATCAGGATGAAGACGATCAGGGCCGGCGCCGCGGTCCAGGCGACCTCGATCGGCTTGCTGCCGTAGACCTGGGGCGGCTCGCTGGAATCGCCGGCCAGGCGTCGGCGGGATCGGACGATGCAGTAGATCAGGACCCCTTCCACCACGAGGAAGATGAATCCCGTGATGGCGAAGACCAGGATCGACAGCGTCCGGATCGACTCCGCCTGCGGGGAGACGGGGGCGAAGATGGAGACGTTCTGCGTCACCTGGGCGCCGGCGTTGTTCAGCAGCGTTGGGTCCATGCCGAGCGGGCTTCCCCTTCCGAGGTCGATGCGTCGTCCCCAAACAGTAGTACCGACACTCCCCTGACCAAACAAGGCGTGACCGAGTGACAGGCGATCGAATCCGTCCGGATATGACGACCCTCCCGATCGTGGCCCAAGGTGGGATTGAGCCTCGATCCCCATGCCTGTAACGTGGCCGACCGCGAAGCCTCACCCCGCGACCGCCGGAGGCTCGGCCTTTGGAACTCGAGGCCACGAGCCGACACCCGGACGTCCCCCCCTTCGGGAGCGAACCCGTGCGCGTCTACTTGCTCCTCTTGCTGATCCCGGTCGCTCTCGTCCTCGACCACGCGGGCGCCAACCCGATCCTCGTGTTCCTGACCTCGGCCGGGGCGATCGTGCCGCTGACGGTCCTGATCGCGAAGGCCACCGAGAACCTCTCGGCCCATCTGGGAGAAACCACGGGGGGGCTGCTCAACGCCACGATGGGCAACGTTCCGGAGATGATCATCAGCATCTCCGCCTTGCGCCAGGGCCTCCAGACCGTGGTGAAAGCCTCCATAACCGGCTCGATCCTCGGGAACATCCTCCTGATCCTCGGCATCTCCCTGCTCGCCGGCGGTGCCCGCTACAACACCCAGCGCTACAACGCCCATCTGGCGGGCGTGCATTCGAAGCTCCTGATCCTCGCCGTCATCGGGCTCGTCGTCCCGGCGCTCTTCCACTTCACCTCGGGCGTCGAGACCCGGATCAGCATGGAGATCGCGGGCATCCTTTTCATCACTTACCTCGCCGGACTCGCCTTCACGCTGATCACGCACCGGCAGCTCTTCGTCAAGAAAGAGGCCGACGGCCCGCTGGTGACCGACCAGAAGGCCTGGGGTGTCGGCAAGGCGTTGGCGGTCCTGGGCGCCACCGCGGTCGCCCTCTCGATCACGAGCGAGGCGTTGACCGGGGCCGTGGGGCCGACCGCGCAGACTTTACATCTAAACCCGGTCTTCGCCGGCATCTTCCTGCTCGCGACCGTCGGGAATATGTCCGAGCTGTTGAACGCGGTCCGGTTCGCCCGCCGCGATAACCTCGACCTGACCCTGTCCGTGACCATGGGCGCGAGCACCCAGGTCTCGCTCCTCGTCGCCCCCGTGCTGGTCTTCGCCGGCGCCGTGATCGGCTCGCCGATGGACCTGCTCTTTTCCTCATTCGAGGTCGTCGCGATCGGCATCGCGGCCTTCGTCGCACGGACGGTCACGATGGATGGGGAGTCGAACTGGCTCGAGGGGCTCCTGTTGATCGCCGTCTATGCGATGCTCGGCGTCGGGTTCTATCATATGAAGGTATAATCGCCGGAAAGGTCATGTTTGGCCCCGAAACCTGTTTCTTTCTTAAAAAGCGGTTTTCTGATCCGCCCGACATCGACGACCCCTGGCGGGATGCCGTCGACGCGGCCTTCTGATCCACTCGACATCGACGACCCCTGGCGGGATGTCGTCGTGGATGCCCACAGAAACCCGTTTTTTAGGGAAAAAAGGGTTTCGGGACTGGATCTCGAAGGCGTCTGACACCCGGCTTCCGCCGGTAGACGCGGATAATGTCGATCGTCTCTGCTGGCTCATAATCGCGCAAGAATGTGACGAATCGAGGGTCGAGGGAATAATACGCGAGGAAGTCGAAGGCTTGCCCATTGAAGGCAAGCTTCCGGGGGGACTCGTCGACGAAGAGGACCGAGGGCTGTCCCTTGAGCAGGTCGTCGACCACCGACTCGAACAAGAATCGCTCGTCCTTGCCCATCGTCGCGATCGAGTGGTATCCGGGGATTGGTTTGCCCGTGAACACCTCGGGGTAGAAGCTCGGCAAGAAGAAAAGGCACGAGTGCCGCGACGCCCACCCGACGCCCGCGTAGGTGACCATCGGGAACGAGGCGGCGATGGACGGCGAGAACGTGAAGACTCGACCCCCGCTTGCGTGCGTCTTCGCCTCGCGGACCATTCGCCCGAGCGCCGTAGCCGACACGCCGGGGCGGCCTCTCCAGAATCGCGACTCGTTCACCCGAAAGAAGGCAACTCCGAGGACCGTCGAAGCGATCAGGCCCCCCAGGACGAGGTCCCGGGCCTTCGACCCTCGACACTCGGACCAGAGCCATCCGAGGAGCATGAATGCAAGGGCGAGTGGTGGATAGAAATGATAGGTGAATCCCTTGAACTGAACGAAGGCGACCGCCAGCAACGCGAGGTCGGCGACGAGGAGAACTTCGCAATCGCGTCGGGTCGTTCGTTCCGGTCTCGAGGCCAAGAACGACAGCCAGGCGATCGCAGTGAGCAGGGTCGCCGGTTCGACCAATAGAGATCCGACCGTGATGCGGCTCGACGCGGCATAGACTCCTTTCGCCCAACGGATCAGTGCGAAGTAGTCGGGGGTCAACGCCAAGACGGCCACGGCATAGAGTGTCCCGACGGCCACGATTGCCACCGCCTCAGGCCTGAGCCAGACACGCCAGGTACGACGGATCGAGGCGAGGTCGATCTCGACAGCGATCCAGGCGAGGGCGAAGTGGGGCTTCAACGCGATTCCCAACCCGGCCACGAGGCCGACGACCCAAGGGAGGATCCCTCGATCACTCGTTGTCTCACGCGCCCGGGCGGAGGCCAGGATGACGTACGGCAGGATCAAGGTGAGCATCATGTGCTCGCGCTGACCGAAGTCATATCCCGCCAGCGGGACGAGGACGAAGACCAGGAAGAGCAGGGCCCATCGTCGAAGAGAAGGGTCCTCGGGCAAGGCCCGGTGCAGGGCCCAAGCGGACAGGGAGAGTGACCCCGCGATGACACCGATCATCATCAGGCGAAACGTCAGGATCTCGGAAATCCCGAGGGCGTGCGCGACGAGGGTCGGCGGGATGCTGAGCCAGACGATGAGCGGGGGGTTGATCTCGATGATGTCCGCATACAGTCGCTCGCCGACCAGCACACGACCGGCGACGTGGAGATACCAGGCGACGTCGTGGTTCAGCACACCCAGGAACACGGGGACGACTGCGATCCCGAGTGCGGCGAGGACGATGGCCCCGAAGCCGATCCGCGAGGTTCGGGGCCGTTCGCCGTTGATGCGTGATGTGGCCTCGAGGAGTGCCTGGCTCATGGCGTCCCCCGAGAGAGATCCCCGATGGCCTCCCGGCGCACGCGTTTCCGGCGGATGGCAAGCAAAGACCCCGCACACGCGAGCCCGGCGACGGAGAGCGAGGGCTGGGCGTACGTCAACGCGGCCCGGCGGAAGGCCTCGGCTCGGGTCGGGGGCCGCGTCAGGTCCTGGTCGGCGAGGGCGATGTCGTAGTATCCGTTGAACATCTCTTCCCAGCTTTGCTTGCCGGCGAGGACGACGGCGTCCGGGTCGGGGTTCGACGGGTTGGCCGCCGAATTGTCGAAGTGGGCGATGCACCGGAGCGTCGTCCCGGCGGGCAGGCGTTTCGGCTCGGTGAGCTCGTAGCGGTTCTGCCAGTTGAAGTCATAGCGGGGGACGTCCAACAAGACCTCAACGCCCCCGTCGGGCGCGATGGCCTCATATCGGAACGACTTGCCCCGGAGGTGCATGTGGGGGAAGAGTGAGAGGAGGAGGACGTCGTCGTCGAAGCGACGGGTGTGCACTACGCGGTAGTCGGCGGCTCGGGGAGGGATCCGGAGCGCCGGGTCGAACATCAGGTTCGTCGCGACCTCTTTCTTCACCGACTTCGGGTCGGCGAAGACCAGTCCCAGGCTGGTCTGGTCGTCCTGGGGCGTGCCGACCGGGGTGTAGTGGAGCACGAACACGAGTTTCCAGCCCGCCGGGATCCGCTTCGCCATCCCCGAGGGGAGGCTCATCGGGGGCGACCCGGGCGTGGTCGCGGCGAGGCAGTAAGACCCCAACTCTCCCTGGGCGTCGGCGTCGCCCTGGCCGCCGGGCGACTTGAGGAAGACGTTGCAGTGATGGACGACCTTGCGGTTCCCCGGGCGGATCTCCGCCGAATGGATCCAACGGTCCTCGTTGAAGCCGGGGTCGACTTCGAACGACTGGTAGTCGACGACCCCTTCCGCCGGGACGTGGAACGGCCGAGGCATCGTCACGACCAGGTCCGGCCGGCGAATCCGCCAATCGCCTATGGGTAGGCTCGAGGCGGGTAGGTCGGCCGGGTCTCCTTCGGGGGCGCCTGCGTTCGCCCACTCGGTGATCCGTCCACGCTCCTGATCGGTCAGTCGGGCGTCGTTGGCGAACCGGCCGTATCGAGGGTCGGCGTGCCAGGGGGGCATCCGCCCGTCCTCGACCACCTCGGCGATCGCCTCGGCCCACGCCGAGGCCTGGCGGTAATTCGTGAGCGAAAACGGGCCGACCTGGCCCGGGCGATGGCACGCCACGCAACGCCTTTGCAAGATCGGGGCGACGTCCCGAGAGTAGGTGACTTCGGTCGTCGCTTTCATCCTCTCAGCCTGCGAGATCGGACAACCGACCGCTTGGGTCTCGGGCCCTGCGACGGGCCGGCCGGCCAGGATGGCGTCGAGGGCGTCGAGCAGTTCGTGGCTTCCCGCGCTCGCCCGTCGCGAACCGACGGCGTACTGGTCGTCGATCCGCCCTCGATAGCGGAGGATGCGTGCGTCGTCGAGGACGACGACCTCGGGGGTCCGCGAAGCCCCAAGCCGGGCGACGACCTCGCACCCGAGGTCGCGGAGCAGGGGGAACCCGATCCGGTGGGCCTTCGCGAACCGGGCGAGCGTCGACGGCGGATCGCTCCGTCCCGGGACGACGCCGACGAACGAGACGCCTCGGGCCTCGAATCGGTGGGCCATCTCCGCCAACGGAGTCGCATAGAGCTCGGCCACCGGACACTCGGCGCGGAGGAAGACGACGACCAGCGCGCGGCTTCCTCGCCACTCGTCGAGTGGATGGACCTCCCCTCGGTCGTCGGTCAACGCGAAGTCGGTGATCCTGGTGCCGATCTCCGCACGGCCCGCATCGGGCTCGTCGACCCCGACCAGGGTGATTGCGGTCGCCAGCCAGAGAGCAATCGTCGGCATCGTCGCCCCAAAGGGTCCGGGTCTCGGTCGAGGCTGGGCTCGCCTCATCAATTCAGGAAGCCCCTTCGGAGAAGCATAGATCGAACGACGGCGAGCGTCCGGGAAATCGGAGGTGCAAGCTATACTGCGAGTGTCGACGCCGTTGCCCTTTGGCGACTTCCCACCTTCCAAACCGACGAGCCGGACGGGTCAACTGCCGATGAAACCGCGACTCTGGAGTGCCGAGGCCGGGATCGGCCTGGGCGTCTGGCTCTTCCTCATGATCGCGGGGAGGAGCCGGATGCTCCGAGATCCGGGGATCTTCTGGCACACGGTGGTGGGCCGAAAGATCCTTTCGGAAAGGGCGTTCCTGGATACGGACCCGTTCAGCTTCACGTTCGGGGGCCAACCCTGGATCCCTTACGAGTGGCTCGGCGAGTGCGCGATGGCCGTCGTGCACGGCGTGTCCGGGTTCGACGGCCTGCTCCTCGCGACGGCGACGTCCCTGGCCGTGCTCTTCGGCTGGTTGGCGCATCGGCTGCTCCGCGGCGGCCTGACCTGGCTGCCGACGACCCTCCTGATCGTGATCGGGGTCGCGGCGTCCGCGGGGCACCTCCACGTCCGGCCGCATATCGCCACGATCTTCGGGCTGGCGTTGACCTGCGCCTGGCTCGCGGACGTCGAGGCGGGCCGGCTCGATCGGCGAGGTCTCTGGTGCCTCATCCCCCTCTTCGTCGTCTGGTCGAACATCCACGGCGGGGCCCTGGGGGGATTCGCGAGCGTGACGCTCGTCGTCGTGGGCTGGTGCGTGCTTCGCACCCTGGGTCGGGAATCGCCCGTCAAGGATCTTCGACAGGTGGGCTGGCTGGGGCTCTTGATCCTGGCCTGTGCCCTTTCGGCGTTCGTGAACCCGTACGGCTATCGGCTCCCGCGCACCTGGTTGGAGATCATGGCATCGCCCGTCATCCCCAAGCTGATCGTGGAGCACGCCCCGACGCGGCTCCGCAGCCCCGAGGCGCTGATGATGGGGCTGCTCGGAGGCTTCTACGCCGTCGCGCTCGCGGGAGTCCCGCTGGGACGCTGGCGGGCCTCCTGGATGCTCGCGCCGATCTGGCTGGCCCTCGCATGCTCGAGGGTCCGCCATGCGCCGCTTTTCAGCGTGGCCGCCTTGGTCGGGCTGGCCGACATCCTCCCGCAGTCTCGGCTCTCCGCCTGGCTCGCGAGGCCCGGCCGGGATCTCTTCGTGGCCGACCCCGAGCCCGCCCGGCGTCGGCTCGGACTCTCCTGGCTCATCCCCTCGGGCGTGGTCGTCGTCGCGGTCGTGCTCCAGGCGGCCGGCGTCCGCGCACCCGTCCTGGGCCGGGGATGGGCCCGGCTCGACCCGAATCATTGGCCGACCGAACTGCTCCCCGAGCTCCGGAAGGCGGAAGCGTCCCGGGCGCCTGTCCGATTCTTCAACGAGTATCTGCTCGGGGGATTCCTGATCTACTACACGCCCGGCATCAAGGTCTTCATCGACGACCGTTGCGAGGTCTATCGGGATGAATGGCTGTTGCGCTACGACCGAGCCGAGCTCGACCCCGAAGGCTTGATGCGGTGGTTGTCGGAGTATCCGATCGACGGTGCCCTGGTCCAGACGGGCTCGGGATTCGACCGAGCCTTCGACGGCAGGCCCGGCTGGTCGCTCGTCAGGCGAACTCCCGTGGCGACGCTCTACCTCCGCGAGGGCGCCGGCCGATAGGCCGTCGCCGGGCCGGAGCGCGTGGGATTGCTCGAGGAATCCGCCGCCGGCCGAGGGTTCGGCGGACGCGTCCGTCACTCCACGATGGCGATGGAAGCGGTACCTAGACGGGTGGCAATTTGTGTCGAATTTGTCTTTAATGAAATGTTTGCATTATTGGATAAGTTCAGGTTTTTCGCGATGAGCTGCGACCCATACTGGCTGTTCTGGGCCCCGCCGGCAATCGAGACCGTAGCCCCGGCCGCGTAGACGGTGCCGGTGATGGTCGTGGTCGAGCCGTTGGCGATCGAGATGTTCTTGGTCGAGCTCGGATCCTGGAACATGACGATGCCCGCGTACGGCCCGCTCGTCGGGGCGCTCATATTGATGACGCCGCCCCCCTGGAAGTTGAACTGGCCGCCGCCGTTGTCGACGTAGATCATGACCCCGCTGCCGCTGAGCGTGACGCCGTTGGCGATGGTGAAATTGCCCCCCTTCATGTAGTAGATTCCGGGATTCAGCGTGATGCTCATCCCGCCGCCGAACGTGAGCCCGCCGTTGTAGACGCCGGGATTGAGCGTCGCGGAGCCGTAGGTGCTGGTGAAGCTCTGGGTGGGGAGGGTCGCCGGGTTGGGCGCGACGACGCTCGCCATCGGGTTCGAGACGGACGCCGCACCCCTGGCGATGGTGCCCACGATGGAACCGCCCGTGTTCGTGGTGTAATTGCCGACGATGCTCACAGACTTGGCGTTGATTGTCCCGGAATTGGTGGCGGTGACGGCGGTCGTGTTGCTCGAATTCACCTGGATGCCCGACTCCGCCGCGACCTTGGCGGTGCCCGTGACGGAGAGGCTGCCGGACGCCGAGGGGTCGAGGAGCAGGATCGAGGCCGTGGTATAAGGCGTCGGCTGTGCCGTGATGCCCCTCGCGACGGTGCGGGCGCGGACCGCGAGCGAGCCGGAGCCCCAGATGGCGCTGAAGGCCTTGTCCTGGTTGAAGGTCACGAGGACCTCGGCATAGCTGCTCTTGCCCGAGAAGGTCCCGGAGGTCGGCGGGATGTTGACGGTCACGACGGAGCGCGTCCCGTCATTCGAGTAGCCGTTGGCCGAGGCGAAGGCGAGCGCCGCCGCCCGGGCCTTCCCCCGGGGGTCGAGGCCGTTGTCGACGGAGTTGTTCGTATAGAGGGTGCACGCGGCGGCGTGGGCCGCGGAGTCGGCGGCCGCCTGCACCTGCCGCCTCTGGGCCATCAGCAGGCCGCCGTCGATGGCGAACGCCATCACCCCGATGAGCGGCACGAAGCAGATCGCCACCACGACGGCGGTGGCGCCCCTCCTGGCCGACGCCCCTGTTCGTTTTGCATTCCGGAGCAGCATTCCGCGCCTCGTCCGTGCTTCAGGACTCTCGATCGGCCTTCGGTCGACCTTGCCCCGTCCGCCCTGCCGATACGCCGCCGGGACAGGATGCTTACGACTCAGGACCTCGCCTGGGTCGCATGGGGATCACGACATCAATACGAGATCGGCGTCACCGCCGTGCTGGTGAGCGTGACCGGGCTCAGGAAGGTCTCGGGGACCCAGTTGTAGGTGAGGGTCAACGTGACCTTGCCCGACGTCATCGTGAACGTGGTGCAAGTCAGGCTCGCCGTGTCGAGGCCGACGGCCTTCGGCGTGATGGCGTTCGACATCACGTCCGACGCCGTCGGGGCGGCTCCTCCCTGCTCCGACTGATACGTCGGGCCGTGGACGGCCGCCCAACGCGCCCCTTCCCTCGCGAGCGAGGCGACCTGCTGGTAGCGGAAGACCCCCAGGCCCACGGTGATCATCCCCAGGAGGAGGAGCATCAGCGCCGAGTACACCACGGCGGACTCCGCCATCACCGCTCCTCGCCTCGATCGGGCTCGGATTCTCCGACGGGTCATCGCGTCACACTCCTCGGGAGGCGGCCTCGACCGGCAGGGCGAGGTTCCGGTTCAAGTCGGGGTCTTCATCATCCGGACCTTCCTCGTGAGCGTCACGGACGAAGGGATGCCCGGGTAGGCCGTCAGGGACTGGAAGGTGTACGTCACGGTCACCTCGACGTACTGGTTGCCGCTCGCGTCGGTCCCGCTCGTCGAGCTCACCGTCGGCGCCGGGCTCATGCCCGAGGCGTCGGCGAGGGCCGCGTCCTGGGCACTCGCGAAGTTCGTCGACGAGGCGAAAGCTGGATCCGCGGCGAACAGGGCACCGTTGCGTGCGCAATTATTCACCTTGATGAGGTCGGAGAAGACGCGGCCGAAATCGACCGTCGCGATGCACGCATAGCAGAGGAAAGGCAGCAGCATCGCCAGTTCGACCGCGGCGGCCCCGCGGGATTTCCGCCGTCGACGCAACTTTCGGACTCTGGAAACGAGCATCTCCCTGCCCCTCGACTAACAAGCATCACACCAGCGATAGAGTTTCGGATGATAATGATCTAGGCCAGGATCGTTCGCCTGGCAAATCGACGAAGGCCTAATCGGCCAAAAACGACCGATCGAGTCCTTCGATGGCTCGTGCGATCACGCCGATCTTTCCCTTCTCGTTCAGCCGGCACCTCGCACCCTCCGCCATTCCTTCGCCCATTCCCGGCCGTGCGCGGTCGGTCCTGTTGGATCGATCTCGAAACGTGATACAGCCGAAGTGGAGCCCAACAATGCGCGTCGTTGCGAAGTTACTGGATTGGCCATGGAGAAACACGATGCCCGCGTTGCATAAAACGATGTTGATAATCTGGGGGCTTTACGTTGCTTCTCTTGTGCTGATACCATGATAGCAGACGGATCGAAGGGCTTGTTTTGTCGGAAATCCCGCGGAAGGACACGGCAAAGGCACGCGCCTGCCTAAACGGAGAAGTTTCCCTCTCTCTTACGCGGGTCGATGTTGCTGCGCCGAGTCGCGGGAGGGTGGGATTGTGCGGACGCTATCGGACGTCGCGGTCGGAGCTTTTTTTGTGGTTGAGTTGACAACCCATTGAAAGTGACCCAAGGTAAGGGTGTGGAGCGACGCCGCCCACCCCGGTGAACTTCGGCGAAGGACAACGCTGAAAGCCATGCGAGTGGGGGACCTGCGACCTTCCGTGTCGCGGTCGATTCGGCACCCTGGACCGGCCTCGTTCGGGATTTTCGGCACGGTTTATTTAAGATGTATTTCGATTCGCCTCGAGCGGACGGATGGCCGTCCGACGTCGGCGACCCCGGATTGTCCGGGCATTCTCTTCCTCATCGGGGATTGGGATCGGTGGCCGTTTGGATAAGCTCATCCAGCGATTCATCGTCGAGGGGATCGGAGCCACCAAGGCCGAATACGCCTTGCTCGCCGTGCTGATCGCGGTCGCCGTGATCGGGGCCGCGACACTCTTCGGCACGACGGTCAACTCGAAATTCGAGGACCAAGCCGCGGCGGTTGCGAAAGCCGGGGCGACCTGAACCGATCAGAAAATCAACAGATCCGTTTTTGAGCGAGATCACCTCTGCCGGGACGGCCGCGGATTGGTTGACGCGGCCGGGCCGACCGAGGCGCGGATGGGTGACTCGTTCCGGTGATCAGAAGCGAGGGAAATTCCAACAGTGAAGGATTTTTTCAAACACATCTTCACCGACGAAGACGGTGCCACGATGGCGGAGTATGCCTTGATGATAGGCCTGATCGCCATCGTCGTGATCGCCGGGGCGACCCTGCTCGGCACGAACCTGAACTCCAAATTCGATTCGGTCGCCACCTCGGTGTCGTCCGCTGGCGGCACCTGAGCCGTCGCCGGGTCGGGGCGAACTCGCCTCGACTCGCGTCCGTCTCCCCGCCTCGTGCGGGGCCCGTCCCTCCGCCTTGTCGGCGTGTCGGGGCGTAAGAGCGTCTCCTTCTCCGTGATCGTCCGATTGTTCGGTTGAACCCCTAGCCAGGAGTTGCATTCTCATGAAGGAATTCTTCAAGCACCTGATTTCCGACGAAGAAGGCGCGACGATGGTCGAGTACGCCTTGATGGTTGGCCTGATCGCCATCGTCGTGATCGCCGGAGCGACCCTGCTCGGCACCAACATCAACAGCAAGCTCAACTCGGCTGCGACCTCCGTCTCGAGCGCCGGTGGCACCTGAGCTATCCCCCGAGGGATTTGGAGGCGACTCCTCTTGGTCGCCTCTCCCCCCCTTTACACGGCGGCCCGTCCGTCGGACGAATCAACTTGACCTTGGCGTCGCGGGAGCGATGCCAGGGTCATTTCGTTCCCGCCGATCGATCGTCCTAACCCCTCGCCACGGCGTGAACGTATCCGCCCGGCTGGATGGCTTTCGTGCCCCCCTCGCTCGAAACGCCCGACCTTGGGCGCGGATCCGGCGGAACGTCGAGATTTGAGGAGAGTACCCCGTGGACCAGGCAGACGTCGCTTCTTTGTTCGTCGTCGCGTCGGTCGTGATCGTCGCCGCGATGACCGACCTCTGGAAATTCAAAGTCTATAACGCGCTGACCTTCCCCGCGCTCTTCACGGGGCTGGCCGTTTCGGCCGTCCTGGGGGGGGGGGCGGGTTTGGGCTCGAGCCTGCTCGGGGCCGCGCTCGGATTCTCGACGCTCGTCGTCTTCTTCATGATGGGAGGCGTCGGGGCCGGCGACGTGAAGCTAATGACGGCCCTCGGGGCCTGGCTCGGTCCTTACCTGATCGTCCAGGTGTTCCTCGCCTCGGCCCTGGCCGCGGGATTGTACGCGTTGGTGCTGATCGTGATGCGTGGCGGGATGTTCTCGGCGGCCGTCGAGCTCTTGATCCTGGTGCGACGGATGGTCTCGGGCGAGATGCCCACCCCGGCCGAGGTCTCGATCAAGGCGGAGGTCCATCGCGCCGACCGCCGTCGACGGCTCGTCCCGTTCGCGGCGATGACCTGCCTCGGCGTGTTCGCGACCTATTTCCGGTGGGTCGCCGACCTCGACGAGGTCTGGCCTCCGTATGCCCAACCTCGGGCTGCGATCGCGGCGGTCTCGACCCTTGAACCAGGAGGGATGCGATGAGGCCCCAGACATTGGTCGTCCTCGGCCTGGCGCTGCTGTTCGGGCTCGCGGCCGCCGTGGGCGTCCGCATGACGCTGCAAAAGCCTCAACAGACCGCTACGGTCATCGAGACGGTGCCCGCCGTCGTTGCGCTGGCCGATATCCGGCCCGGCGAGACGATCGACAAGGCGATGATCGAGGTGCGTCAGGAGCCGAAGGACAAGTTCCCCGGGGCCTTCGACAAGGCGGAAGACGTCCTATCAAGGACGGCGCACTTCCCGATCTTCAAGGGAGAGTCCGTCGTCGAGGCCAAGCTCTTCCCGAAGGGGAGCGGTACCGGCATGGCGGCCCTGATCCCGCCCGGGATGCGGGCCTTCACGATCCAGACGCCGAGCTTTTCCTCGTCGCTCGCGGGCCACCTCTTGCCCGGATATCGCGTGGACGTCCTCCTGACGATGGTCGCGCAGGGGGGGCCCGCGGCCGAGACCCTCGAGGCGACGAGCACCTTGCTCCAGAACATCGAGATCCTCGCGGTCCACACGATCGTCGAGGCGCCGACCGCGAATCGGACCGACCCGAACGAAGCCCGATCGGTCACGCTCCTCGTGACGCCGAAGCAGGCCTCGATCCTGGATCTCGGCCAGAACAAGGGGACGCTCCACCTCTCGCTCCGCAGCCTGAAGGACGAGAAGACCACGGCGTCGAGCTCGGCGACGCTCGCCGACCTCGGTTTGCCTCAGGCCCCGAAGCCCGAGCCTGCCCCGGTCGTCGCGGCGCCGCCTCCCGAGCCGGAACCGGAACCGGAACCGGTCCCGGTGATCTTGCCGATTCGAACGCTGCGCGGGACGATGGTAGGGTCCGACCAAATTGTCGTCGTCATGCCGGCAACCAAGCGGGCGGCCAAGGCGTCGTCGAATTTACCTCCCCCCGCGTCGCCCCCCCATGGACGCTTCACGGAAGTGAAGTCGCCCGCCCCGTCGCCCTCCGTGGTTCGGCAAGACCGGCCAGGTTGAGGCCCGCGTCGCCGTTGGGGGTTGGCGGGTAGCAAGCACCCGGCGGCTTGAGCGGTCGTCGGACCCTGGAAGTGCCAGGCTCTCGACTCGCCCCCACGTGTCTGCGGCGACGGCCTGTTTGGATCGGATGGAATTCTTCCGGGGCGCCAATGCCGGCCTTCATCGTTGCCGAGAACGACTCGATCGTCTCCCGAATTCGAGGGGTCCTGAACTTCCGAGGGCAGGACTGCCCGAGTTCCCACGTCTTCTCGCTCGAGGACGCGGCGTTCCGTCTCGGGCGCGAGCCGAACGTCGAACTGGTCGTCTTCGTCCTCCCCTTGAATCGGGAACGAGGGCTCGGGCTCTTGCCGACCTTCGCGAAGATCGCCCCCGGCAGGGTCCTCGCGGTCGGACCGGCCTCCGATACCAAGCTCGTCCTCCGCTCGTTGAGGGCCGGGGCCAAGGACTACGTCGACTTGGTTGACCTCGAGATCGAGCTCGAGACCGCCCTTTCTCACCTCGCCGCCGCCACGGCCGGCGCCTCCCAGACGGGACGGTTGATCGCCGTGCTCGCCCCCAACGGTGGGAGCGGTTCCAGCACGATCGCCGCGAATATCGCCGCCTCGCTGACCCAGGAGCACAAGGCGGTCGGGCTCATCGACATGAAGCTCGAGTCGGGCGACCTCGCGGCGCTCCTGGACCTCCGCCCGTCGTTTACGATGGCCGACCTCTGCCAGAACGCGTCCCGCCTCGACAAGGTCATGTTCGAGCGCTCGCTCGCCAAGCACGAGTCGGGGGTCCACCTCCTGGCCCCGCCCCAGCACCTCGCCGACGTCGGGCACGTCCGTCCCGACGGGGTCGCCCAGGCCGTCGACTTTGCCAGGGCCCGCTTCCCCTACGTCATCGCCGACATGGACCACTCGTTCCGCGACGAGCAACTCGTCATCCTCCGGCAGGCCGACATCATCCTGGTCGTCTTCCGCCTCGACTTCACCTCGCTCCGCAACGTTCATCGGACCCTCGAGCATCTCGAGAAGCTCGGCATCTCGGGCGACGCGATCCAGCTCGTGGTCAACCGCCGCGGCCAGCCCCAGGAAGTCCCCCCGGCCAAGGCCGAGGAGGCGCTCCGGAGGAAGATCGGCCACTTCATCCCCGAGGATACCAAGGCGATCAACCGCGCCAACAACCACGGCGTCCCGGTCGTCCTCGAATCCCCCACCGCGAAGGTTTCCAAGAGCCTCATTCAGCTCGCGCTGAGCGTCAACGGGCGGCACGGGACGAAGTGATGGTCCCGACTGCTGCAGGTATGAGCTTGCTTCGATTGACCGCTCACGTCGCTTGCGCGGTCCTCTCCGCGAAAGATGTTCTAGTATTAAGTTAGTGCTTGTCCCGAAACCCGGTTCTTCCGAGAGGCTGGGTGAGCGCATGTCACGAAATCGGTGACTGGCCTGGGGTTACGTGTCCAGGCCGAATGGCCTAATGGACACGTCGTGCCGGTCCCGAAACCTGGTTTCTTTTGAGAATCGGGCTTCTGACGCGCTCGACGTTGCTCACCTCTCGCGTGATGTCGCGGTCTGCTCCCTCCAGAAACCCGTTTTTTAAGAAGAAAACAGGTTTCGAGGCTGGCACTCGCGGGTTGAGTCCCAACGCGTGGATCTGAGTCCTCTTGGACCGCATGAATTCCGCGACATGAGTCGCTTTTTCTCTCGACCGTGAGCGTGCGATGCTGGCCTTCGATTGGATCGACGACGCACGACGCCGGCTGCTCCGCCTGCAAGGCAAGTCGGGGGCCTGGGGCTATCGTCGGACGACCACGCCTGCTGTCGAGCCGACCGCGCTCGCCGGGTTGGCCCTGCTGGCGACCGACCCCGAAGGGGGAACGGGAAGTCCCAGCGTCGAGGCGACCGCGGCGGCCCGTTGGCTCGCCTCGATCCGAGGCCGGGATGGCTCGTTGGGGGTGACCGGTTCGCTTCGCGATCCGGGTTGGGCGACCCCGTTCGCCTCGCTCCTCTGGGCCGCGGTGGGGGGGTTCGCGGCCGAGCGTCTAGGCGCGGTGGATTGGCTCCTGTCGACTCGGGGTGTGCCCGTCCCTCGCGAGGCTCACGGGCCGATGAATCACGACACGACCTTGATCGGCTGGCCCTGGACGGCCGACACCCACTCCTGGGTCGAGCCGACCGCGTCGGCCCTACTCGTCCTGGGTCTCGAGGGGAAGTGGGACCACCCGAGGGCCCTGGAAGGGCGTCGGCTCCTCAAGGATCGCGCGATTGCGACCGGGGGCTGGAACTACGGCAACCCCGCGCTCTTCGGGGCGACCCTGCGACCCTTGCCGCAACCGACGGGCCTGGCCTTACTGGCGCTCGCCAGGGGTGGGGAACGCGACAGGGTGATCCGCTCCGCGATCGCCTACCTCCAATCGACGCTGGCGGAGACCCTCGCCCCCGCCTCGCTCGGATGGGGGATTCTCGGCCTGCGGGCCTGGGGAGCGATCCTCGAAGGGGGAGACGACCGGCTCGGGCGGTCCTTCGAACGGGTCGCGTCTCGAGGGGGTGACGATGTGCTCCCCCTGGCGATGCTCATCCTGGCGGCCGATCCCGATTCGTTACGCATTCTCGGTATCCGACCTCGAGCGGAGAACGGACTCGCATGACGGAGGATCTGAGGACATCGACGACGCTCGACGACGCCGAGCCACGCACCCGTCGCTTCGGGCGCCGGGAATTACTCGCGGGGGCGGGCCTCGCGTTCGCCTCGGCTGCGGCGGGGGTCGCCCTCGTCGAGCGCGACGAGCACGGGTGGCGGGCCGACGTCGTCGTCGCCGACGCCCGGTCGTACGACCTCAACCTCGAGTCGGTCGTCCGCGACGGGTTGCTCGAGCTCGGCCTCGGGAAAGCCTGGGCGAAGGGCAAGTCGGTGCTCCTCAAGCCGAACCTCGTCGAGCCCTCGCGATCGTCGCCTCATATCAACACCCACCCCACACTCGTCCGGGCGGTGGCGCAGGTCTTCCGCTCCTGGGACGCCCGCGAGGTCTTCGTGGCCGAGGGGCAGGGACATTGCCGGGACGGTGACTTCGTCCTCGAGCAATCGGGCCTGGGCGCGATGCTCGACGAGGCCAATCTCGAGTTCGTGGACCTGAATTATGACGACGTTTTCTCCGCGAGGAACCGGCTCAGGGCGACGCGGCTGCCTTCCCTGCACCTGCCCACGTCGTTGCGCCGGGCCGACATCATCGTCTCGCTCCCCAAGATGAAGACGCACCACTGGGCCGGCGTGACCCTGGCGATGAAGAACCTGTTCGGGGTGATGCCGGGGGCCGCGTACGGCTGGCCGAAGAACGTGCTCCACCAGGTTGGGATCCCCGGCTCGATCCTTGACATCAACGCCGTCGTAAGGCCGTCGCTCGCGATCATCGACGGGATCGTCGGGATGGAAGGCGACGGGCCGATCATGGGGACCCCCAAGGCCGCCGGCGTCCTCGTGATGGGGACCAACGCGACCGCCGTGGACGCGACGGCGACCCGACTGATGGGGATCGACCCCGCGCGCATCCCGTACCTCGCCGTGGCCTCCGGCCGCCTGGGCCCGATCGCCGAGCGGCACATTCGCCAGCGCGGAGAGTCGATCGACGTGATGACCAAGCCGTTCGCGATCCTTGACCACCCGAGCCTCGACTACCTGAAGGGATGATCCACCACAAAGGACACAAAGTTTTGAAAAATTGAAAAAATGAACGTTTTGTAATTTTTTGTAACCTTCGTGCCTTTGTGGCGAATCATCCCCTAGATCGGGGTCGGCGCGGGGATTTTGGCCCTCGCATTCAGGAAGGCGGACCGAGACGATGAGTCGCATGAGCTTCCTCCCGACGACTGGCCAGGCATCGGCCCCCTCCTCGACGGAGGAACGGCTCCTGCGGATCAAGAAGGAGCTGCACCAGAAGCTGATCTCCGACATGGACCTGTCGGCCATCGGGACGATGGACGAGAACGAGTTGCGCGAGGAGGTCCGCCGGGGGGCCGAGCAGCTCTGCCACCAGCACAACGACCTGCTCAGCCTGTCGGAGCGGGAACGACTGATCGGCGAGGTCCTCGACGAGACGTTCGGGATCGGCCCGCTCGAGGCGCTGATGCGCGACCCGACGGTCTCGGACATCCTGGTCAACGGCCCGAAGTCGGTCTACGTCGAACGCCGAGGGCGACTGACCAAGTCGGACGTCGTCTTCAACGACGAGAAGCACCTGATCGAGATCGTCCGGCGGATCGTCAGCCGGGTCGGGCGCCGGATCGACGAGACCTCGCCGTTGTGCGACGCGCGCCTCCCCGACGGGTCGCGCGTCAACGCGGTGATCCCCCCGCTCGCGCTGGACGGTACCTTGCTCTCGATCCGGCGCGCCGGCAAGTCGCCGCTACTCATCAACGACCTGCTCGAGAAGCGGGCGATGACCCCCGAGATGGCCGACTTCCTGTCGGCGGCCATCAAAGGGCGGATCAACATGGTCATCTCCGGGGGGACCGGGTCGGGCAAGACGACCCTCCTGAACGCCCTCTCGGCCTTCGTCCCGGAAGACGAGCGCGTGGCGACGATCGAGGATGCGGCGGAGCTCCGGCTCCAGCAGCCCCACGTCGTGCGCATGGAGACCCGCCCCGCGAACATCGAGGGGGAGGGGATGATCGGCACCCGAGACCTCGTCAAGAACGCCCTGCGTATGCGGCCCGACCGCATCATCGTCGGCGAGTGTCGCGGGTCCGAGACGCTCGACATGCTCCAGGCGATGAACACCGGCCACGACGGCTCGATGACCACGATCCACGCGAATGACACCCGGGACGCCATCGGACGTATGGAGATGATGGTCGGCATGGCCGGTTTCGACCTGCCGATCTGGATCATCCGTCGTCAGATCGCCTCCGCGGTCCAGGTCATCGTCCAGGCGGCGCGGTTGTCGGGGGGCGTCCGGAAGATCATCAAGATCTCGGAGATCGTCGGCATGGAGGAGGACGTGGTCAGCATGCAGGACCTCTTCGTCTTCAAGCAGACGGGAGTCGACGAGGACCGCGTGGCGCAGGGCTACCACTTCTGCACGGGCATCCGCCCCAAGTGCCTCGACACGCTCGAGTCGGCCGGCGTGAGGCTCCCGATCGAGATGTTCGAGCGTCGGATCCTCTCCGGCCAGCGCCAAGGGGAGATGCCGCGATGAACCCGATGATCGTCGTGGGGCTGGCGGCTGCGACGGCGATCGCGTTCGTGGTGGCCATCTACCAGGTCCTCTCCGACCTCTTCCTCCGGGACCGGACGCGCGTCAACGACCGCGTCGACTTCGAGTTCCTCAAGAAGAACGTCGCCGCGAAGGCGAAGAAGTCGCCCCTGTTCAAGAATCTCGACCTGATCGCCGCCGAGGCCATCGCCGACGAGGCCCCCTCGGGCCTGAAGGAGCGGTTCGAGATCATGGTCGAGCAGTCGGGGCTGAACATCACCCCCGTGCGGGTTGTGTCGATCGCGGTCGTCCTGGCGGTGGCCTTCGGGATCGTCGGGAGCCTGGTCCGAGGCAGTCCGCTCGACGCGTCGCTCGCCGCGCTCGCCGGCGGCATCGTCCCGATCATCCTCGTGAAGCGGAAGCGAGACGGCCGGATGGAGAAGCTCCGTTCGCAGCTCCCCGAGGCCTTCGACCTGATGGCCCGCGTCGTCAGGGCGGGGCAGAGCCTGGGACAGGCCCTCCTCGGGGTCGCCCAGGAGTTTCCCCAGCCGATTTCCACCGAATTCGCCTACTGTTATGAGCAGCAGAACCTCGGCCTCTCGCCCGAGGTCACCTTCCGCGACCTGACTCGTCGCACGGGCGTCATCGAGCTCAAGATCTTCGTCCTCGCCGTCCTCGTCCAGCAGCAGACGGGCGGCAACCTCGCCGAGCTGCTGACCAAGCTCGCCGCGGTCGTGCGCGAACGGTATCTCATCCGGGGGACGATTCGGTCGCTCACGGCCGAGGGGCGGATGCAAGGCTGGATTCTCGCCGCCATGCCCCCGGTGATCCTCCTCGTGCTGTTCGTGATGAATCGCCCGTATGCCATGGTCCTCTTCGAGCACACCGACCTGCTGCTCGGGACGCTCGGCTTCGAGGTGCTCGGTATCCTCTGGATTCGGAAGATCGTCAACTTCGACTTCTGAAAGGCCCGACCATGGATCCGGATCGGTTGATCATCGTCATCATCTTCGTGATGGCCGCAGCGTTGGCGGTCGTCGTCGGCCTGCTCGTCACGGGACGTCAGCGGAAGCTCGACGAGCGGATCGGCGAGCTGTCGGGCCACATGCGCCGGAGCGAGAAGCCCGAGACGGTCAAGCAGATGGCCCGGGCCGCCCTGCCCAAGCTGGGTAAGGTGATCGTCCCCGAGAACGAGGCGGAACGTACCCAACTCCGCGCCCGGCTGATCCAGGCCGGCCTCTATCAACGCCAGGCGATGCACATCTTCCTCGGGGTGAAGCTGTCCCTCCTCCTCCTCGCGGTCATCGCCGGGGCCGGCCTCACCTCGACGGGCCTCATCCCGGTGCTCCACGGGATGATCGCGTCGCTCATGCTCTTCATCGCCGGGATGATCGGCCCGAGCTTCTGGCTCGATCATCGCAAGAGCAGCCGACAGCTCCTCATGCGTCGGGCCTTGCCCGACGCCATGGACGTCCTCATCATCTGCCTCGAGGGGGGCCTGAGCTTCCAGAGCGCCCTGAAACGGGTCGCCGAGGAGATCCGTTCGGCCCACGCGCTGCTCGGTCACGAGCTCCGGATCGTCGACCGCGAGGTCCAGCTCGGCCGTGCCCCCGGCGAGGCCCTCCTCCACTTCGCCCAACGGACCGACCTCGAGGAGGCGCTCAGCCTCTCGACGGTCATCAGTCAGTCGGAACGCTTCGGGGCCAGCCTGGTGAAGAGCCTCCGGGCGCATTCCGACACCTTGCGGGTCCGCCGCAAGCAGCAGGCCGAGGAGCGGGCGCAGAAGGCCGCGACCAAGATCCTCTTCCCGACCCTGATGTGCATCTTCCCCGCGATCTTCGTGATCCTGCTCGCCCCCGCGATCTATCAGATGATGAGCGCGTTTGCGGGCGACCAGCCGACCAGCCCCTCGTCGAGCAGGAGCATCGCCGAGTCCGCCGCCCGGCCGTGACCCGACCGTCTATCGCGAAGAGTCCGCCGGGATGATCGCGGAGGTACGGGCCAGGCTGGGGTCGAAGCGTGCCTTCGGCCCCGGAATCCCGGCGATGGCCTTGACCGGGATCGGTTTGCCTCCGTTCATGGCGACCATGGTCGCCCGCATCCCCTCCTGGGCCACCGGCAAGGAGGGCTTGGCCGCCAGCGCTGCCGCGTAGGCCTGCTTGGCGTCCTCGAAATGGCCTTCCATGGCGAGCACGAGGCCGAGGTTCGCCTGCGCGTCCGCCCTGTCGCAGCCGGCGCGGGCGAACTCGGCGAGGGCGCCGGCCTTGTCGCCCTGGCGGGCCAGCACGAGGCCGAGGTTGGTGTGGCTCCGGGCGTGTCGCGGTTGCAGTGCGATCGCCTTCCTCAGGTAGTCCTCGGCATCGGACCAGCGGCGCTGGAGATAAGAGCTGTAGCCGAGGTCGCAGAGGATCTCGGGGTTCTTCGGGTCGAGCTTCAAGGCGCGGGCGAAGTGCTGGCTCGCCTCCTTCGTCGCCCCCCTCTGATCGGCGAGGATCGCCAGGCGCTCCTCCGCGTCCGATCGCTTCGGGTTCTTCTTCAGGGCGTCACGATAGGTCGACTCGGCATCTTCGAGGTTCCCCGACCCCTCGAGTGACCGCCCGAGCGCAATCTCGACGTCGGCTGCTTGTCGTTTCGAGACCTTGGAAACGGGCCCCGAGTCCAGGAGCCCCGCCGAGTCGTGCTCCGGAGTCCGATGAGAGAGTTGGCTGCATCCGGCGAATAGCAGCGGAGCGATCGCCAGGGCGAGACTCATTCGTTTGCAGAGCTCGCGTAGGAAAGGCATGTTCGCTCGCCTTTTTGTTGGCTGGGACGAATGGATGATTCCCGCGGACGACAGACGACTCGAGAGACTGGGTCAGCTCATGTGGCACCCGGCGTATGAACATCGTTGCACCGACGACCCATTCATCGCATGGATTGCACCCCTTCAGCCGATCGGGTCAAACCCGGACGGTCACTGGCCGGGGAGGATGCCGGAGACGCTGTTGGTCACGCCGCTGGGGCTGTTCACCCCGTTGAAGTTGAGCGGGATCGGCGGCCCGTATTGCTGGGTCCGCGTGAGCGTGTTCGCGCCGACGATCTGGGCGTCGTTGCCCGACATGCCATAGGGCAGCGGGAGGCCGACGAGGATGCGGTCGGGCGTGATCGGGAATGGTCCGCTGGCCAATTCGGCGAGGACCGCCTCGCGCCTCGCGACCGCGAGCGTCGGGTCGTTGGCCGTCCGCTCGATGATCAACGGGTAAGGGCTCGCGGCGAGCTGCGCGGCGAGCTTGTAGAGCTGGTCGCGACCCCGAGTGCTCAGGCGTCCCGACCCCGCTTCGAAGTCGTAGTCGAAGAGTGTGAGTCGGGCGGAGGCACCATTCGAGGCCATCGTGCGGCCGAATTCGTAGAGCGAGGCGCCCAGGGGCCTCGGGGCGAATTCCTCGGGATAGCCCGCGACCTTCCCCTGGAACCGGCGCCAGTGCCAGGATCGGGTCTTCTTCGGGACGGCGTGCGGGCCTCGGCGTTCCAGGGCGACCGGGTCGGTCGGTCCGGGGGCCCACGTCGAAGGGACGCCTTCCAGCGGTACCTCGACCACCGTGGGCAAGGGACGGACGATGGATGGTTGGTCCGTCGGTGGGGCGACGACCAGGGGCCGTTCGAGGGGGATGATGCCCGGCGAAGTCGGGATCGGGAGCGGGAGATCCTCGGCCTTTGCGCGACCGGCCGGGATCACGCCCAGGATCAGGCCGGCGAACACGTAACGGCGTTGGGACGTCGACATCGCCAAGCTCCTCCGCGAGGCCGGGGCCGATGAGGGCCGAGACCTTCCCGTCATTTCTGATATCCCGAGGGGCCGATCAGGTACTTCCGCTCCACCAAGGCGGGCCGGACGAGGTGGAGCGGGTCGTCGTAGGAGGTCGTCGACCGGCCATCGATCCCGGTGCGTCCCTCGATCCGGTTCATGAAGAAGAACTCGAGGTCGTTCGGCTCGACGTATTCCTCGCCCGGGGTCGGCGGGATCTGGCCCGGTCTCATCGGCTCGACCAGGTAGGGGGTCACGAGCACGACGAGCTCTTTTTCGATCCTCGTGCTCGTCGTGTTGCTGAAGAAGGCGCCGATGTAGGGGAGGTCGCCGAGGCCCGGAATCCTCGCGGTCTGACCCGAGAGGGTCAGCTGCATCAACCCGGCGATCGCGAGCGTCTCCCCCTGTTTCAGCTCGACGGTCGTGTGCGACTTGCGGGTGTTCAGGCCCGGGACGGGGCTGCCTCCGGGGACGAGGGTCGTCGCGAGCGTCGCGTCGACGGTGCTGACCTCGGGGTCGACGGTCAGTCGGATCGTGTCGTTGTCCTCGACGATCGGGAGGAACGCGAGCCGGACGCCGAACTCCTTGAACTGGACGTTGATGCTCGACCCGCCCGTCCCCCCCGCGGAACCTGCCAGGACCGGCACGGGGAACTCGCCGCCGGCGAGGAAGTTCGCCTGGTGGCCGTTGAGCGTCACGAGGTTCGGCTCGGCCAGGATCTTCAGGATGTTGTTCCGCCGCAGCGCCGCGAGGATGGCGTTGAACTGGCCGTGTGAGAAGGTGCCGAAGACCGTCTGCGTCGACAACGTCAGGTCTCTGGAGTCCTGTGGGATGAGGACGTTGTTGCCGTTCCGGAGCCCGTACGTCGTGCTGCCGATCTGCCCGGGGCCAAACGTGGCCCCGGCGATCTGCGTGCCGAAGAGGCTGCCGAACTGGGGGATCGACGCGAGGAAGTCGGCCCCGATCTGGCGGAAACCCGTCCGGTTCAATTCGGCCACCCGGACCTTGAGCAGGACCTGCTGCGAGGTCGGTACCCGGATGAGGTTGATGACCTGGACCTGGTTCGTCGCGAGCTGGTTGGTCGCGATCGTGCCGGGGGTGATCTGGGTCCCTCCGACCCCTCCCATCGCGAGGCCCATGCCCGACCCACCGGGGAAGGCCCCGGGAACGCTCCCCGGGAAGACGCCAGGGCCCCCGGCCGGGTTCTGGAACCCTTGCGCATCGGTCCCATTCCCCGAGACCTGGGCGTTGGGGTCGGCCCCCTGGATCACGTTCTGGACGTTCCCGATCTGCCCCGGGACCATCACCCGCTGGATCGACCGGACGTAGCTGTCGATCACCGAGAGGATCCGCATGACCTCGCCGGCGTCGCGCGCCTCGCCCTCGACCACGATCTTCTCGCGAAGCTGGGTCAGGGTGAGCCTGGCGTCGGGGAACATCTTCTTGAGCTGGGCGTCGAGGAAGCTGAGGTCGCCGATGACCTGGAGCTCGTAGTCGTAGGTCTTCCCCGACGAGGTCGTGATCGTGAGGTCGGTCGTCCCCAGCCGCTTCCCGATCAAACGGAGCTGGCGCGGTCCGACCTGGAAGAAATCGGCGACCGTCGGGTCGCCCACGGCCAGGAACGGCGCGGGCTGCCCGGCTGCGGCCAGGTCCTCTTTGAGCGTGAGGAATCGCCCCTGGCCGACCTTGATCTCGATCAGCGACGAGGGCCCGGACAACTGGTCGACGATTCCCGAGTCCTTGGGCTTAGCCAGGGTTACGACGGGTCCCGACGGGGCGGGCTTGCCATCAACACGAAATCGAGGAGGAGGCGGGGGTGGGGGGGACGGCGGCGGGATTCGTACCCCCTCCTGCGCCCCCGCACTCCCGGCCCAGGCCGCGAGCAAGAGGAACGCCACGAGGACGTACCCGAGCCGGAAATGGCCGCCCCGAACCTCGAGCGTTTTCGGGGATAGTCCTCGCATCATTCCGGGTCTCGGCCGCAATAACGATAGAATCGTCAAGGTCCTACGCGACCCTTATCGGCCGGATCGCCTCCGCCTCTGAAGGATGGATGCACAATCCGTGGGGAAATGGTGCGGGTGCGGGTGCGTCCGGGCGTGCATGCAGGCGTATGGCGGGGAAGACGTGGTCGATCTGGTCCTTGGCCAAGGATTCGACACGGATTGAGAATGGAGGGGCTATCAACAGATATCGCAGATTGAAAACAATGAAATAATACGTGTAGATCTATTGATTTTTTTTGTGAAGGGCATCGAAGCCGAAGGTGGGCATTCGGCGAATTGCTGTTAGTTTCTGTCTCGAACCCCGGTTTTTGTTGGAAACCGGGTTTCGGGACACGGCTTCCGAGACGGGCTCTTGGTGCGTCGGGACCCGTATCCCTCGTCAGTCCCCTCCTTTTTCGGGCAGGACCTCGTAGTCGACGCCGTCTCGCGACTCTCCGGGGCCGAGGGGCAATGTGACGTACGTCCCGAGGGGGGCCTGGAAGGGGTCGATCCAGAAGGGGGCGACCTGGATGCACTGTTCGGCCGGGCGGAGGAATTTCAACTCGTAGGTTCCATCGGCGCGGGTCCTGGTGGTCGGGTCGTCGTACCGGTTTTCGAGCCGGTCCGTGGGGGTGGCGCGGATCTCCCGTCCTGCGATCGGTCGTCCCTGGGGATCACGCACACGGCCGCGTACCGTGGCGGGGCGTGTCAGGCGCATCAGGATGATGCCCACCTCCTCGCCGGGTTTGGTCCGGAATGGGGCCCGCACGCCATTGGACCAGTGGCGCCACTCGCCGTACCTGCCGTCGTGGACGACGAGGTTGTAGTCGCGATCGGGGCTGGCCGGCAGCCACATCTCGAAGCGGCCGTCCGCGTCGGATCTGAAGCTGAAGCGAGTGTCGCCGGTCAGCGAGTTTCCCGTCCCGGTCATGGCGGGTGCGACGATCGCCCCGGCGACGGGCTTACCGTTGGGATCGATCGCCCGCCCTTTGACGTGGACGCCTCGTTCGAGGGAGATCGTCACGGGTTTCATGCCGGGGTGGACCGCGAAGTCGAGGTCGTCGAAGTTGCGCTGGAAGTCTCGGGATTTCTGGAATCGGCCCCAAACGCTGAGACAGTCTTCGGACCACCATCGCGCGTAGCCCCTGGCTTTGATTTGGAACCGGGGGTACTTGCCGGGCGGGACGTCACGGATCTCGATCCGGCCGTCGGCGTCGGACATCCCGTCGAGCTCGGGCTTGAGCCAATGGCTCAGTCGCACGCCCGGAATCGGCTTGCCCGACTCGCTGTCGAGGATCTGGGCGACGAATCGGATGCCCGGCTGGAGCGTGATATCCTTCGCCGAGGCCTGTCCGTACTCGAGCATCTCGCGTAGGCTCGCGACTCCTCGACCGGGCGCGAGGACTCCGATGGTGAACTGGCCAGGCTCGAGATAGAGCCGGTATCGGCCATCTTCGCCGCTCGACGTTTCGGTGTAGCAATCCGGGAGGATATCCCCGGCGCTTTTTCGAGGCACGGGTTCGGCCCGTAATAACGCCCGAGGGACGGGCATCCCGTCGAGGGCGAGGACTCGGCCTTCGAGGTAGGTTGAGTTGCCGAGGACGACCACCCATTCGGGTCGATCGGAAACCTTATCGAGATAGAAGTGGGTTGCGTAACCGTCCTTGCGAAGACGGATTGTGATGGCCTCACGTTTGGGCATGGCCTCGAACCGGAATCGGCCGTCCCGATCGGTCCGGGTCACGTGCCCGGGCTTCCAGTGCCACGCGTCGGCCTCGACCCCCTCGATCGGCCGGTTCCTGGCATCGACGACCCTTCCCGACAGGACGCCCACCTCGGGTTCCTCCCAGGCGTGGGCCTGGCACACCCAAAAGACGGCGACGCACAGGCCCAGCAGGACACTCCGACGAACTTGAGAACGGTGGCTCCCGCCCATCTCGTCCCTCCGCCGTGCTCTGTGATGGGGCCATGATTCCTCGGATGGCCGTGGCGATCTCCGGTGGTGAGCGTAGACGACGTGGGATCAACATACAATCCGCCGGTGGCCGGATCGTCCTCCGGAGGAAGTCCCGTCGACGATCGGGCAACGGATTGTAAGAGGACTCGAGGAGCTCGAGAGGAGAGGGCGGCGAGGTGTTGATCGGGAGGACCGGAGGTCCGCAACGCGAGGCCGCCGAACACAGCCCGCCCCGGGGGAGGGGGCCATGTTCGGCGGGTGTCAGCACGCGGTCCCATTTATGGGCGTTCAGCCCGCGGGGAACGGGTTCCGTTCGGAGAAGCCGCTCTGGTGCCAGTAGGGGTAGGCCCGGGTCGTGGCGCTCGCGGCGTCGAGCTTGGCGACCTGCTCGGGGGTGAGGTTCCAGCCGACGGCGCCGAGGTTCTGGCGCAGTTGCTCCTCGTTGCGGGCGCCGATGATGACGTTGGCGACGGAGGGGCGCTGGAGGAGCCAGTTGAGGGCGATCTGGGGGACGGTCTTGCCGGTCTCCTTGGCGACCTCGTCGAGGGCGTCGACGACCTTGTACACGTACTCGTCCGGGACGGGGGGGCCGATGTCGGTCACGGTCTTGTTCTGGAGGCGGCTCGTCTCCGGCAAGGGCTGGCCTCGGCGGATCTTGCCGGTCAGTCTCCCCCAGCCGAGCGGGCTCCAGACGACGGCGCCGACCTTCTGGTCGACCGCCAAGGGCATGAGCTCCCACTCGTAGTCTCGGCCGATCAACGAGTAATAGGCCTGGTGGGCGACATATCGCGACAGGCCGTAGCGATCCGAGACGGCCAGCGACTTCATCAGGTGCCAGCCCGAGAAGTTCGAGCACCCGATGTATCGGAGCTTGCCGGCACGAACGAGGTCGTCGAGCGTGCCAAGGGCCTCCTCGACGGGCGTGACGGCATCGAAGCCGTGGAGTTGATACAGGTCGATGTAGTCGGTGCCCAGACGCTTGAGGCTCGCGTCGACCGACCGGATCAGGTGATGGCGCGAGGATCCGACGTCGTTCGCCCCTTCGCCGAAGCGGAAGGTGCTCTTCGTCGAGATGATGACCTGGTCTCGGCGCCCTTTGATCGCCTGGCCCAGGATCTCCTCGGCCATCCCTTTCGAGTAGATGTCGGCCGAGTCGAACATGTTGAGCCCGGCCTCGAGGCAAACGTCCACGAGGCGAGTGGCCTCGGCGACGTCGCTCGAACCCCAGGCCTTGAAGAATTCGTTGCCGCCGCCGAACGTGCCGGTCCCGAGACTCAACACGGGGACCTTGAACCCCGAACCGCCGAGTTGCCTGAATTCCATGGTCGTCGACTCCAGTCCCATCGTCGTGTTCAAGGTGTCCCTCAGGCGGTCTTCACGGTCCGCTCGAGGAAGGGGTAGTCAGTGTATCCGGCGGGCCCCTGGGCGTAGAACGTCGAAGGGTCCGGTGCATTGAGCGGGGCGTCCGTCGCGAACCGGAGGGGCAGGTCGGGGTTGGCGATGAACTGCTGGCCGAACGCGACGGCGTCGGCCTCGCCGGCCTCGAGGACCTGCTCGGCGGTCGCCTTCGTGAACTTCTCGTTGGCGATGTACGTGCCGCCGAAGGCCGCCTTGAGGGCCGGGCCGATCCGACGCTCGCCGAGCGACTCGCGGGCGCAGAGGAAGGCGAGCTTTCGCTTGCCGAGCTCCCTGGCGACGTAGCCGAACGTCGCCAACGGGTCGGAGTCGCCCATCGAGTGGGCGTCGCCTCGAGGGGCGAGGTGCATCCCGACCCGTTCCGGGCCCCAGACCGAGACGACCGCGTCCGCGACCTCTAGCATCAATCGGGCGCGGTTCTCGATCGGGCCGCCGTAGGCGTCCGTCCGCTTGTTCGAGCTATCCTGGAGGAACTGGTCGAGCAGGTAGCCGTTGGCGCCGTGGATCTCGACGCCGTCGAAGCCGGCGAGCTTGGCGTTCTCGGCGCCTTGCCTGTACGCCTCGACGATGCCGGGAAGTTCGCCGATCTCGAGCGCCCGGGGCGTCACGAACGGGGTCAACGGACGGATGAGGCTCACGTGACCCGTCGGGGCGATGGCGCTCGGGGCCACCGGCCGCTCGCCGTCGAGATACCTCGGGTCCGACATCCGCCCGACGTGCCAGAGCTGGAGGAGGATCCGCCCGCCGGCCGCATGGACCGCGCCGGTGATGTGCTTCCACCCGTCCACTTGCCCTGGGGACCAGATCCCCGGGGTGTCGGGATACCCCACGCCCATCGGCGTCACCGACGTCGCCTCGGTCAGGATCAGGCCCGCCGACGCCCGCTGGGCGTAGTACTCGGCCATCATCGCGTTGGGGACCCGCCCGGCGCTCGCGCGACAGCGCGTCAAAGGAGCCATGAGGATCCGGTTGGGGAGCGAAAGGGCACCGATCGTGATCGGGTCGTTGAGCCTGGGCATCGAGAAATCCTCGGTCCGCGTCACAGGGATCCCTGGAGGCAACGCCACGGACGGCCTCTGGTCCTGACCCAAGTTTAGGGAGTTCGTAAACCCTGAACAAAAGGACGAAGGCCTGTTTTGGCCACGGGTTGAACACGGATAAGAGAAGAGATTCATCCGCGGATGACGCAGATGTTTAGAAACTTTGGATTCGATCCGAGTTAGTCCGTGGCTCCTGTGGATTGATTGTTGCAGGATGAATTTTTAGTGAAAAGATATTGATTTTATTGTAAATATTGGTTCGATCTCGCTTGAGAATTGATTCTTTCGTTAACGTCCCTGATTGTCGAAACCCTCCCTTGGCCGCTAGGGTACGAGTCGAGGGCCCGATGCGGGGACCTGCGCGGACCAATTGGAGGCGAACGTAGCGTATGAGCGTTCCAAAGCGTTGTCGCGTATCGTTATTCGCGGTCATAGTCCTGGTGGGGGTTGGCCCGTCGGCGCCTGCCTCTGCGGGCGAGGTCGGCAAGGGCAAGGAGGCCGTGACGTTCAACAAAGACGTCGCGCCGCTGGTCTATCGGAATTGCTCGTCGTGCCACCGGCCGGGTGAGGTTGCTCCGTTCTCGCTGCTCGACTATCGGGACGTGAGCAAGCGGGCCGAGCTCATCCAGGCCGCGGTCGAAGCGCGGAGCATGCCCCCGTGGCGCGCCGAACATGGCTTTGGGCATTTCTCCGACGAGCGGCGGTTGACCGACGAACAGGTCGCGACGATCGTCCGGTGGGTCAAGGACGGTACCCCCGAGGGGGACGCGGCCGACCTCCCGACGCCCCCGACGTTCACCGCGGGCTGGCAGCTCGGCGAGCCGGACATGGTCGTGAAAATGGCCGAGCCCTTCGCGTTGGCCGCTGAGGGGCCCGACCTCTACCAGTGCTTCGTGATCCCGCTGCAGATTCCGAAGGGGAAGTATCTCCAGTCCGTCGAGTACCGGCCAGGGAATCGGAAGATCGTCCATCACGCCGTTCTGACACGACTGCCGCACAAGATCGCCCAGGCGAAGCTGGACGCCGGCGACGGCAAGAGCTTCGCGAGCGGCCTGGCGCCTCCCGGCGAGTTGCTGCCAGGCCCGCTCGCCTTCTGGACCCCCGGGATGGAGCCTCGGCCCTTGCCCGAGGGTTATGCCGCCGGTTGGGCCGACGGCAACGACCTCGTGTTGCAGCTCCACCTCCACCCGAGCGGCAAGCCGGAGACCGAGCAGTCGGTCATCGGGCTCCACTTCACCGATCAGAAGCCTCGGGGACGCCTCAACATCGTGGTGATCAACGACGAAGGCCTGAGCATCGACCCCGGCGCCGCCAAGTTCGCGGTCGATACCGCGAAGACGCTCCCGGCCTCCATCGACCTCTACGGCATCTTCCCGCACATGCACCTGATCGGCCGGAGCGTCAAGGTCACGGCCAAGCTCCCGAACGGCTCGGTCGAGCCGTTGATCTCCATCGGCGACTGGGACTTCAACTGGCAATATTACTACCGATACGCCACGCCCCTCCGGCTCCCGGCCGGGACCCGGATCGAGGCCCACTGGACTTTCGACAACTCCGCCGACAACCCCGCCAACCCGAGCCACCCCCCGAAGCGCGTCACGTACGGCGAGCAGACGACCAACGAGATGGCCATCCTGATCATGGATGCGATCGTCCAGGGACGTCCCGCTCGGAAGCCGGCCTCCACGGAGTCCGGGCCTGGCAACGCTTCCAAGCCTTGAACGACTGTCGCGAACCCCGGCTTCTCCGCAAAGCCGGGGTCCACAGGGGGAAGGCCTTGGTGATGTCGTTTCCGACCGGCGGACGCGGGCCACGACCATTCCCCTCCCTTGCCCGACTGGCCCTGGTCCCCCTCGGAGAATAGGAACGGTCCTCGCCTGGGTTGCGACTCCCTCGACATTCCCGATCGACCACTCGATTCCTCCTTGTCCGATCCTGATGCCACGTCGGATGTCAGGCGGATGGATCAATCCCTCGAATCCGCTCCCCGTCGTCGAGTCCAGTCCAGCGAGATGGTTGAGGCGACGAATCGTGGATTGCAATCCGAGGGGCGGCATGGCAATCGTCTTGTAAGGAGAGATAATCTCCGTCGAGTACACTTATTGCCGGCCTCGCATGTTACCCGTCTGCCTCGGGGAAGGGGTACCAAACCGGCTCGGTTTCCCTGAGGAGTCTTGGTATGGACCAGGCGAACTCAATCCCTGTTGATCCGACCTCGGGCTCGGAGCCGGATACGCCACCCGACCGGCAGGTCCAACCGGTCGATGCCGAACAGCCACCCGACCGGCAGGTCCAACCGGTCGATGCCGAACAGCCACCGCGCCTACCTTTCCTGGTCGTCGGCATCGGAGCCTCTGCCGGGGGAGTGGAGGCTGTGAGCGAGTTCCTCGACGCCATGCGCCCTGACTCGGGCATGGCGTTCGTTCTCGTCCAGCATCTACCACCGGACCATGAGAGTTTCATGGTTGAGATCCTCCATCGCCGGACCGCCATGGCGGTGCTCCAGATCGAGGATGGCATGGCCATCGAGCCGGATTGCTTTTACGTCATCCGCCCCGGACACCGTCTGACGATCCGCGAGGGTAAGCTCCACCTGGGACCCCCGCTCGGCACGCCGCAGGTCGCGAACCGGCCTGTCGACGATTTCTTCAAGAGCCTGGCCGAAGAGCAGCGCGAGCGTGCGATCTGCGTCATCATGAGCGGTATGGGCTCCAATGGCACCGCGGGCGCCCAGACCGTCAAGGCGGTCGGGGGTCTTTGCATCGCCCAGGAGCCCGAGTCGGCCCAGTTCCCGAGCATGCCGCAGCACCTGATCGACGCCGGCTGTGCGGATTACATTCTCCGTCCGGTCGATATCCCCGAAGTCCTCCGCAATTACGCCGCCCAGCCATACGCCCGGGGAGGGCACAAGGCCGACGTGGGCGAGGAGCTCCAGCGGACCTTGCAGCATATCCGCGAGATCCTGGCGATCCTCCGCACCCGGACTCGCCAGGATTTCTCGGGTTACAAGAAGCCGACGCTCCTGCGTCGCGTCCTGCGGCGGATGGGGCTGACTCGCACGACGACCATGGGCGAGTACACCAAATTGTTGCGGCAAAGTCCCGTCGAGGTGACGGCACTTGCCGATGACCTGCTCATCCACGTCACGGGGTTCTTCCGCGACCCCGATGCGTGGGAGACGCTGCGTCGCCTGGTGATCATCCCCCTGGTCGCCGCCCGCGAGCCGGGCGCGGCAGTCCGCGCCTGGGTGACGGCCTGCTCGAGCGGCGAGGAGGCCTACACGCTGGCCATGCTGCTGGTGGAAGAATCCGAGGCCGTCGACAAGCGGCTCGACATCAAGGTCTTTGCCACCGACCTGGCCCACCGAACGCTGGCGAATGCGCGGGCCGGCGTTTACCCGGGCGGGATCGAATCCGAGATCTCTCCGGGCCGACTCGAGAGGTTCTTCGACCGGAGCGATTCGATCTATCAGATCAAGCCATCGCTGCGGGATCGGGTGGTGTTCGCCCCGCAGAACGTACTCCAGGACCCGCCGTTCAGCCGCCTGGACATCGCCACGTGCCGAAATCTGCTGATCTACCTGGAGCCGGAGGTACAAAGGCGGGTGCTCGGATTGCTCCACTTCGGCCTGCGCGAAGGCGGGGCGCTATTCCTGGGCACCAGCGAGGCGGTCTCCGGGGTCGAGGATCAGTTCGAACCGGTGGACAAGAAGGCGCGGATCTTCCGCCGGGTGGGGCTGGCACGGCACGGCATGTCCGACTCGTCGCAGCCGCACGCCCTCGTCGCGGACGAGGGCCGACGCGCCGTTGGAGACCCATCGCCGCCGACAACCCGTCGGTGGGACGCGACACTGCCATCAGTGGTGCGACGTACCGAGCGAACCCTGCTCGATTCGCACACCCCGCCCGCCGTGACGGTGGACCGCGACGGCCACATCCAACATTACCACGGTGTCACGCATACGTTCCTGCGCCAGCCGCCTGGCCAGCCGACACACGAACTGCTGCTCATGGCTCGCGAGGGTCTGCGCGGGGCGATTCGGATCGCGCTCCGGCGGGCGATCACCGAGGGCGACAAGGCCACCGAGCTCGACGGTTGGGTCGACCTCAGGCCGGGCCGACGAATCCGGGTCGCGGTGACGGCCTCGCCGGCCGTCACGGCCCCCGACGACTCGACCAGTCCCTCCGACCTCTTCGTCGTGAGCTTCCAGGAACGCGGCGATTTCCCCACGGCGGCCCCGGTCGTCCTGGATGGCGGAGCGGGGCAGCCCGATGAGATGCGTCGGCTCCGTTTCGAGCTGCAGAGCACCATCGAAGAGTTGCAGACCAGCAACGAGGAATTGAAGGCGTCGAATGAAGAGGTGAGCAGCGTCAACGAGGAGATGCAGAGCGCCAATGAGGAGCTCGAGACCGGCAAGGAGGAGATGCAGTCTCTCAACGAGGAACTGACGACGGTTAACGCCCAGCTCCGCTCCAAGATGGAAGAGCACAAGACGTCCAGTAGTGACCTTGCGAGCCTGCTGGCCAGCACCGACATCGCCGTTCTCTTCCTCGACACCGAGTTTCGCATCCGGCGCTTCACCCCGGCGTTCCGGGGCCTCGTGGACCTGATTTCCAGCGACGTCGGGCGGCCGCTGTCGGCCCTGGCCCGCAGATTCGATGACCCACAGCTGGACGAAGACGCTCGCCGAGTGTTGGAGCGGCTCATACCGGCCGAGCGTGAGGTCGCCGGCGCCGATGGCCGCCATTACCTCCGCCGGGTTTTGCCGTATCGCACGACGGACAACCGGATCGATGGCGTCGTCGTCACACTCGTCGACATCACGGCCCGGAAGCGGGCCGAGGACGCTCTGAGTGCACGAGGAGCGTGGCTCAACGGCCAACGAGAGGCGACGGAGGTTGCCCTCGACGGCGCACTGCTGCAGACGTCGCTCGGCGTCCTGGTCCGCACCGCGGTCGACGCGTTGGGCGAAGGGACGCGAGCGGCCTTCTATCTTGCCAGTGCCGGCGGTGAGACGCTCGACCACGTGGTGGGCATGCCTACCGCCTATGTGGAGGCGGTCGACGGGCTCAAGATCGGGCCGGAGTCCCTGGCGAGAGGCCCGGCGATGCTCACCGGCCTGCCGGTCGTCACCGCCGACGTGACGAAGGACCCTCGCTGGGAGCCGTGGCGAGGGATGGCGGAACGCTTCGATTACCGCGGTTGCTGGAGCTTCCCGATCCACACCTCGGCGGGGAAGTTCGTCGGCACGTTCGCGATCTACTCGCAACGGCCACGCGAGGCGACCGATCATGACCTGGAGCTCGCGTCGCTCCTGACCCACACCGCCTCCATCATCATCTCCCGACACACGGAGGCGGAGGCACGCAAGCGGGCCGAGCAGGCCCTGCGAGAGAGCGGGTGGCGGCTGCGGCTGGCGAGCGCCGCGGCGAGGATGGGGATCTGGAACTGGGACGTGGCGACCGATGTTCATATCCGCGACGCTAACCTCAACGGTATGCTCGGCCTGGAGTCGGTCGAGACGAGGCTGCCGCTCGGGGAGTTCCTTAAGCCGTTCGTCCACCCGGAGGACCGGGAGGCGGTCGCGGCGGCCTTCGAGGCATCCGCCACGCAAGGCCTCGAACTGCACCTCGAGTTCCGCGTCGTCCGACCGGACGGGTCGGTCCGCTGGCTGCGAAACCAGGGGGATGGTTTCGGCGCGGCCGGTGAGGCGACGTCGGTCCTTGCCGGTGCCTGCGTCGACATCACCGACCTGAAAGAGGCGGAGGCGGCCGTACGGGCTGGCGAAGAGCGTCTGCGGCTGATCCTCGCCAGCGCCATCGACTATGCCATCATCACCCTCGCCACAGACCGCACGGTTACGAGCTGGAGTCCCGGGGCGGTGGCCATCTTCGGCTACGATGAGACGGAGGTCGTGGGAAGCTCCGCCGATATCCTCTTCACCCCAGAGGATCGCGAGGCCGGTGCGCCCGAGGCCGAAGTTCAGACGGCCTTACGCGAAGGGCGGGTCGGCGACGAGCGGTGGCACATCCGCAAGGACGGCACGCGGTTCTACGCCTCTGGCGTGCTTTCCCCACTCGGGGAAGGCGGCTTGCGCGGGTTCGTGAAGGTCACCAGAGACCTCACCGAGCGCAAGCGAATGGAAGACGACCTGAGGGGAGCACGCGACGGACTGGAGCGAAGGGTCGCCGAACGGACCTCCGAGCTGGCTTGGGCCAATGACGCGATGCAGGAGGCGATGGCCGCCAGGACCGAGTTGCTCCGTCGACTGGTCACGGCCCAGGAGGCCGAGCGACGGCGTCTTTCCCGCGAGCTGCACGACGGACTGGGCCAGGAACTGACCGCCCTGATCCTCGGCCTCAGGGCGCTGGAGAACGCCATCTCGGAGAACCACCCCGGACGGGAGAGATTGCTGGAGGTCGAGAGGATCGTCAACGGGATAAGCCGCGAGGCACACGACCTGGCCGTCGAGTTGCGGCCCACCGCGCTGGACGATATCGGGCTCGTGGCCGCGCTTTCCGCCTATGCGTCGCGGTGGTCGGAGCGGACGAAGGTCATCGCCGAGTTCCAGCCGATGGGCCTGGACGGCGTGCGCTTGCCACCGGAAATCGAGTCGACCGTCTATCGCGTCGTGCAAGAGGCATTGAACAACGTCGCCAAACACGCCGGGGCGCGACGAGTCACCATCCTGGCGGCCCGAGAGGGCGGCGAGTTGATCGTGATGGTCGAGGACGACGGCCGAGGTTTTGACCCCGCGCACGCCGACGGCTCCGGACATCGGAGCATCGGGCTGCTCGGGATGCGCGAGCGTCTGGGTTTGGTCGGCGGGACGCTCTTGATCGAATCGGGCGAAGGCGAAGGAACGTCGATCCGGGCCAGGATCCCATTGGATCGGCCATCCGAAGCGGCGATCCATGGAGACTGAGCGGTGCGTCCTCTCGGCCTTGAAAACCTGACGGATGCGCGAGAACGGTTTGGCGATCCTCTTCCTCGAAATTGACGACCACCCCGTCGCACGACACGAACGAACGGCGGGTTAGGTCGACTGTGATCTCTCGAGCTACTCGGCCGACTCGTTGCGTTCCGAGTGGCTCGCGTCCCAGAGCAGGACCACGCCGTCGGCGCTGGCGGAGACGAGGGAGTCGCCGCGAGGGCTGAAGGAAACGCCCCAGACGCGGTCGCTGTGCCCTCGGAGGGTCAGGACCTCGCGGCCGGTGCGGGCGTCCCAGAGCTTGACGTTGCCGTCCCAGCCGGAGGTGGCGAGGCGACGGCCGTCCGGGCTGAAGGCGACCCGTTCGAGGACGCCGGAGCTGTGCTTGATCGACAGGGCCTCGCGACCGCTGGGGATCTCCCAGACCTTGACCAGGCCGACGCCGTTCGAGTTGCTGGTCGAGGCGACTTGCCAGCCGTCCGGGCTGAACGAGACGCTGAGGATGGGGCCGATGTGCCCCTCGAACGACTGGAGCCTCCGACCGGCGGCGAAGTCCCAGACCTCGGCCCGGCCCGACGTCCCGCCCACGACGATCCACTGGCCATCGGGGCTGAAGGCCAGTCGGGTGATCCAGCCGGCCCCGGTCGGGAAGACTCGAGAGGACTTCCCGGTCGCGGCATCCCAGAGCCGGAGGGTCCCGTCCCAGCTCCCCGTCGCGATCCAGCGCCCGTCGGGGCTGAACGCCGCGCAGCGGACATTGTCGTTGTGCCCGCGGAGGGTGAGGAGCCGTTCGCCGCTCGCCACATCCCAGACGATCGCGGTCCGGTCGGCGCTGGCGGTGACCAATCGCGTCCCGCTCAGGTCGAACGCCGCGCTGTAGACGCGGGCGGAGTGCCCGAAGAGTGTCTTCCGGGATCGTCCGGTGGCGATGTCCCAGACCCGCACGGTCTCGTCGAAACTCGCCGTGGCGAGGCTCCTTCCGTCCGGACTGATGGTGGCATCCCAGACCTCGCCGGTGTGCCCGAGGAACGGAACCGGCCCCGCGGGCCGAGAGGCCTTGAGCAGCCACCACTCCCAGTCTCGCAGGTCGGGAGGGCAGTCTTCGAGGAGCTGTTCGGAGCGACTGACGCGACCCGCACGCTTCTCCGCGGCGGCCAGGGCGATCCGCTGGAAGTAGGAGGCCTGGCGTTCGCGCTGGAGGTCCTCGTTGCGGGCACCCAAAGCGACGGTCTGCTTCTGAAGCGCCGACTCGGTCCTTCGCTGCTGTTCGGCGAGTCGCTGGTTCGTTCGGGCGAGCTCTTCCTTGACGAGTCGCTCGCGGTCGAGGGCGGCCAACGTCTGCTGCTGCTGCCGGCTGATGAGCACGTTGGTGATCGCCAGGACGAGGATCAGCAGCACGGTCGACACGGCGCTGGCCATCGCCAGTCCCGCGGTGAGGGGGCGTCTCCGGGCCCATTTGATCCCGCGCTCGACGACCCCGATCGGGCGAGCGAGGATCGGCTCGCCGGCCCGGAATCGTCGCAGGTCCTCGGCGAGGACTTCCGCGCCGGGGTATCTCCGGGTGGGCTCCTTGTGGAGGCACCGCATCACGATCGTTTCGAGGTCGATCGGCAAACTCGGCTGGAGTCGCGAAGGGGGGGCGGGTTCGGCGAGCCGGACCTGGTCGAGCGTCTCGAGGACGCTCGCCGCGCGGAACGGGGGACGGCCGGTCAGCAGTTCATACAGGATGGCCCCCAGGGCATAGACGTCGGTCGTGGGCCCGACGCGATGGAGCCCGCCACCGGCCTGCTCGGGGGCCATATAACTTGGGGATCCGATGATCGAATCGGTCCGGGTCAGTCCTTCGTCGACCTCGAGGCACTTCGCGAGCCCGAAGTCGGTCAGCTTGGGCAGGCCGTCCGCGGTGAGGAGGACGTTGGCCGGCTTCAGGTCGCGGTGGATGATGCCTCGGGAGTGGGCGTGATGGACGGCGAGGGCCAGCGAGGCGATCAAGTGGGCGGCTTCGAACGGGGTCCAGGGGGTCCCGTCGAGCCGGTCCGCCAGGCTTCCGCCGTCGACGAATTCCATCTCGAGATAGGGACGGCCTTTGTGGTCGGCGATCCGGAAGATCTGGACGACCTGCGGATGCTGGAGTCGGGCGACGGCCTCGGCTTCCGCGAGGAATCGCGCGGAGGCTTCAGGACCGGCCAGGTCGCCGGCCAGGATCATCTTGAGCGCGACCAGGCGGTTGAGCCGCTCGGGCCTGGCCTTGAAGACCACGCCCATGCCCCCCCGGCCGAGCTCCTCAAGCACCATATACCCGGGGATGGCGGGCAGCGTCCTGGGGAGTCGGTCTTCGGTGGCGAGTTCGGGGTCGCGGGATTCGTCCGAGGCGTCGAAGGCCGCCGAGATCGCCTCGGCGCGGCCCGGGAAGCGCGAGAGGTATTCGTCGGATGTCGGGCACTCACCGGCTTTTCGGCGGTAGACCAGCTCGACGATCAGCAGCTCGCGGAGGAGGACCGAGTGGCGCGATGAGGTGGGGTCGCCGAGATAGTCCTCGAGGGCCGGGGCGTGGCCATCTCCCCAGGCGGTCTCGAACCGGTCGCAGGCCCGCTCCTGGCGCCGGATCGCGGAAGGGGTCGTGGAGGCCCGTGCAGATGCGGTCGGTTCGCTCACGGCGCTCCCTCCGCGGACCAGATCTGACGGATGGCGCGGAGCTTGCGCTCGACCGTCTGCTCGATGCAACCCATCCTCTCGGAGATCTCTTTGTTCGTATGGCCCTCCATCTTAATCAGCGCAACCTTCCGAAGGGAGTCATCTCCAAGCCTTTCGAGGAGTTTCCGGAACTCGTCGGCGACCTGCGCGGCGAATTCCGGAGTCGGTCCCGGGTCCAAGACGTCCCCCACCGACTCGCCTTCGAGCTCGGAGAGACACACCACGTTCCCCTCGCCCCGTGACTTCCGCCCCTCCCGGCGCATCAGGTCGATCGCCTTGCGCTCGGTGATGAGGACCAGGATCTGCCAGAGGTCGTCCCGGTCCGAGAGCCGGGCGAACTGGCCGAGCTCGGCCCGCCGGTAGAAGCTATCGAACGCGCTCAGCGCCACGTCCTCTTCGTCGGCCGCGCGCCGGGTCGTACCGCCGATCCGGGCTCGGGCGAGGCCGATCAGGCGACGCATGTAGGCGTCCCAAAGCTTCTCGGCCGCCGCACGTTCCCCACGCTTGAGCATGTCGATGCACAGGGTGATCGAACGCGACGAAGACGACATCTCAGGCGGCACTCCGAATCGATTCAAAACAAGTCGACGAGTTTGATTCTAGACTCTTCGACCCCGTGCGGCCAAGCGGCCTTGCCACTCCATCCCATCTTCCCTGCGTTTCGCCTCGAGAATTTTTTTCCGAAGGCGCGCTGGGTTTCTTCGCTCGTTGGCGAGTGTCCTTACAGGAAGGCGATGCCCTCTCCCCCCATGAATTCGACCCGCCAAGGCGCATAAGTCCTGCCTGAATCGTGCGTTCGCTCAAGGAATCGGAGTGTCCCTCGATGCGCCACGAAGCTTCCGGATGGGAATCGACCCAGGATGATCCGGCTGACGAGTCGTCAAACGTCACAGCCGTCCGTCGGTTTGCGTTGTGGAGGATTATCCCGCCCGAGCTCTGCGTCGTCGGCTTCCTGCTCGTGCTGCTGGCGGCGGGCATCTCCCTCTCGAGTATGAACGCATCGGGCGACGAATCCGGACGCGACCAGGCTCCCCTTCATACGTCCCGAATCGAGGGCCTGGCGTTCTCCGCCGATGGCCGGACGGCCGCCTCGGCCAGCCGCGACGGGACCGTGAGGGTCTGGGACGTCACCACGCGCCACCCCCGAAGTTTTCAGCTCAAAGGGGCTTGGGGATTTTCCTGCGTCGCCTTCTCGCCCGACGGGAAGGCCGTCGCGGCCGGCGGGTTGGATGGGCGGGTCTCGGTCTGGGATGCCTCCAACGGGGATGAGTTGGCCACCCTGACGGCCGGCGCCGGCGCGGTCCGGTCGGTGGCGTTTACCCCCGATGGTGGCACGATCGTCGCGGGCGGCGACGACTCGACCGTTCGACTCTGGGAACGCTCCTCGGGCCGAGAGTTGATGGTCCTGAGAGGGCACACCGAGACCGTCGACGCCCTGACCTTGTCGACCGACGGGAAGACACTCGTCTCGGCCGGGCACGACGGCCGGGTCATCTTGTGGGATGTGAAGAGCGGTCGACCCCGGGAGGAGTTTCCGGCGAAGGTCGGTCGCCTGTGGTCGGTGGCCTTCGCCCCCGACGGCCGTTCGCTCGCGGTCGGAGGGTCGGAAGGGATCGTGGTCCGGGCCCTCTCGTCGGGAAACGTCCGGCGCTGGTCGTGTCCCAAAGGGGTGGTGACCGTCGTTCACTACTTCCCCGATGGTGCGACCCTCGCCTCTTGCGGCCTGGACGGGTCCGTCGACCTCTGGGACATCGCCCGAGACCGCGTGCTCCCGCGATGTTCCCTGAGCGGTCAGACATGCCGGGTGAAGGCGATGGCGGTTTCACCCGACGGGACGACGATTGTCTCCGGTGGCGATGATGCCAAGCTCAGGATCTGGGAACTCGCCGGCCACTCGACCCTCGCGTCCCTCACGCCTGCCATCCGCTGAACGGGCGCCCCGAATGGAGAACGGGTCTCTTGAGCCGCGGACGGATCAAGAAATCGGGGAATTTGTCAACAAGTGGCAAAGATCAACACGAGTTGAAAATTTAAATAATGTAAATTATTTATTGGATTTCCGCTCTGCGTCCATCTGCCTCATCTGTTGATCGTTCTCTTTCCTTGCCTTATCCGTGTTTCATCCGTGGCTGATTGATTTCCGTCTTCCATCCTTGGCGGATTCCAACTCGCCGAGGGTGATCGGCGTTCGGGCGAACGGGGTCCTGGTGACGAACTCGAGGATCTCGGCCAGCCACACCAGGGTGATGTTCCACGAGACCCAGAGCCATTGGAGTTTCTGGAAGCGATCCCCCCGTCGGAGGATCCCCCAGATCTTGCCGGGTCTCAGGTGGAACGCGAGCTCGAGCCATTTGACCGCGAAGAAGAGCTGCCGGGGCGACATCGTCTCCTGCGCCAGGACCTGGTGGCGATAGTCCCACTTCTCCTGCTCGAGCTGCACGACCCTCCGATCGCGAACGTCCGCCCCGAAGGCCGTCCAGGCGTGCGGGGTCACATACATGGCATTCAGATAATCCCCGTCATAAAGCGCGAGCTGGCGACGGGCCGTGCGGAAGCTCGCCCGGGTCTCGCTCCCGAGGCCGACGATGTGGCCGATGATCGAAAAGATGTTGTTCTCCTTGAGCAGGCGGCAGGCCAGGTAGTCTTCGCGCACGCTCGACCCTTTCCGGACCTCGCGGAGGATCTCCTCGTCGGTCGACTCGATCCCCATCAGCACGTAAAGGATCCCGGCCTCGCGATAGAGGGGTAGGGCATCGCGATCCCGGACGATGTCCGTCGCGCGGATCGTGGCGAAGAGCTGGACGGGAAGCTTCCTGGCCGCGAGCTCTTCGAGGAAGGCCCGCCACTGGACTTTCAAAGTCGTGGGGTTCTCGTCGGCGAGCGTGATGAAGCGGACCCCGTGGGTACGGTAAAGCCACTCGACCTCGTCGACGAGCCTGATAGGGTCGCGATGCCGCCACTTGACCCAGAAGCCGTGCTGGCCGCAGTACGTACAGCGGTGGGGGCAGCCTCGGGAGAACTGGACGATCGCCGCACGCCCGAGGCCGAAGCAGCGATAGTCCTCCCAACGTTCGATCAACTCCCAACCGACACGCCAGGCGTCGAGGTCCGCGATCGGGGCTCGGCTCGCCGTGAGGATGACCTCGTCGCCTTCCCGATACGCAAGCCCCGCGACCCCTCGAAAACCGGGCCCGTTCGCCTCGCCTTCGAGGGATGCCAGCGTCCGAACGAGCTCAAGGGTCGTCGCCTCGCCTTCGCCACGCACGATCAGGTCGATCGCCGGTTCGCCCGCGAGGATCTGCTCGGCGTGATACGTGGGATAAACGCCGCCATACACGGTGACGACCTCGGGACAGCTCCGTTTAATTGCCCGCAACATGCGGACGGAGACCGGGTGAGCCGGCGTCGACCCTGCATGTCCGGTCATGACCACGTCAGGACGCTGGCGTCGGACCTCTCCGACGATGACCTCGATGCTCAATCGCCGGCGCTCTGCGTCGAGCAACGACACCCCATGCCCCGCGTCGATGAGCGGGCCGCCGACCATCAGGAGCCCGAGAGGGATCTGATGTCCCACCCCGAAATTCGAGGTGATCGTCTGATAGGGTGGGTTGACGAGCAAAACCTTCATCGAGACCACTCCTGCGAAGACGAAGCGCCGTTCGCGTCGGACCTCCCGACACGACCGGCCATGTCTAGAGAACCGGAGCGGTCGGGCGGTATTAACAAGCTCGCCGAATATCACGCGGGATGTGGAAAACCGAGAGAAGAATCACCACGAAGGCACAAAGACACAAAGGAAAAATTAAAAAGAAAACGTTTTGATTTTGAATTCACTTTGTGTCCTTTGGGCCTTTGTGGTGAATCCTCCCCGTCCACGACATGAGAAGGGCGAACCGATTTGCCGGTTGCGGTGTCGGAGACGCGGACAGAACCTAAGGTGGTCTGCCGCCGCTCGGAGCGGTCCGGGAGGATGTCACGAGGTTTGACTGGGGCTGTTGCCGTGCTGCTCACCCTTTCGACGGATCACCGGCCCGCGACGGACCTCGGATTCTTGCTGCACAAGCATCCGGCCCGGTTCCAGAGCGTCGACCTGAGTTTCGGCCGGGCGCATGTCTTCTACCCGGACGCGTCCGAGGAGCGATGCACGGCCTGCCTGCTGCTCGAGGTCGATCCCGTCGGCCTCGTCCGGGGCAAGGGAGAGGAGCGCGGGCTGCTTTCCCAGTACGTCAACGACCGGCCGTACGCGGCCTCGTCATTCCTGAGCGTGGCGATCTCCCAGGTGTATGGTTCGGCCCTGGCGGGTCGTTGCAAAGATCGGCCTGAGCTGGCGACCACAGCCATGCCCCTTACCGCTCGCCTCGACGTGCTTCCCGTCCGGGGGGGCGAACGGCTCCTTCGCGACCTCTTCGAACCCTTGGGCTATGAAGTCGAGGCCCGGCACCTCCCGCTCGACGACCGGTTTCCCGAGTGGGGCGAGAGCCCGTATGTCTCGTTGACCTTGAGGAAGGCCACGACCGTTTCCGAGCTCTTGACGCACCTCTACGTCCTCGTCCCGGTGTTCGACAACCGGAAGCACTACTTCGTCGGCGAAGACGAGCTGGAAAAACTCCTTTCGAAAGGCCAAGGTTGGTTGGCGGCGCACCCGGCGCGTGAGGAGATCGCCCGCCGCTACCTGAAATACCGACCGGGCCTCTACCGCCAGGCTCTCGATCGCCTCCAGGAGGACGAGGAGCCTATTGAACCGGAAGGGGAGGAGCGGCCTTCGGGCGGAGCCGAGGAGAGCCTGGAGCGAACCCTGAGCCTCCATGAGCAGAGGATCGGCGCGGTCATGGCCGTGCTCAGGGGCATCGGCGCGAGGCGGGTCCTGGATCTCGGCTGCGGCGAAGGCAAGCTGATCCGCGAATTGATCAAGGATAAGACCTTCGAGGAGATCGTCGGCCTGGAGGTTTCCCTCCGATCGCTCGAGGTGGCCCAGGATCGGCTCAAGCTCGACCGTCTGCCGCCGAGCCAGTCCGAACGCGTCCGCCTCCTCCACGGGTCGCTGACCTATCGCGACCGAAGACTCGAAGGCTTCGACGCGGCCGCCGTGGTCGAGGTCGTCGAGCACCTCGACCCCTCCCGACTCTCCGCGTTCGAACGAGTCCTCTTCGAGTTCGCCCGCCCTCGTACGGTGGTCCTCACGACGCCGAACCGCGAGTATAACGTGACCTGGGAGGCCGTCGGGCCCGACCGACTGAGGCACCCCGACCATCGCTTCGAGTGGACCCGCGAGGAGTTCCAAGGTTGGGCCGACCGCGTCGCGGCCCAGCATGGCTATTCGGCCCGGATCCTCCCGATCGGGCCGGAGGACCGTCGGCTCGGGGCACCGACGCAGATGGGCGTTTTCACGCGAACAGAATCAACGACCCCATCATCGGTCTGAAAGCAGCCACGGTTGGGAGGCGGAGAATTCTTGGCCACGAATGAAACACGGATAGTCAATAAAATTAAAAGCATGTTAATGTTGTGTATTAAAATTTAAATTTGTAATGTTCATAAATTTATTTTTATTTTGCCTTTGGTCCACTGATTTATCCGTGTTCCATCGGTGTTCCATCCGTGTTTCATCCGTGGCTAAGAATCTTTCGTCTCCCCGTGGCAGACTATCGCGTCGGGACCGCTCCTGCGTTGGATTGAAGACCCATGCTCATCAAGATCCCGAAGCTCAGCCTCGTCGTCCTGGTCGGCCCGAGCGGCTCGGGCAAGAGTACGTTCGCTCGGAGGCATTTCAAGTCGACCGAGATCCTCTCGTCCGACGTCTGCCGAGGGATGGTCGGTGACGACGAGAACGACCAGAACGTCACCAAGGAGGCGTTCGAGGTCTTGCGTTTCATCGCCTCGAAACGGTTGGCTCTCGGCCGCCTGACCGTCATCGACGCGACGAACGTCCAGCCGGAGGCCCGCAGGCCGTTTGTGGAGCTCGCGCGACAGTACCATTGCCTTCCGGTCGCCGTGGTGCTCGACATGCCCGAGCGGGTCTGCTCGGATCGTAACGAGGCACGTCCTGACCGGAACTTCGGCCCGCACGTCGTCCGGAACCAGAAGTCCCAGTTGCGTCGGTCGATCCGAGGGCTCTGGAAGGAAGGCTTTCGGTACGTCTATAAGCTCGAGTCGCCGGAGGAGGTCGAGGCGGCGACCGTCGAGCGGATGCCGCTCTGGAACGACCGGCGGACCGAGCACGGCCCGTTCGACATCATCGGCGACATTCACGGTTGCTGCGACGAGCTCGAGGGCTTGCTCGGGCAACTCGGGTACGAGCCCGTCGCCTTCGCGCCGGGCGGGCCAGCCCTGGGGGCCGGCCCGGTCTACACGCACCCGGTAGGGCGGAAGGCAATCTTCCTCGGCGACCTGGTGGATCGGGGGCCTCGGGTCCTCGACACCGTGCGCCTGGTTTACAACATGGTCGGCGCCGGCTCGGCCCTTTGCGTCCCCGGCAACCACGACATGAAGCTGCTCAAGGCCCTCCGGGGGAAGAAGGTCCAGGTCACGCACGGGTTGGCCGACTCCCTCCGGGAGATCGACGCTCTTCCGAGCGAGTTGCGGGACGAATTCAGCAAGGCCTTGGCCGAGTTCCTCGATGGCCTGGTGAGCCACTACGTCCTCGACGACGGCAAGCTCGTCGTGGCCCATGCCGGGTTGAAGGAGGAGATGCAGGGCAGGGGGTCGGGCAAGGTGCGCGACTTCGCCCTCTACGGCGAGACGACCGGCGAGACCGACGAGTTCGGGCTGCCGATCCGACACGACTGGGCGAGGGAATATCGAGGCTCGGCCATGGTCGTTTACGGACACACGCCGGTGCCGACGCCCGATTGGCTCAACCGGACGGTGAACGTCGACACCGGTTGCGTCTTCGGCGGGTCGCTCACCGCCCTGCGCTACCCGGAGCGGACGTTCGTCTCGGTCCCGGCCGCGCGGACGTACTGCGAGCCGGCCCGCCCGTTCCTGCCCGAGCCCGCTCAGGCGCCGGATCTTTCGGCCCAGCAGGCCTACGACCGTGTGCTCGACGCGGAGGACGTCCTCGGCAAGCGGTTCATCGCGACCCGGCTGCGAGGGAGCGTCACCATCCGCGAAGAGAACGCGGCCGCGGCGCTCGAGGTGATGAGCCGGTTCGCCGCCGACCCGAGGTGGCTCATCTACCTCCCCCCCACGATGTCCCCCAGCGAGACCAGCGACGAGCCCGGACTGCTCGAACACCCGGCCGAGGCGTTTGCCTACTACCGGGGCCAGGGTGCCCCGAAGGTCGTCTGCGAAGAGAAGCACATGGGCTCGAGGGCTGTCGTGATCGTCTGTCGCGACGAAGCCGTCGCGCGTCGGCGGTTCGGCGTCGACGACTCCGAGCTCGGCGCCGTCGTCACCCGGACCGGCCGCCGGTTCTTCAATGACCCCGTCCTGGAGCGTTCCTTCCTCGACCGGCTTCGAGAGGCCTTCGGCCACGCCGGTCTCTGGGAACGCCTCGAGACCGACTGGGCCTGCCTCGACTGCGAGCTGATGCCCTGGTCGGCCAAGGCCCAGGAGCTCCTCAAGTCGCAATATGCGGCCGTCGGCGCCTCGGGGATGGCGTCTCTTGCCTCCGCCGGGGCCGCCCTGGCCCTCGACTCCGAGAGGCTCGAAGGACCCGAGGCGCGAATCCTGGCCGAGGTCCGGGAGCGGTTCGGCCGGAAGGAAGAGGGCATCGAGCGGTTCGTCGCGGCCTATCGAAGGTACTGCTGGCCCGTGAACTCTCTGGCCGACCTGAAGCTCGCCCCCTTCCACCTGCTGGCGACCGAGGGGCACGTCCACGCCGACAAGGACCACACCTGGCACATGGAAACGCTGGCCGGTCTCTGCGCGGCCGACCCGGAGTTGCTGCGGGCGACTCCCTCTCGTATCGTCGACGTCACCGACCCCGAAAGCCAGGCCGAAGGAATCGCCTGGTGGCAGGATCTGGTCGACCGGGGCGGCGAGGGGATGGTCGTGAAACCCCTGGGCTTCGTCCACCGAGGTAGCCGAGGCCTCGCACAACCCGCGTTGAAGTGCCGAGGGCCCGAATACCTCCGGCTCATCTACGGGCCCGACTACACGGCCGTCGAAAACCTCGGCCGCCTCCGTTCCCGAGGGCTTGGCCGCAAGCGTTCACTGGCCCTCGCCGAATTCGCCCTCGGCATCGAGTCCCTCGAACGCTTCGTCCGACGCGAGCCCCTCCGCAGGGCCCACGAATGCGTCTTCGGCGTCCTCGCCCTCGAGAGCGAACCCGTCGACCCGAGGCTGTGACGTGTCTTCGTTGGCTGGGTGAGTGAATCGGTCTTTAGCCACGGATGGAATACGGATGAAATACGAAGATTGACAATCAACAGATGGCGCAGATTGACACGGATAAATCAAAATTGAATAGATTGAAAATTGTTAAATTAATTATAATTTTCAATCCGCGATCATCTGCGTCGTCCGTTGATCGATATTTTCCCCATCCGTGTTTCATCCGTGTTCAATCCGTGGCTAAAAATCAGTCGACCCGATGAGGCTCCCCTCGGATGACCGCGAGCCGCAACCGTCTCTGGACTTCGCCCCAGGTTGGGCTCGAGGCGTGGGAGTCAACCTGGGCCGGCCACGTGCAGCCTCGGCACTCGCATGACGACTACCAGATCAGCCTCACGCGGTCGGGTCTCGGCTCTTTCGTGAGCGTTGGCGTGAGGTCGCCGTGCGAGGTCGGGCAGATCGTCGTGATCGGGCCCGGCGAGGTCCACGAAGTGATCCCGTCCGTGGCTTCGGAGTGGCGGTTCGACACGCTGTATCTCTCCGAGGCGGCCGTCCGGTCGATCGACGTCGAGACGAGGATTCCGCGATGGGGGCGGATGCTTCCGAGGTCTCCAGGGGCGTCGTCGGCCTTTCTGAGATTGCATCGGGCGGTCGTGGAGGGGGCTCCGGAGCTCGAGCAGGAGGAACATATCCTCGGCCTGCTGGACGGCCTCGGGGGCGAGCCATTCGCCGAACTGGGGGCGGCGGCCATCTCGAGCCCGGGTGAGGCTGTGTTGACGCGAGTCCGGGAGTTCCTCGACGAGTGCCCGGTCGGCACGCTCGGCCTTTCCGATCTCGCGGCCCTGGCGGACCTGAGCCCGTCGCACCTCTCTCGGGCTTTCCGGCGGGCCTTCGGGCTGCCTCCCCATGCGTACCTGGTCCAGGCCAGGATCCATCGGGCTCGCGCCTGGCTCAAGCAAGGGCGGCCGATCGTCGAGGTCGCGGCCCGGCTCGGTTTCGCCGACCAGGCCCACCTGACCCGCCACTTCAAGCGGCTCGTTGGGGTGACGCCCGGCTCGTATCGGGCGAAGGGCAGGAACGTTCAAGACCCCTCGGGGGCCGGTCCCTAGACTTGGCTCGAGGACCGGCGAGGGACGCGGCGTTGAGGCCGGCGTCCCGAGGCCGCCCGACTCGACTCGAGCAAGCCATTGAGGACGACCATGAATCCCGAAGACCATCGACGCCTGATCCTGGACCAGTTCACCCGCCAGGCGGCCCCCTTCCGCGATTTCCCGGCCCACTCCACCGAGGACTCGGTCGACCTCGTGCTCAAGACGACCGAGGTCGGCCCGTCCGATATCGTACTCGACGTCGCGTGCGGGCCAGGCCTGATGGCCTGTGCCCTGGCCGGGGTGGCCCGACACGTTACGGGCATCGACATCACCCCCGCGATGATCGAGCAGGCCGAGGACCTGAGGCGCTCAAAGGGCCTCGCCAACCTCTCCTGGGATGTCGGCGACGTCGCGACGCTCCCGTATCCCGACGCGAGCTTCTCCCTCGTCTTCACCCGCTACTCGTACCACCACATCCTCGACACGACGCCCGTCTTCGCCGAGATGGTCCGCGTGTGCCGGCCGGGGGGTCGGGTCGCGCTCGTGGACGTCTACTCGACGAGCCCCGAGCAGGCCGAGGCCTATGACCGCGTCGAGACACTCCGCGACCCCTCCCATGTGAGGGCCCTCGGCCTCGACGAGCTCGAGTCTCTGTTCCAGGCCGCGGGTCTTCGGGATGTCCGGAGCGAGCGCTACGGGCTCGATGTCGGCCTCGAGCCTTTGCTCTCCGCCTCGTTCTCGGATCCGGGTGACCTCGACACGATCCGCCAGACCTTCGCCGACGACATCGGCCGAGACCGCCTCGGCGTCGGGGCCTATCGTGCCGAGGACGGGCTCCGGTTCGCGTTTCCCACGGTGATCCTCGTCGGCCGAAAGCCTCGCTGACGGCTCTGACCAAGGGGGAGGTATTCACCACAAAGGCACAAAGATACAAAGGGGACAAGAAGGGAAGAATGAAAAATTCTTTCGGTATTTTATTTGTGCCTTTGTGGTGAATACCTCTCCGTGTGAGCAGGGCTCACGTTCTTGGCGGAACGACTTGATGCCGGTCCGTCTTGGGTCAATGATTGGGCAAGCTCTGCGGAATGAATTCGGTGGACTCGTGCCAGTGCCGTCCCCGGACGTGGGAGGAAGGTCGATGCTTGCCTGCCTGATCCTCGCAGCAGCCCTGACGTCGGCCGGCCCTGTTGCGGAGGAGGTCGATCCTTCCTCTTCGAAAGAGGCTGTCCTCAAGGAGTACGAGTCGGTCAGGTCGACGGCGGGGCGGGACGCCGACGCGCAGGTCGACCTGGCCCTCTGGTGCGAGCGGCACGGGCTCTCAACCGAGCGGATCAAGCACCTGGCGCTCGCCATCATCCGCGACCCGAAGAACGCGAAGGCGCGGGCCCTGATGGGGATGGTCGCCTTCGGCGGACGTTGGGAGCGGCCCGAGGACGTGGGCAAGACGCTTAGCAAGGACACCGAGTTGGTCGGGCTCCTGGCCGAATATCACGCCCGTCGCGCCAGGACGCCCGTGACCGCCGACGGGCATTGGAAGCTCGCCCTCTGGTGCGAGGAACGGGGATTAGAGTCCGAAGCATGCGCCCACCTGACGGCCGTGGTCCGGCTGGACCCGCGTCGCGAGGCGGCCTGGAAACGACTCGGGTATCGTCGAGAGAAAGGCCGGTGGGTGACCGAGGCGAACCTCGCCGCCTCGAAGTTGAGGCCGAGGCCCAGAAGCGGGCGGATCAAAAATGGCGCCCCTTGCTGGTGACCTACCGCGCCCGCCTCGAACGGCCCAGGCCTCATCCAGGCGCGGTCGAGGCCCTCGCCGATGTCACCGACCCCCGCGCCGTGCCGATGATCTATCAACTCTTCGCCGGCGGGACGACGCGACGGCAACTCGTCGCCGTGCAACTCCTCGGCCAGGTCGACTCGGCGTCGGCTTCTCGACTCCTGGCGATCATGGCGGTCACCCGACCTTCGGCCGACGTTCGCAGGACGGCCATCGAGACGCTCAAACGGCGAGACCCTCGCGAGTTCGCCGAACTCCTCATCGCCCTCCTGCGCGACCCGATCAAGTATCAGTCCCGCCCCGTGCCCGGTCCCGGCTCGCCGGGCGAACTCACCGTCCAGGGTGACCGCGTCGACGTCCAGCGTCGGTATTCCCCGCTCGACGCCCCGGACTTTACCCCCAGCCCCGACGATTATTTCACCCTCGACGCCTCCGGATTGCCGGTCCTCAACCATGTGCTCGACACCCGCACGTTGATGATCGACACCCAAGTCGGGATCTTTACAAGCTCCCCAGCGATCAGCAATCATCAAAATCTGATCGATCTTCGAAATCAACTCGCCCAAAGCCCTCTGGGAGAGGAAGGCCGGCACCTCGGCCAGTTCCTGGTTGATCATCCGTCAACGTACCCGGCCTTTCCGGTGATGCCTGGGGGCCGCACTCCCCTCGAGGCGGAGCTGAACTATGAGATTGCCCTGTCCCAACGGGGGCTGCTCGGTTCCCCCCTCGACCCGATTCGCTATTTCGCGATTACGTACGACGATGCCCTCCAGGTCCCGGTCGGCCGGATGGCTGCCGAGGCCGAGACTTCGGCCGTCGTCGCCCAAAAACAATTGCAGGCCGATGTCGACTCGATAGATCGCACCAACGCCGATATCGCCAAACGCAACGCCCCCGTGCTCGCGGCCCTGGAGGGGGGGACGGGTCAGGCGTTCGGAGCGGACCGGAAGGCCTGGTCGAAGTGGATCGCCGACGCCAAGGGCTATGCGTTCCTCTCGAGCCAGAAGGAACGACCGACGATCGTCGAGGAGGTCCCCCTGGAATACACGCCGTCGCCCGTCACGATCGAGGTGACTCAAAACCTCGTGGGATTCCAGGCGATCAGTTGCTTCGGCGCCGGCACGGAAGTCCACACGATCACCGGCCGACGCCCGATCGAGTCTCTCAAGGTGGGGGACCGCGTGCTGACCCGGGACGTGGCCACGGGGGCCCTGTCGTACCGCCCGATCCTGACCGTCTTCCACAACCCGCCGAGCCTTACCTTGAAGGTCGAGTTGGGGGACGAGACGATCGTGACGACCCCCTGGCACCGCTTCTGGCAGGCCGGCAAGGGGTGGGTCGCCGCCCGCGACCTCAAGCCCGGCGACGCCATCCGCACCCTGGATCAACCCTCGCGCGTCGTCGCCGTCCGCGAAGGAACCGTGATGCCGGTCTTCAACCTCGAGGTCGAGGGCGACCGCGACTTCCTCGTCGGTCGCCAGGGTGCCCTGGTCCACGACAACACCGTCGCCAACGATGTCGCGTCTCCCTTCGACAGAGAATCCACCACGGCTGCGGTCAATGGATTACCGACGAGAATTGCCGGAAGACTTTGAAACGAGCGGCCTTGGTCGGGCCATTCGAAACGGCGGCATGTGATCTCGGCCATACACGGCTTGATGTTTATACAGATGTCGACATTTGTATGCGTTCAGGGCATGCTCGTCCCATCTTGATGCATCAGCGAGATCACCCCTCGACCGGGCGAGTTCAGCGTAACGCTGATTTTGGTCCCCTCGTATGATCCATGCTCGGGCGTTTGCCTGATAACGCAGAAATCGACCTCGCCGCCAATTCATCCTTATGCCATCGATCAAGGTCGAGAAGAATACCCGCAGGAGAAGCCGCGTTTGCCGCCAGATTTGTCCACCCATGTTTATTCGTCCTCGGCTCGTTGCCTTTCCCGCTGAGCGGTCGCGGGGCGTTTTGACAATTCGGCGCAGGCAGCTTGCATCAGCCTACGTTCCGCACATCCGGCATTCAATTTCTCCGAATTTCCGGCGGTCGCCACGTCAGCGGTTATAAGCCGCCGTCATTCGCAACAGGCTCAGGAGCCTGCGCTGCAGCGGACTCAGTTCCGTCGT
>NZ_JBTYIP020000016.1:0-229493 GCF_054877945.1 Singulisphaera rosea | reverse complement strand
TTTCCGCCTCCGCTCTCGGGTCGAGCGACACGTCGTGCCCTGCACCAGCCGCACGTTAGCCGCTCTGGGACGTCTACGCCCCGCCCCCGCCCCCGCCGGTCAATCGATCACGATCAGATCCCGGCTGGTCTTCGAGAGGAGTTCCGCACCTCGATCGGTGACGACGACGTTATCGATGAGGCGGGCACCGAGCTGCTCGTCGCCGATGAAGACCGGCGGCTCGACCGTCAGGACCATGCCGGCTTCGATGGTGTAGGGGCTGCCGTTCAGCATGTGGAGCGGCTCCCCCCAGGTGGGGGGGAAGCCCGGGGCCAGGCCGTAGCCCGTCGTGTGGACCCGGCAATGCTCGAGCCCGGCATCGACGATCACCCGCCTGGCAGCCTCGTGAGGGACGACCGCCGAGACGCCTGGGCGGATCGCGGCGATGCAGGCGTCCGACGCCCGGCGGACGAGATCCTGGAGTTCGAGCATCCTCGGCGAGGGCCGTCCCATGCAGAACTGGCGGCCGATGGTGGCCGTGTATCGCTTGAAGGTCGACCCGTATTCAACACTGCCGAAATCCCCTTTTCGCAGACGACGATCGGTGGGGGCCCCGTGGCTGAATGCCGAGCGATCCCCGGAGACGAGGTTGATGGGGCTCGCCGCCAGGCCGCTGCCAGAGTTCATGAGGGATTGATAGACATCCCCCGCGATTTCCAGCTCGCTGCGGCCTTCCTTCAAGGCCCCGATGAAAACGTCCATCGCAACGTCGGCGATCCGGCTCGCCTCGCGGATGTACTTTCGCTCGGTCGCGGACTTGATCAACTTGAGGTCGTGGACGAGCTCACTCGGCTCGGCGACAAGCGAAGCGCCGAGCCATTCCTTGAGGCGCACGTAGTGATGGGGATGGAGGTAGTAGGCCGGGACCTCGATGCCGACCCGGCCGCGCCTGAGGCCATGGTCATCGGCCAGGCGGGCGAATGCGGCGATCGGATCTTCAACCCTCCCGCCTCCCCAGGTTCGAAGGTCGTCCACGATCGCGTCGGCGAGGAATTCATTCTTTTCACCGTCCCGCGTCAGGACGCTGATGGGTCCCGGCTCGGCGGAGATCAGGAGGCATTGGAACTCCTGATAGCTCTTCGCGTCCGAACCCGTCAGCCAGTGGATCGAGACCGGGTGGAAGAGGACCATCCAGTCGAGGCCGGCCGCGCCGATCGCCTCGCGGACCCGGAGCCTCCTCGTCGCAAATTCGTCTGTAGAAAAATCGTGTTTTGACATAGCTATCTAGCTTAGAAACCCAGACATCTTAAGTCCATACCTTCTCTCAAAAATTTAAATTGATGCCCGAAGCTCGCGAGCATCCCGACGCACCCGGCAGTCCGATTGGAGGCCGGGGGCGACGGGGGACGCTCGATCCCCAGGGACGCATCCCCCCCGAAGAGGACGAAACCGGAATGCCCGACACCTCCACGACACGTCCGCCGACCGCCGCCGAAATCACACACGACGCGCCGACCCGCGTCCGATGGCGCGTCCTCGCCTTGCTGATGGCCTACGCCGGGTTCTGCCATTTCAACCGAGTCAGCATCTCCGTGGCGGGCACCGAGCATATCATGGCGGACTATGCCATCGACCCGGAACAGATGGGCACGGTCTATTCTTCGTATCTTTTTATCTATACGATGTGCATGATACCGGGCGGGTGGTTGATCGATCGCTTCGGGCCCAAGAAGGCCCTCATGGCGATGGGATTCGGCTCGGCGATCCTCGTCCCCGCCACCGGCCTGACGAGCCATGCCACGGCGGTGAGCATCCTCCTGCTGCTTTGCCTCATCCGCGGGATGCTCGGGGTCGTCAGCTCGCCGATGCACCCGGCCGCCGCCAAATGCGTCTCCTTGTGGATGCCCCCTCGGCAGCAAGGGCTGGCCAACGGGCTCGTCACCGGCGCGGCGGTCGCAGGTGTCGCATCCACGTATTTCGCGTTCGGCTTCCTCATGGATCTCGTCGGTTGGCCGAATGCCTTCCTGGTGGCCGGCCTCACAACGTTCCTACTGGCGGCCGTGTGGACCCTCTACGCGACCGACCTGCCTGGAGAGCATCGATCGACCAACTCGCGAGAACTCGCCTTGATCGAGGGAGACGAACCCGCCGGGGCGATCATCGCCGAAGCCCCGTCGCGCCCCCCTTTCGGCCCGGATGATCCGGACGAGCAAGGGGGAAGGAGCAGCCTGATCGCCATGCTCGGCAATCGAAGCCTGATCCTGTTGACTCTCAGCTACGCGACCGCCAGTTACTTCCAGTACCTGTTCTTCTACTGGATGCAATATTATTTCGACACGGTGATGAAGTTGGGGAAGGCCGATGGCCGCCTGTATGCGACCATCACGACCGTGGCGATGGCGGTCGGCATGATGTGCGGCGGCTGGCCCGCCGACCGAGCCCGAATCCGATTCGGCCCACGACGGGGGAGGGCCGTCGTCCCGATGGGCGGGATGCTCGCCAGCGCGCTCTTTCTCATCCTCGGGATTTCCTCGAGCCATCTGTTCTGGGTCGTGACCTGTTTCACTCTGGCGATGGCTGCGCTCGGGACGTGCGAATCGTCGTTCTGGGTGACGGGCGTGGAAATCGGCCGGAAGCGAGGCGGGCTGTCCTCCTCGATCCTCAATGCGGGGGGAAATGTCGGCGGTATCCTGGCCCCCATCCTGACCCCGCTCTTCAGTAAATCCTTCGGTTGGCAGGCAGGCCTGGGCGCGGCCAGTGCATTCTGCGTCTTCGGGGCGTTGCTCTGGCTTTGGATCGATCCGGATGCGCGAAGGGATCCCCGCTCTACCTAAGGCGGCCAACGTTCGCGTGGAATTATTTCGACCTTTCGACACGAGCCCGAAGCGCCGGCGAGTGAGTCTCTTCGCACGAAATCGAAGAGACTCACTCGCCGGCGCTTCGGGATCGTAAAGAGTCATCCCAGGGCGATGTGTCCACTGTGACACCGTCAGAATGCTTCACCACAAAGGAACAGAGAACCATCAACGCATATCCAAGGATGACTGGCTCTCTCTGGCTTCTTCTCTTTGTGCCCTTTGTGCCTTTGTGGTGAGATCCTCTCGGTTCGGAACTCCGTCGAAGGCCCCGACCACACCCCTCAATGGGCGAGGGTCTGGGCCTTCTCGATCAGCCCGAAGAACTCGGCGCGATAGCCCGAAGCATCCCGTCCCCGGCACCCGCCCGCAAGGTGGAGGACGTCGGGATAGGTCAGGTTTCCCTTGTAGGGGGAGTCTCGCAAGAGCATCCCGAAACCGGCGACGGCGGAGGCGAATCGGAAGTCGTCGGAGGCGTGGCCCAACACCGTCCCTTCGTCGACGACGGGGTGTTCGACGAGCCGGCTCTCGGTCCCCTCGGGTTCCTTGTATCGAAGCTTGACGGTCAGCGATTCCTGGCTCGGCACGGCCGTCGATGCGGTCGTTTGATACTTCAGCGGGTCGACGCCGGGAAGATCTTTTTCCTTGCCGGGGGGGACCAGCTCGTAGAGGGCGGTCACGTGGTGCCCCGCGCCGATCTCGCCGGCATCCTTGGTGTCGTCGTTGAAGTCTTCCTTGCGGAGCAACCGGTTTTCGTAGCCGATGAGCCGGTAAGCCCCGACCTTCGCCGGGTTGAACTCCACCTGGATCTTCACGTCTTTCGCGATCGTCACCAGGGTCGACCCCATCTCTTCGACGAGGACCTTGTTCGCCTCCTGGGGCGAGTCGATATAGGCGTAGTGGCCATTCCCCTTGTCGGCGAGTTTTTCGAGGGTGGCGTCCTTCAGGTTCCCCATGCCGAAGCCGAGCACGCTGAGGAACACCCCGCTCTTGGCCTTCGCCTCGATCAGGCGGGTCAGCTCCCCTTCGCTCGTCATCCCGACGTTGAAGTCGCCGTCGGTGGCGAGGATCACTCGGTTCGTCCCCCCCTTGATGAAGTGCGCGGTCGCCGTGTCATACGCGAGTTGGATCCCCGCCGCACCGTTCGTCGAGCCGCCCGACTGGAGTTGCTCGAGAGCCGAGAGGATCTGGGCTTTGTGGAGGCAGGAGGTCGAGGGGAGGACCAGGCCCGACGCCCCGGCATACACGGCGATCGCCACGCGGTCGTTCTCGCCGAGTTGCTCCACCATGCGCTGGAGCGAGGCTTTCAGGAGCGGTAGCTTGTTCGGCTCGGCCATCGATCCCGAAACGTCGAGCAGGAAGACGAGGTTGCTCGGCGGGCGCTTGTCCTGCGCGATCGGACGGCCCTTCAGGCCGATCCGGGCCAGCCGATGGTCCGAATTCCAGGGGCAGCCGGCGATCTCGACGCGGACGGAGAAGGGAGTCTCTCCGACTGGGGGCGGGTCGTTGTAGGGGAAGTAGTTGAGCAATTCTTCAATCCGCACCGCATCCTTGGGGGGCAATTGCCCCTGCGCGAGGAATCGGCGGACGTTGGCATAGCTCGCCGTGTCGACGTCGATCGAGAAGGTCGAGAGGGGTTCTTGCCCGACCGGCTTGAACGCATTGTCAACGATCCGGTCGTAGGCCTCGGTATTCGGCTGCACCGCGAGACGTTCGGACTCGCCCTCGGCCAGGCGCCGGTCCTTCAACATCCCGGGCCCCGCCATCCCTCCCCCCATCTGTTGGCGAGCGAGGAGGGCGCCGCTCATGCCGGGTGTCGCCGATTTCGGGGCGGACGAGGCGAGAGCCTCGCTCACCGCCCCAGCTGGGGGTGGCGCGGCGTTCCCCGGAACCCGGGGGGCGACCGTCTGATTTGCGCGATTCGGAGCCGCCTCCTCGCCGCATCCCGCAAACGACGTGGCCAGGACGAGGAACGAGGCGGCGGACCAGGCGCGGCGGGCCGGAATGGACGCTCGCATGAACGCAGACTCCTCGGCAAGAGATGGGAATTGCTCCTCCCCGTTAGACGGGGAGACGACGGCGAAGTTCCCGAGAGATCACGTGCCGAGGGTCGGGTTCCTTAGGAACCTCCTCCGACGAGCCAAAGCGGGCAATCTCGGCGGACCGCCTCGTTCGCGGCGAGTGCGAGCCGGGCGAAGGCGTGGATTTCGGGGGCGTCGGCGACCCAGCCGTCGTCGGGGTCGAGGTAGACGTTCAGGAGGTCGCCCAGGGCCGTGTCATCGAGCGCGAGATCCCAGCGCTCGGCCAGTTCGGCGAGCTCGCGGCGGAGGCCTGGCAGGCTCGCGCACCACAGGGCCGCCCCCGCGGAGAGGGGGAGCGAAACGGCCTGGACGTTCGCGGGGAGGTAGACGCCTCGACCGTCCTCGCCGAGGGCCAGGAGGTTGGGCACCGCGTCGACCCCGAGCTCCTCGGACGCGCGCCGTTGGAGGTCGACCCATCCGGTCTCGGCCAGCTCGCCGAAATGTCGAGGGGGGACGCCTTCCCAGTCCCCCTCCGCGCCGAAGGCATGGTCCAGGACGCCGGCCACCTCGTTGGCGAATCCCTCTTCGAACGTCCCCCTCGTCCCGCCGACCGTGAACGACAAACCCATGGTGCTCTCCTTATCCCCAACCTCCGACATCGGCCGGGATGGGCCAGCATCCTGGTCCGGGCCGGCCTCGTCTACACGCAGGTTTCCGGGAGGGCCGTGCCGTGGCAGGCCGAGGATCCGCAGTGATCGAAGGCCCCGGTCCCCGTGTCATTCGCCTGGGGACGAGCGATCGCATCGTTGCCACGACGAAAAAAACCGTCCCCGAGGGAGTGCCCCGGGGCCGAAGCCCCGATCGGAGACGGTTGGGAGGGACATCGAAATCGGGGGATGCGCGGCGACAAGACTCGGCCCGCGCCCGAGCGGTCGGGCGTCCCCAAAACGAAAACGCGCGAGGTGTCTTCACGTCTCGAAGCGTTTCGCCCCGAGGAGACGAGGAACGGGAAGGACGTGATGGGCGTTACGGAGAGCATGGAACGTCTCTCGACGTCATCGTCTCGGAGCGCGCAACCCGATTGTTGCTCTCGACGGCTTGGGTCTGGATTCAGGAACCGAAGCGTCGTATCCTCGCAGACTGGCGGCAAACGACCACGCCCTGAGTCTGGCCCCGCGATTCGGCTCTGTCAAGCATTTGTTTTCGGGAGGCGGATTTTTATGCGGCGATGTTGGGCGTGCGAGTGGCTCGGCGGTGCATTGATCGTGGCATCGGCGACCTTGGCGGGACTTGGGCAAGACGAGGGGCGATCTTCTTCCCCCGGATTCTCCCCGAATTCGCTGTCGAAGGAAGCGAAGGCCGAGTCCCATGCCCTGACCGTCCCGACCCCTGAAAACGCCCGGACTTGGCTCCGGACCCTGACCGAAGAGCCCCACGTCGCCGGCACCCCGGCCGACCACAAGACCGCGATTTTCGTCCGCGACAAGCTCCGCGAGTGGGGCTGGGAGGCGGAGATTTCGGAATATGAGGTTTTGCTCAATTACCCCGAGACAGTCGGTCGGGGGCCAAATGGCAACGGACAATCCCTTCTCGCCATGGTCGCACCAACCACGAAGCTCCTCCCGAACATCGAGGATCGACTCCCTTCCGATAAGGATTCCGCCAGCCTCGATGCCTTCGGTGCCTTTCACGGATACGGCATCTCCGGAGACGTCACCGGGCAAATCATCTACGCCAACTACGCACGCCCCGAGGATTTCGGCACGCTCGAAAAACTCGGGATTGACGTCAAGGATAAAATCGTCCTCGCGCGCTATGGTGAGATCTTCCGCGGCCTCAAGGTGCGCAACGCCCAGAAGCGCGGAGCCAAGGGGATCCTGATCTATTCCGACCCGGCTGACGACGGATACGCCAAGGGGGACACCTATCCGGCCGGCCCATTCCGCCCCGGTTCGGCCCTCCAGCGCGGCAGCGTCCAGTTCCTCTCTCTCGGGCCGGGAGACCCTTCCACACCACACGGCCCGTCCATCAAGGGGGCGAAGCGGCTCCCCATTCATCCTTTTCATGGCTTCCCTATCGCTTCTTTCTCCTCAATCAATGACGATCCAGAAGGCAACCTCAGCGTGAAGGGGTGGGAGAAAGCGACGGGCTTCGTCCGCGAAGATTACTACGCCACCATCCCCGCCTTGCCGATCTCCTACGACGCCGCCAAGCCGATCCTCGAGGCCCTGAGCGGCCCGAACGTCCCGACAGGTTGGCAAGGGGGACTTCCGCTGGCCTACCACGTCGGGCCCGGGCCGGCCGAGGTCCACTTCGCCACCAAGATGGACTACAAGGTCCGCCCGATCTGGAACGTGATCGCAACCATCAAGGGCGAGGTCGAGCCCGACCGCTGGGTCATGGTCGGCAACCACCGCGACGCCTGGACCTATGGCGCGGTCGACCCGTCGAGCGGCACGGCCGCGACGCTCGAGACCTGCCGGGCCCTCGGGGCGGCGGTCAGGAACGGGTGGAAGCCGAGGCGAAGCCTCGTGTACGCCAGTTGGGATGCCGAGGAATACGGCCTCGTCGGCTCGACCGAGTGGTGCGAGGAACACGCCAAGGAGATCGACGAGAAGGCCGTGATGCTGCTCAACGTCGACTCGGCCGTCGCCGGCCACGACCTCGATGTCGACGGCGTCCCCTCGCTCCGCGATTTCTTCCTCGACGCCCTGGGGGCGATCACCGACGTCCGGTCGGGCCGGTCGCTCCGCCAGATCTGGGTCGACAAGCGACGCTCCCAGTGGGCGAGCCAGGCGAACCTCAACCTGCCCGACCCGCTCTGGGGCGAAACCGCGGACAAGGAGGGGCGGGCCCCTGCCCGGTTCTCACCGCAGTTGGACCCGCTCGGGTCGGGGTCGGACTACACGGCATTTTTGGACCACCTCGGCGTCCCCTCGCTCGACGTCGGTTTCAGCGGCAAGTATGGCGTGTATCATTCGATTTACGACGACTTCACGTGGATGGAGCGAGTCTGCGACCCCGAGTTCCTGACGCACACGATGGCGGCCCGGCTCTACACCGTGATCGCGATGCGTGCCGCCGCGGCGGACGTCATCCCGATGACCTTCGTCCCCTACGCCGAGGTCCTCCGCGAGGAAGTCGACGACCTCCGCCGGATCGTCGAGCGAAAAGCCAGGGCCGCGGACAACGCCTCGGGGAAAGCTCCCCTCGAGTTCAAGGGGCTCTCGAGACTCGTCGACGCCGTCAAAGCCTTCCGCGAACGGGCCGAGGCCCTGGACCTCGCCACGAAGGATCTCGCCGGCCGCGACGGCGTCGCGGACGCCAAGCTCGCCCGAGTCAACGACGCATTGACCCGGATCGAGCGGGCCTTCCTCCTCCCGGCCGGCCTCCCCGGCCGCCCCTGGTTCAAGCACTCCGTCTACGCGCCCGGAGTGACCACCGGCTACGCCTCCTGGCCCCTCCCCGGCGTCCGCCAGGCCATCCTCGAATCCAACCCCGACATGCTCTCCACCCAACTCCCCGCGCTCGTCGACCGCATCAACGCCGCCACGGAAGCGATGAAGACGGCGATCGATGCGGCCCGGTAATGGAAGACACTCTTCACCACAAAGGCACAATGACACAAAGAGGAGAAGATTTTAGCCACGGATTGAACACGGATGAAACACGGATAAATTCAAAAGAATTCATCAAATTTATTTAATACAATTAAATTTGATTTTTTAGAATTTCCATCTGCGCCAATCTGCGTCATCTGTGGATCAACTCTCCTTTCTCTTATCCGTGTTTCATCCGTGTTCAATCCGTGGCTAAAAATCCAAAGACTCGACATCTCTCACAGACCCAGGAACCACCGCACATGAGCATCGAGACGACCGGCCGGGAATCATCCACACTGCCGAGGGTGCTGGGGCCGGTTTCGGCGCTTTGCGTGGTGGTCGGGTCGGTGATCGGGTCGGGGATTTTCATCGTGCCGGCGAAGGTCGCGCGGGATGTCCCGTCGCTCGGTGCGATCGTCGTCGTCTGGATCGTCGGCGGGGCCTTTAGCGCGGCGGGGGCCCTGACCCTGGCCGAGCTCGGTGCGATGCTCCCCCGCGCCGGCGGCCCGTACGTTTATCTTCGCGAGGCCTACGGGGCACTCCCGGCGTTCCTGTTCGGCTGGACCGAATTCTTGATCGCCCGGGCCGGGTCGATGGCAACGCTCGCCGCCGCATTCTCGTACTACTTTTCGCAACTCCTCCCGCCCCCGGGCGAGATCCGCGGCGAGATCTGGCAGGCGGGGGCCGCGGTCACCGCCATCGCGATCGTGACGACGGTCAACGTCCTCGGCACGGCGCTCGGCGGGGGCCTCCAGGTCATCGGGACGGCCCTCAAAGTCGGCGGGGTCGCCACCCTCATCGCCCTCCCCTTCGCCACGGGAGGCGGGAGCGCGGCCAACTTCTCGCCGATCTGGCCGGCCGAATTCACGCCCGCCCTCCTCAGCGGGATGATGGCCGCGATGGTCGGCGTGCTCTGGGCCTACGACGGTTGGATCAACGTCACCCCCCTGGCCGAAGAGGTGCAGGAGCCCGGGAAGAACATCCCACGGGCCTTGATCTTCGGGATGGCGGTGCTCATCGTGCTCTACCTGTCGATGACCCTCGTCTACCACTACGTCCTGCCCTTGTCGAGGATCGCCGACCTGAGCACGGCCAAGGGGGCCGACAAGGCCGTCGCCGCGGCCTTCTGCCGAGAGCTCCTGGGAGGGCCGGGGGTCGTCGCGATCTCGCTCCTGGTGATGGCCTCGACGTTCATCTCGCTGAACGGCAACGCCCTGACCGGGCCCCGGGCCTATTTCGCGATGGCCCGCGACGGACTCTTCCCGATGGGGCTCTGCCGGATCCATCCACGGTTCCAGACCCCGGCCAACGCCGTGCTCGCTCAAGGGACCTGGGCGATCTTGCTCACCATCGCCGGGACCGCCTTGATCCTCGCCACTCCGCACCCCGAGAGCCAGCTCCCCGCCCCGATCCTCGCCGCCTGGACCAAGCTCAACAAGACGCCGCTCTACGACCTGCTCTACACCTACGTCATCTTCGGGGCCAACGTCTTCTACTTGCTGGCCGTCACCAGCGTCTTCGTACTCCGCGCCAAACGCCCCGAGCTCGACCGCCCCTATCGGACCTGGGGCTACCCGATCACGCCGATGATCTACGTCGTGGCCGCGCTCATCCTCCTCGGCAACATGCTCCGCGAAACGCCGACCGAGTCGATGGTCGGGCTCGTCATCATCGCCCTCGGCATCCCAGCCTACTGGGGCTTCCGGCGATACGCTTCGCCCTCACTCGTGGAGACCGCACGCCCATGAGTCGTCCTCCGTTCCATCACCAACACCGCCGAGACTTCGTCCGCACGCTCACCCTCGGCCTCTCGGCCGCCGCCCTGCCCTCGGGCACCACAAGCGCCGACGAACCCGCCAAAGGCGCGACGCCCCTGCCCTCCCCCGAGTCCGAAACCGAAGCGAGGATGGCGCTCGTCCTCGCCCGGTTCGGCAAGCACCTCGACGCCAATGCCCGAGACGCCGTCCGCGCCGAGGTCGAGTCGATCACCCGACGCGCCGAGTCGCTCCGCAAGTTCCCCCTCTCCAACGGCGACGGGCCCCTACCTGTATTCACCCCGTTCCGGGGAGAATTGATTAAAGACTGATTCGCCACAATGGCACAAAGAACACAAGGATTTAAAAATCCTTATTTTACCTTTGTGCCCTTCGTGCCTTCGTGGTGAATCCTCTGGAGCATTCCCCCATGACCGAGCTCACGTTCGCCCCATTGACGTTCCTCGGGGCCCAGCTCCGGTCGGGGGCGGTTTCGTCGGTGGAGTTGACTCGGTTTTTCCTCGATCGTCTGGAGAAGCACGGGGCAAGCTACAATTGCGTGGCCACGATCACGCGTGAGTTGGCGCTCGAGCAGGCGGCGCAGGCCGACGCCGAGTTGAAGAAGGGCCGGGACCGTGGGCCGCTCCACGGGGTCCCCTACGGGGCCAAGGACCTGCTCGCGACCAAGGGGATCCCGACCTCCTGGGGCTGTCCCCAATTCAAGGATCGGATCATCGACCAGGACGCGACCGTGGTCCGCAAGCTCCGCGAGGCCGGGGCGGTGCTCGCGGCCAAGCTGAGCATGGTCGAGCTCGCCGGAGGGATGGGGTACCGACAGGCGAACGCCAGCCTGACCGGCCCGGGTCGCAACCCGTGGAAGCCCTCGCAGTGGAGCGGCGGGAGCTCGTCCGGCTCGGGCTCGGCCGTCGCGGCGGGGCTCGTCCCGTTCGCGATCGGGACCGAGACCTGGGGCAGCATCACCTCGCCGAGCAGCTATTGTGGCCTGACCGGGCTGAGGCCGACCTACGGCCGGGTCTCGCGAGCCGGGGCCATGGCCCTGAGCTGGACGCTCGACAAGATCGGCCCGATGGCCCACAACGCCCACGACTGCGGCCTCATCCTCGCCGCGATCACCGGCCCCGACCCCGACGACCCCTCGGCCAGCGAGCGTCCCTACCGCTACCCTCCCGTCGATGCCCCCGACCGCCCCTTGCGGCTCGCCGTGCTCAAAGGAGGCGTCGACGACGCCGAGCCCGACATGAAGGCGAACTTCGAGCGGGCCGTCAGCCTCTTCAAGACCTTGGGCTCGGTGACGGAAGTCGACCTCCCCGACCTGCCGTTTAACCCGGTTGCCTCGACAATCCTCGGCGCCGAGGCGGCCTCCGCCTTCGAGGAGATGGTCGACTCGGGCGACGTCTTCAAGCTCGTCGCGCCCGAGGACCGGATCGGAGGATTCGCCGACCAGGCGATCCTCGCGACCGACTACCTCCGGGCCCAGCGGATCCGCGGCCGACTCTGCCGCGACCTCGACGCATGGTTCGCCCCCTTCGACGCCGTCCTCACCCTCCCCAGCGCCGACCCGGCCCCGACCGCCGACGGCCCCTTCGACCGCCCCCACCACAGCAAGTCAATGGGAGGCGCCGGCAACATCTGCGGCACCCCCGCGATCGTCATCCCCACCGGCCTGACCAAGGGAAAACTCCCGACCGCGATCCAGCTCGACGGCCGGGCCTATTCCGAAAACCGCCTCGTCGCGATCGCGCACGCATTCCAGGCAATCACGGATTGGCACCGCGCCCACCCAGATCTCTCGTCTCGATAGGAAGTCTTTACCACGATGGCACAAAGACACAAAGTATTTGGAAATCAAATTTTGTTTCTGCTTTCCTTTGTGTCAAGGAGATAGCATCGACCATCGCCGCGGCACGTCGGTTGCCATAGCGGAGCGACTTACTGCACCGTAACCGCCGGACTGGTGAGTGCCCTCAGGGGAAGCGTCCGGCGGCATCGGTCCACGGTCGTACCGCCATGAGGACGGCCGTAGTCGACAGTCCGCCTTGGAGTTCGCGATGTCTCGGCCCGGAACGCTACGGTTCCTGTCCGAGCCTCAGATGGAGGTCATGAACGTCGTCCGGGACCAGGACGAGGCCACGGTCGCGGACCGTACGCGGAGGTGATCGCCGGGAGCTTCCGCTCGACCGTGACCTCCACACCCAGTTGCTTGAGGTGGAGAAACAGCTCCCGCCACTGGTGATGACCCCGCACTCGGACGAGCCTCGGCCTGCGGGCGGATCCGTCCAGCGGACGACTCATGGCGTGGGCCAGGAGCGTGGCGAGGTCATTGACCGAGGGCCTGCCCTGCACCGGCAGATCAGCCAGGAGGTTCTCTCCTGTCTTTGTGACGACCATGCCGAGGTAGTCGGTCCTGGACTGCGTCATCGGCTTGGGTAGTGCCCCGAAGTCGGCCTCCCAGACCTCTTCGCACTGGGGGACTTGCTTCAATTGGCTCTTGACGAAGGCCACCCCTCTGCCGAGCTTGAGCTTCTCCTCCTCAGCCACGGTTATTCTCCTCCAACATTCACCGGCTTCGCCACGAACTCGGAATCGTCGCCTTCGTGAATGAAGAACATGCCGTGCAATTCATCTTCCTGGAGGATTGCCCAGCCGCGGCCCGTTAGCGGGGTGCCGTCCGCGCCATCACCACCTTCCCATGAGAACTCCACGGCAGGTTTTCCTTCACGGTTTGTCATCCTGGCGTCGATCTGCCCCTGGATGTAACCGAACTGGAAGGAGCCACGGCCCTTGTCCTCGACTTTGATGTAAGCTTGGACCTCTTCGTCGAGATAATCATCCTCCCATTCGCTCATCGAGACGATACGCCAGTGGCCGATGAGTGGTGACTTGGGTTGCGTCTTCTTCTTCGCCATCATCATCTCCACCTTGTCTCAACTGCCATTGTGGAACCAGTAAGCATAGTCCTGGATCAGCTTTCGGTTCCCCACGGCATCGTCTAGCTCGGCCAGAGGCACGTCGAAGGATCCCTCTCGGGTCCGGGCTTCGACGATCAACCCGACGTCCTCTTCCAGGTCGTACTCTTTGGGGTCGGGCAATCGGTGGACGGTCAGCGACGAGCCGTCCTCGTCAGACCGGGCCTTGAAAGGGAACTTCAGCTTGTCCTTCAGATAGTGGTAATAAGCAAGTAACGTCTCCTCACTCACCTCGGGGAGTGGATCGTCGCTGGTCAAGCCGAGAGCCATACAGACCCGATCGTCTTGGTCCTTCTCGGACAACGCTCTGGTGACGATCGCCGTCGGCATCTCGATGGGGACAGCGGCACCGTCGTTGATCTCGAGGACTTGCTCACCGAGCCACATCGACTCCGGTTCCAGGCCATCCCGCTCGCACCGCTTCATGTAGATGGGGTGGATCGCAAGAAGGGTCGCCTGGTCCCAGTCGATCAGGTAAACATTCTCGTCCTTGTCGTGCTCGACCTCCCGGATGACCCCCGCCCAACCGCCGAGAGGAATGTCGGCGAAATTCGGGTCGGGGACGCCGGGCTTGACCCGGACTCTGGTCCCCGGCCCGAAGCGGGAGGGGGGTGATCCGCCCTTGGTGCGAGGCATGGCTCACTCCTCGACAGGGCGACCGGAGCGATCGCCCGGGATGAATGGGATCAATCCTTTCTTGAACGCCTCTTCTTGCGCCTCACGCTTCAGGATTCGAGCATCGACGAGGAATCCATGGATCTGGATCATCCAGGCCCTCGGGTTCTCGTCCATCCGGCTGGGCAGTACCCATTGCGGGTCGAGGGTGCGGATCTTGAACAGTTCACGGATCGCCTTCGACTTGCCCTGGCCGGTGCTCTCGGCCACGCCGAACGCCTTGTCGATGGCCGGCAGCTTCATGTGAGGCTTGCTTGCCTTGTCGTCGAGGTAGTTGACCCAGCCGATCGTGCGGACGATCCCGCAGGCCCAGGTCGTCGGCTTGCCCCCGAGCAAAGGAGAGGGCCGCTTGCGGGCCAAGGCCGCTGCGAGCTTCCGACAGAGGGCCTTGTACTCGTCGGTCAGATGCTCTCGACAGAAGGTGTCGGTCAGCGCCACGACAGCATCATAAGCGGGACGGGCCGCCGCCGGCACCTTGCTCTCCTCGCCCGGCTCGTGCTTGCTCCCAGCCATCAGCGAACTCCCCCTTTCTCCTCGCCCCGTTGACGAACTTCGTTTTCGTCGTCGGTCTTGATTGTTCGCCGGTTTCACGGCCCATCATCCCGCCTCGGCTGCTGTCCGCCAACGTCCCGTTCGAAGGCACTCAGACTCGACGGGCTCACCAGGACAAACGCACGGCGGCATCTTCTGCAATCAGCAGACCAGTATTTCGATAGTCTGCGCCACAAACCCTCGACCCAGTTCCTTGGATTATGCAAGGGCTCAAGAACAACCCAAGACCCGAACGGCGTCTTCGATCGAGGGACGATAGAGGTCGGGGAAGTGGCTGGCCAGTCGCGTCGTGTCGAGCGAGACGTCGGCGGGGCGGGGCTCGGTCATGACGGCGTCGGCCTGACGGTTCGCGAGGACGAGGGAGGGATCGAAGCCGGCGGCGGTCGCGACGCGACGGATCAGGTCGAAGCGGCTGACCCGCTCGGCGCCGGCGAGGTGGAGTCGGCCGGTCGCGTCCGAGGTCACCAGTCTGCCCAGGATCGACGCGGCGGTGGCGAAGTCGAGTGGGGTCCGGAATTCGTCCTCGAAGAACGACTGGGCCTCACCCCGACGGAACGCGGCGAGGGTCCGGTCGAAGAAGCCCTCGCGCCCGCAACGCGACGGCCCGTAGAGCAGGCAGACCCGCGTGACCAGACCGTGGGGGGAGGCGAGGACGACGTCCTCGGCCTCGCGTTTCGTCTTGCCGTAGGCCACGACGGGCTCGGCGGGGTCGTCCTCGCGGTTCCAGGCCCGGGCCCCGTCGAAGACCAGGTCGGTGGAGGTGAAGATCAGCCGCCGATCGTGGGAGGTACACCACTCGGCCAATCGCGCGGTCGCCTCAACATTGACGGCCCGGCCGCGTTCGGGGTCGCGCCGGACGCCTTCCGTCGAGCTCAGGGCCGCGGCATGGAGGATCACGTCGGGATTCGCCCGCGACAGGGCGAGTGTGGTGGCCTCGGAGTCGGTCAGGTCGACCGGGATCAACCGGATCCCGCCGCGTTCCGCGGGTTCGCGGTGACTCCAGGCCGACACGTCGTGCCCGAGCCCCAACAGGGTCTCGATCAGGTAGGCCCCAAGCTGGCCGCTCGCTCCCGTCAGGACAACCCGCATCGGCCGAATCTCCCGAATCCCGAAGGCAATCCCGCGCGACATTCGCTGCAAGCCGAACCGTACGACGACCGATCATAGGACGACGAGTGGGATAGGGATAGCCATGAATGACCGCGAGAGAGGTCGGCCTTGGGAAAGGGAGCGGGCGAGATGGACATTCGCGAGTTGCCGTTGCATGACCTGGTCCTCGACCCGAACCTCAACCTGCGCGACCGCCTCGACGACTTCACCGTCGAGCGTTACGCCGAGGCCTGGGACCGACTGCCGCCGATCACGGTCTTCGAAGTCGAGGGCCAGTGGGTCGTCGCCGACGGTTTCCACCGCCACGCGGCGGCGGTGACCCTCGGCCGAAAGTCGATCTCGGCCGAAGTCCGCGAGGGGACGTACACTGACGCACTCGACTTCGTCGCGAGCGTCAACCTCTTCCACGGGCTGCCGCTCACCCGCGCCGAGCGTCGGAGGGCGGTCGACGTCAAGCTCCGGATCCATCACGACTGGTCGGACCGCCGGATGGCCGAGGAGTTGGGGGTCAGCCGAGAGCTCGTCGCCAAGACCAGGCGCAGCCTGATCGAGGCGAACCAGATCCCGAACAACCCCGGCCGGGTCGGGGCCGACGGCAAGGTCTATTCCTCGGCCGGCCTGCCCAAAGATCCGAACGAGCACCTACCGAAAGGTAAGGCGAGCGCCCAGCAGGACGACCCCCGAGACCGGGGCGGTCGAGAGAGCGACACGCCCCCCTGGGACGACGCGACCAGCCCGATGCCCGCCGTGTCCCGGCCTCCGGACTTTTCGGATTCGGCGACGCCCCCCTGGGAGGCCGAGGACGCCAAGGCCGTCGCCCTTTCCGACCCGATCCCCTCGGCCGCTCCCACGATCGACGAAATGCTGGCCCTCATGGGCAAACAGGTGATGGAAGTCATCACCTGGACCCAGGCCGAAGGCTTCAACGAAGCCTATCGAGGCGCCAGCGGCAACGCCCGAGGCCTGTTCCAGGCCGCGGTGATCAAGCTCGCCGCCAGGGCCGACCAGTTGCGGAAGGGTTGATCGGCCGAGATCAGCCCCGGCGACACCTCGACGTCGGCCGACCGAGATCCATCAAAGCATTCCCACTCACCAATCCAAACAACACCCCGTCCGCGACGCTTCGCACGTCGCGGACGGGGTTGCTCATTATCTCGGGCCTCGATCGTTCAGGGGACGTCGGCCTCGACGGTCGAGCCCACGGCTGCCGGGACAATCGGGTCTCGGAGGCGTCGCAAGAGATGCTCACGGACGTCTTCCGGCCAGTCTCGAATGAGTTCCGCGACACGTCCGGAGTCGTCGGCGAAGAGGGCCCGCGTCGCCTCCTCGAACCCGGGCAGGTTGCCGGCGAGGGCCGACATGAACTTGTAGGTCGCCTCCCGCCTTCGTCTTGCGAAGTCTCGGCCTTCGTTCGCGCGCCGCGCCTCGTCCACGAGCTTGCGAAGGGCCACGGACGCCCCTCCCGGCTGGCTGGCCAACCACTCCCAGTGCCTCGGCAAGAGCGTCACCTCGCGGGCGACGACCCCCAGCCTCGGCCGGCCGGGGCCGCGAGGGGTAGCCTCGGCCTCGGTGGTGGATCCCGACGTCTCGTCGGGCGAGGCGAGACGCCCTTCGACATCCTCAACGGTGCCGCGGAAATCCATCTCAACCTGCTCGCCTGTCAGGTCGTCGAAGATCAGGATCGGCTCACGACCTCCCCGATCGACGACCACCTTCGTGCTCAAGGCCACCTCCCGAAGGTCGCCCGAGGCAATACATCGGAACCCCTCGAACGCCATCCACCGCCGCTGCGTCGAGACCACCATCACCTTCACCCCTTCCTCCCGGTCATGATCGACTGCGGAGGAATATTACCCGGACAAAATCACAAGTCAATAATATCCGGGTAAAATATCGACTGTGGAACCCGCGCCAGTTTGGACATCGTCGAAAGACGGGGCCACAGACCACGGCCACCGAAAAAACATGTCATCATTATTAAAAGTTTGGCCCGTGATCCCTATCTTGATTTCAAGGGACGGGTCACGGCACCCAACGAATCGGCGGATTGGGATGGTGCCGGGCCGCGCGACAGGTTCAAACCAGCTCGCAGAGGACGCTGTCGGCGAGGTAGAGGCCTTCGCGGGTGAAGCGGACGCGGCGACCGTCGTCGTCGAGGAGCCCTCGGGCGACGTAGGTCTGGACCACGGGTCCGGCGAGGGCGTCGAGGGTGATGCCGGTCCGGCGTTCGAAGTCGGGGCGATCGATGCCGGTGACGGTCCGACGGAGCATCAAGACGGCGGTTTCGCGGGCGCGGGCCTCGGGGTCGAGCCGCTCGGTCGGGCCGGTGGCCGGCTCGCCCGACTCGAGGCGCCTCAGGTAGGCGGGGAGGTCGCGAGTGTTGACCGATCGGACACCTTCGAGGTATCGGGCCGCGCCGACGCCCACGCCGAAATAGGCGTCGTTCGCCCAGTAGACCAGGTTGTGTCGCGACTCGTGCCCGGGCCTCGCGAAGTTGGAGATCTCGTACATCGCGAGCCCCTCGCGATCGAGACGGTCGATCGTGTGGGCATACATCGTGCGTTCGCTCTCTTCGTCCACCTCGTGGACGAGTCCCGCACGCCACTGCTTCCATAAGGCCGTCCCTTTCTCGTACACGAGGCCGTAGCACGAGAGATGCGAGGGCCCGAGCTCGAGGGCCGTCTCGAGGTCGGCCCGCCAGAGCTCCGGGGTCGAGCCGGGGACGCCGAAGATCAGGTCGAAGGACCATTGAGGGAATCGCGGACGGACCCATTCCAGGGCCCTCGCCACTTCCTCGGGCGCGTGGTTCCGCTCGAGGACCTCAAGCAGCGCCGGCTGGAACGACTGGGCGCCAAGGCTCACCCGGTTTACCCCACCCGCCGCCAGCACGTCCGCCTTCTCTTCGTCGAGCGTCCCCGGGTTGGCCTCGACGGTCCATTCGCCCCCGGGCGTGATCGGATACCAGCGGCGGATCATCTCGACCAGCCGGCGCAGTTGCCCGGCGTCGAGCCGGGTAGGGGTGCCTCCGCCGACGAAGATCGCGTCGACTTCCTGAGGCTCCCCCATCATCGCCATCTCACGCTCGAGTGCGGCGAGGTAGCGGTCGGCCTGGTGATCGACGCCTGCGAGCGAGGCGAAGTCGCAATAGCCGCACTTATGCGCACAAAAGGGAATGTGAATATAAGCGGCGCGAGGCCAGACCCAGGGATCGAGCATGAGAGGTCCAGACGAGGCTACGCCTCGAGACGGGCGGAACCGGAGAGGGTGGGTCGCGGCGACGCGGGCCTTGGTCGGTTCGAGGGATCGAGGCGAGGGGACGTCAGAGGACGGCTTCGAGGAATCGGATCTCGGGGACGTGCGACTTGACGGTCGCCTCGATCCCCATGATCAGGGTCATGGTCGAAGACGGGCACCCGGCGCAGGTTCCCTGCATCCGAACCTGGACGATGTCGTCCTCGTCGACACCGACCAGTTCGACGTCCCCGCCATCGACGAGGAGCCCCGGGCGGACGTGCTGATCGAGCACCGACTCAATCCGATCGCGGAGCTCGCAACGACGGCTATCGGGATCCAACATGCGTGAATCTCCTCGACAGGGCTGCGTAGGGGCGACAAATCCTCGAGATGACGCCTCGGATCAAGACCCAGCCCGCTCCACGCCGGGCTGAGTCGAATCTCATCGGATCAATATTTGCCGCCACCATACCCACCACCGCCGTAGCCACCGCCGCCGCCATAGCCTCCACGACCACCACCGCCGCCGCCATAGCCTCCACCACCATCACCCCGAGGGCCGCCGCCCCCTGGTGTCCGTGGGCGGGCCTCATTGACCGCGAGGCGTCGGCCCTCAAAGTCGTTGCCGTCGAGGGCCTGGATCGCCGCGTCGGCATCGTCGTCGCTGTCCATCTCGACGAAGCCGAACCCTCGGCTCCGCCCCGTCTCGCGGTCGCTCAAGACTTGAGCGGAGCTGACGGGACCGAACTGTCCGAAGAGTTCTTGAAGGAGCTCCGAGGTGGTCGAGTAGCTCAAATTCCCCACATAAAGCCGCTTCGCCATCGCTGATCGCCTGGAACAGGCCCCCCCAATCCACCACGGAATCATCAACACACAAGACTGGGCCGACCGGACGTGTCGAGGTCTCGCCCTGATCCCGAAAGCCGGAGACGTGCGGACGGTCGTAACTCGACCTCGGCGCGACCTCGGATCACGATCACAAGGCAGTATAAGCCGAAGAGTACGCCCCTTCAACGTACCCCCGACAATTCAAGCACTCCCTGAAGTTTGCATCGCCCCGTCAGGGACCCTTCGGCGTTCTCCGTCAAGCAACAAATATCGATGACATTTTCAATAAAAAGCTTCGCTCGCCAAATTTCACCCACTCCACATCAAATCCAAATCCGCACTACATGCGTGGACTCGAAAAACCTTGTCTGTTTTCGACGGCCCGACATCCGATCGAAGACCGAGCAGGAATTCCCAACAATAGATCAACCCATCAAGTTTTATTGTTTTTGAAATCATCCGTGTTCCATCCGTGGCTAAAAAGAACCTCCGTCCTCTCCGCCTTGAAATCGGGCTTGGGCCTTGAGGATGGCCTTCCTCTGGTGCAAGATCATGGCGGCCTCCTCGGGCCGGGGTCGACCACCGGGTGCGGCCGGCGACGCCCCTCCGCATTCGGAGACGCCTTTTCACCCCGATCGCACGCTTCGGACGGAGGGTTAGGCCGGTCGCAACCTCGCGAGCGACGCCCCGACCTCCACGACGTGGCTCGAGGCCAACACCAACGCCCTCAAGTCGGAGTCGCCCATGTTCGCCTCTCGGTATGCTCGGGCCCTCGGAATTGCTTGGACATTCCTACTGCTGTTCACGAACCCGGCCTCTTCAGCCTGGGCCGAGACGTGGCGAGTGACCGTCGAAGGCCAGGGGACCGACCTCGAGGCGACGCCGGTCGTCGCCGAGTTGAGTGTCCCCGTGCCAGCGGGCGACTACGTCCTCCAGACCGACGGGACGAGCAAGCCCCTGCCGGCGAAGGTCTTCGTCGACGGGAAAAAATCCTACCTGAGCGTCGTGCTCGAGCGCGTCCCGGGGAGGTCGCCCGCGACTTACAGCCTGAGGCACGAGGCGACTTCCGCGGGTGCACACCCCGGCATCGAGCTCCGGCCGGCCGGCCAGACGGTGGAGATCCTTTCGGGGGGCAAGCCGTTCACCGTCTACCGGACGGGCCCCGGGCCCAAGCCGTTCTATTTCCCCGTGTTCGGGCCGACCGGGGTCGCGGTCACGCGTGCGTACCCCATGGAGATTATCAAGGGTGAGGACCCGGATCACCCCCACCAGCGGTCGATGTGGTTCACGCACGGCAAGGTCAACGGCATCGACTTCTGGTCGGAGATCAAGGGGCACGGCTCGATCCGCGAAACCTCTCGGGAAATCATCGACGGCGGACCGGCCGTCGGGGTGATCCGGACGACCGACGACTGGTTGGCGCCCGACGGCAAGAAGGTCCTCGAGGACGTCCGCGACGTCCGGTTCCACGACACCGGGGCCGTGCGCATCATCGACTTCGGCATCACGCTGAAGGCGACCGCGGGGCCAGTGACGTTCGGCGACACGAAGGAGGGAATGTTCGGATTGCGGGTGGCGTCGAGCATGGACGTCAACAAGAAGACGGGGGGCAAGATCACCAATGCCGAGGGGCTGACCGACGACGCGGCCTGGGGCAAGCCTTCGCCCTGGGTCGACTACACCGGCCCGGTCGGCGGCCAGACGCTCGGGATCGCGATCATGAACCATCCCGAGAGCTTCCGATTCCCGACCACCTGGCACGTCCGGACCTACGGCCTCTTCGCCGCGAATCCGTTCGGGTGGCACGACTTCGGCAAGGCCCAACCCGGCGACCACACCCTCGCGCCCGGCGAGTCGATCCGCTTCCGATACCGGGTGCTGCTCCACGGCGGCACGACCGCCTCGGCCAAGCTCCCCGCCGCCTTCGAGGGTTACACCAAGCCGCCCAAGGTCAGCGTCGTGGCCGAGTAATCATCGGCGAGATCCATGGACCTCGCGCCTGGAATGAACCCCCGAGGGGGATTACAATGACTTCCTCAACATCCAGGGGCCGTGGGCACTGAATCCCTCGAGGAAGACTGTCGTCGGGCGCAGGTCGAAATGAACGACCGCGACGACGACCCCGAGTTCTTCGAAATGACGCCCCGAGTCTCGTTAGCGTGAGATTCTCCGATCCGTGACCCCCGGGCCGTCCTCGGACGTTCCGGGGAACGCTCGCGGACGACCGAAAGTGACGGGGCGTTCGATGCGAGAAGAGGATCCAGCCGATCGGACGAAGGCTCCCGAGCCTCCCGCGTTCGACGTCTGCGTCGTGGGGGGTTGCGGACACGTCGGCCTGCCCCTGTCGCTTGCGTTCGCCAGGGCGGGCCTCCGGGTCGCCATCTATGACATCGACGAACGTGCGGTCGCCACGGTGCGCTCCGGCACGATGCCCTTCCTCGAGCGGGGTGCCCAGCCCTTGCTCGAGCAGTTCATCGGCAAGTCGTTGATCGTCTCGAGCGACTCGGCCCTCGTGGCCCAGGCGCGATTCGTCGTGGTCGTCATCGGCACCCCCGTCGACGAGCACCTGAATCCGACCTTCCACAAGATGAGGCGATTCTTCCGGTCGCTCCTCCCCCTCCTGGCCGACGGCCAATGCCTGGTGCTCCGCAGCACGGTCCTGCCCGGGACGACCGACAAGATCCGGGAGCTCGTCCAGGCCGCGGGACGTGACGTCCGGATCGCCTACTGCCCCGAGCGGATCGCCGAAGGGAAGTCGCTCGAGGAACTCACCTCGCTGCCCCAGATCGTCTCCGGCTGCGACGAAGAGGCCCTCGCGCTCGCCAGTGAGCTCTTCGGCAAGATCGCCAGCTCGCTCATCCCGCTCTCGCCGATCGAGGCCGAGCTCGCGAAGGTCTTCACCAACGTCTGGCGCTACATCCAGTTCGCCACGTCGAACCAGTTCCTGATGATCGCGACCGACTACGGCCTCGACTTCTACCGGATCTTCGACGCGGTGACCCGCGACTATCCCCGGATGGCCGGCCTGCCCCGCAGCGGCTTCGCCGCCGGCCCCTGCCTGTTCAAAGACACGATGCAGCTCGCCGCCGCGGCGAATGACAACTTCGCGCTCGGCCAGGCCGCGATGCAGATCAACGAAGGGCTGCCGAACTTCCTCGTCCGACGGCTCAAGGTCAACTACCCGCTCTCCCGGATGCGGATCGGCATCCTGGGCATGGCCTTCAAGGCCGAGAGCGACAACGCACGCGAGTCGCTCTCGTACAAGCTCCGCAAGATCCTCGAGTACGAGGCGGCGGACGTCATCTGCACCGACGTCTACATCAAGGACCCCACGTTCGTGCCGGTGTCGGAGCTGATCGAACGCTCCGACCTTGTCATCCTCGGGGCCCCGCACGGTGCGTACCGGTCGCTGAGGTTCCCCGAGGCCTTGCCGGTTGTCGACGTCTGGGATTTCTTCGGGAAGGGAACGGGCCTGAGATGAAGGTTCTCGTCACCGGATCCGGCGGATTCATCGCCGGCTACCTCGTCGAGGAATTGCTGGCGGCGGGACACTCGGTCGTCGGGCTCGACAATTTCTCCAAGTACGGCCCGCTCGACCGAACGTACGACACTCACGACCGTTACCGCAAGGTCGTCGGCGACGCCAAGGACGTCGCCCTCGTCCGCGAGTTGCTCGAGGACTGCGACCACTTCGTCGCGGGCGCGGCGATCATCGGCGGGATCTCCCTGTTCCACGAGCTCGCCTACGACCTGATCGCCGAGAACGAGCGGATCACCGCCGCCGCCTTCGACGCCGCGATCGCCGCCCACCGCGACGCCAAGCTCCAGAAGATCACGGTCGTCTCGTCGTCGATGGTCTTCGAGAGCACGAACGTCTACCCGACCCCCGAAGGCGAGCAGGCCCTCTGCCCTCCCCCGCGCTCGACCTACGGGTTCCAGAAGCTCGCGACCGAATACTTCGCGAAGGGGGCGTGGGAGCAGTATAAGCTCCCCTTCACGATCGTCCGCCCGTTCAATTGCGTCGGCATCGGCGAACGTCGCGCCCTCTCCGACAAGGAAGTCCTCTCGGGCAACGTCCGCCTGGCACTCAGCCACGTGGTGCCGGACCTCGTCCAGAAGATCCTCAAAGGACAGGACCCGCTCCACATCCTCGGCGACGGCCAGCAGGTCCGCCACTACACCTACGGCGGCGACCTCGCCCGGGGGATCCGCCTCGCGGTCGAGTCCCCGGCCGCGCTCAACGACGACTTCAACCTCTCGACCGACGTCTCCACCACCGTCCTCGAGCTCGCCGAGTTGATCTGGCACAAGGTCCGGGGCGACGAGCCTTTCCGATACGTCTCCGACACCCCCTACACCCACGACGTCCAGCGCCGCGTCCCCTCCGTCGAGAAGGCCAAGCGAGTCCTCGGCTTCGAGGCCAACGCCCCCCTCTCCGAGGTCCTCGACGAGATCATCCCCTGGGTCCAAGGCCAGATCGAAATCGGGGGAATTTGATTCTCGGAAGGGCTGACTTGCGAAATCCAGGTTCTGTTTGTCAGTGACCCGACAGAACCCTAAGACCAGCCATGGATGGAGCACTTGCAAGAAAAGGCGGATCCATCCACAGATGACGCAGATTGACACGGATAGAATCGCAACAATTCCTCGATTTCATCCGTGTCAATCTGCGTCATCTGTGGATCGCCTTCAGCGTTATTGGCCTCGCCCGATGTCGAGTCGTTGTCTTTTATCCGTGCCCCATCCGTGGCTAAAAAGGTCCCGGCATCGATGACCACCGCGCCCGTCGACGTCGACTTCGTCATGCCCGTCTACAACGAGGGGGCCCAGATCGGCCGGGCCCTCGAAGAGATCTACGCGAAGGTGCCGCTGACCAAGCGAGTCCTCGTCGTCTACGACTTCGACGGCGACAACACCGTGCCGGTGGTCCGCGAGCTCGCGCCCCGATTCCCCGGCGTTGAGCTCGTCAAGAACAACCTCGGCCGAGGCGTCCTGAACGCCGTGCGGGCGGGCATCGCGGCGACGACCGCCGAGGTCGTCATCATCACGATGGCCGACCTCTCCGACGACCTGGGGAACGTCCCCCGGATGGTCGACCTGATCCGCAACCAAGGCTATGACATCGTCTGCGCCTCGAGGTACATGAAGGGGGGCCGCCAAATCGGTGGCCCTCGGCTCAAGAAGTTCCTCTCGCGATCGGCCGGCCTCTCCCTCCACTGGCTCGCGGGACTCCCCACGCACGACGCGACCAACGCCTTCCGCGCCTACCGTCGCCAGGTCCTTTTAGATCACCCGATCGAAAGCCAGGGCGGCTTCGAATACTCCCTCGAGATCACCGCCAAGGCGTTCGCCGCCGGTTGTCGAATCACCGAAGTCCCGACCACCTGGCGCGACCGCTCCGCCGGCGAGTCCCGCTTCAACCTCCGCGCGTGGCTCCCCCAATACCTCCGCTGGTATTTTTACGCGTTGACCCATCGCCCCTCGGGACGTCGGGTGAAGCCGTAGAGCAGATCCTCGGAGGTACGGAAACGGGGAGGATTCACCACAAAGGCACGAAGGACACAAAGCAAAGCAAAAGCAATTTTTACAATTGTTCGTTTTAGTTTTTCTTTGTGTCCTTCGTGCCTTTGTGGTGAATCCTCCCTCTTAATTGCGCAACCCGGACCGAGACCCAGCACCATGACGTTCGCCAAGCCTGGTTGTTCCCCCCGACTCATCCTGGGCGTCCTCGCCTTCTGCCTGCTCGCGGCATTTGGAGAGGCTCGCGCCTCCGAACTGCGCGTCGGGGCCTCGACCATCAGCATCACCCCCGACCGGCCGGTCGCCCTCTCCGGGCAGATGCATACCCGCATCTCGCAAGGGGTCAGGAGCCCGGTCACGGCGACGGCCTTGGCGTTCGAATCGAGGGATGAGTCCAAGGTTCTCGACCAGGCGATCTTCGTCGCGTGTGACCTCGTCGCCATCGACTCGGCGGTGATCAACCGAGTCCGTGGACTCCTCAAGGGACGGCTCCTCGACTTCGATCCCCAGAAGCTCGTCATCAGCGCCACCCACACGCACACCGCACCGTTGCAGCAGGAGGGGCAATACCTGATCCCCAAGGACGGCGTGATGCAGCCCTCCGAGTACTCCGAATTCCTCGCCGGCCGCGTCGTTGATGCCGTCGCAAAGGCCTGGGAGTCGCGAAAGCCCGGCCGGGTCGGCTGGGGTCTCGGCCACGCCGCGATCCCCCAGAACCGTCGGGCCGTCTACGCCGACGGCCAGACCATCATGTATGGAGCGACCGACCGCCCCGACTTCCGAGGCATCGAAGGGCCCGAGGACCACGGGATCGAGGTCCTCTTCGTCTGGGACGGCGATGGTAAACTGATCGCCTCGGCAGTCAATGTCGCCTGCCCGGCGCAGGAGGTCGAGGGTGACTCTTTCATCGACGCCGACTTCTGGCATCAGGTCCGCGAGTCGTTGAAGGCAAAGCACGGCAAGGACCTCGCCATACTCGGCTGGACGGGAGCGGCCGGCGACCAGTCCCCACACCTGATGTACCGCAAGAAGGCCGAGGAGCGGATGCGGACGCTCCGCAAGATCACCCGGCTCGAGGAGCTCGCGAAGCGGATCGTCGCCGCCTGGGACGAGGCCTACGAAGGAGCCCGCCAGGAACAGATCACCGGGGCCGTGCTCGTCCACCGAGTCGAGACGATCGACTTGCCCCCCAGATTGGTCACCGACGAGGAGTTCGCCCGCACCCGGAAGGAGATCGAGGTGCTCTCCAAGGATCCGCGAAACACCCGCATGACGAACTGGCACCAGGACGTCGTCAACCGCTACGAACGCCAGAAGGCCGGGAAGGTCAAGCCTTATCGGATGGAGTTGCACGCCGTCAGGGTCGGCGACGTCGCGATCACCACCAACGACTTCGAGCTCTTCACCCAGTACGGCCTCCAGATCAAATCCCTCAGCCCGGCGCTCCAGACCTTCATCATCCAGCTCGCGGGCCCCGGCTCCTACCTCCCGACGGCCGAAGCCGTCAAGGGCGGAGGCTACAGCGCGATCGTCGCCAGCAGCGAGGTCGGTCCCGAAGGAGGTCGCGTGCTCGTCGATCGCACGGTGGCGCTGATCCAATCCCTCTGGCCGTCGAAGTGACACTGGGAGGCCCGGATCGCCCTCTTCTACAGGGACAGACGTCATCCGTACGGAGGTTCCCCCAACGAAATTGCCGAACCCGCCCGCCCGAAAGGTGTCCTGGAAAGGAGGGCCTGATCGCCCCTCCCCCGACTCATGCCGGGCCACATACACCTTCGGAAGATGACGTCGCCGAAATGAGCCTGAACCACTATCTCGTCTTCGGCGACCTCCACGGCCGGATCCTCCCGGCGTTCCGACTGGCGATGGCCTGGGAGCGGGAGCATGGGATCCATCTCGACGGGCTGCTCCAGGTCGGCGACCTCGGCTACTTTCCCGATCCGTCTCGGCTCGACAAGGCGACCGCCCGGCATGCCGCCGCCGACCCCCTGGAGTTGGGGGCCTGCCTGATCGCCGAGCCCACTCGCGAGGCCGATGCCGTGCTGAATGGGCAGGACGGCCCGCCGCCTCCCCTCTGGTTCACGGCCGGCAATCACGAAGACTTCGAGGCACTGGCCACGCACGAGCGGAACGGAGGGAGGCATTCGTCGAACTTCCCCGTCGATGCCTACCTGCTCGTCCGCTGCATCCGTGACGGCCGGGTCGAGACCCTGCCCGGCCCCCTACGAGTGGGTGCACTCTGGGGGATCGATGACCGCGCGCCGAACGCCCGCCGCCGGACTCCCGACCGGGGCCGCATCCGGGAGGAGAGCGTGACCGCGCTGGCGAGTTCGTCGTTCGACGTGCTGCTCTCGCACGACGGCCCGAGGGATGCCGTCCTCACGGACAGCGGGAGCGAAGGTCTCGGCCTCATGCTCGAGTTGGCCAAACCCTCGTTCGCCTTCTTCGGCCACTACGGGAGCCGCTTCGGACAGGTCGCGAGCCCGGCGGGCGGCACTCAGGTCTATCAATTGGCGGGGTTCGAGTTGAGGCGAGGTGGCTCCTGTGCGGAAGAGGGCAGCGTCGGCCTCTTGAGTTGGGAGAATGGCTCGGGGACATTCCACTACCTGGAGAATTCCTGGCTACGCGGCTTCACTCGCCACAACTGGCACCACGAACGACACAACCGAGTCAGGGAATGAACCTCGAGACGGAAGCGTATCTCGACCAGAAGTCGCGATGGCCCAAAGCTGGCCGACATATCCTCGCCCAGGCCAATGCCGAGTCGGTCGTCGTGTACCAAGCGTACAACCCGAAGATCGGCCGCTATGCGGCCCAGCATGGCCATTTCGGGGGCGAATTCAAGGTCGGTCGGATGACCTGGATCAAGCCGAACTTCCTCTGGATGATGTATCGTTCGGGGTGGGGCACGAAGGTCGACCAGGAGGTGACTTTGGCCGTCCGCCTGCGCCGGGAGGCCTTCGACGAGATCCTCCGCCGGGCGGTCCCCTCGTCATTCTCGGCGGAGGCCTATGCGAGCCACGACGCGTGGCAGAAGGCGGTTGCCGAGTCCGACGTCCGGCTCCAGTGGGATCCCGACCACGGGCCATCCGGCAATCCCGTCGAGCGCCGGGCGATCCAACTCGGGCTCAGGGGCGACGTGGTTGGCAGATACGTGAAAGACTGGCTCATCGGTATCGAAGACATCTCCGACTTCGTCGCCGAGCAGCGGTCGAACGCGGTCGCCCCATTCGACCGACTGGTCATGCCCCGAGACGCTGTCTATCGCATCGAAGATCCGAAGGTCGCCGCTCGCCTTGGGATCTCCGAGTGGTCCCAGGCGCCTTGAGTCGTTAGAGGAGCCAACGGCGGCTCTCTTCGGTTCATCGCACCGGGGCCGCGGTCTCCGCGCCTGCCCTCGACGGCGCCAGCACTCGACGCGAGTAAAAGAAGAGGCCGACGTCGGAGCGGACGAAGGCGTAATGGGCCCTCGCGGGCTCGACCAGGGCCATCGGGAGACCGAACCCGTAGGATTCATACTCCTTCGCGTTCAGGTCGCTGGTCGTGACGATCCAATCATATTCCTGCGCCTCGATCGCCCGCTTCATCCGGGTCGGTTCGAGCCGTCCGGTCTCGACGAGCATCCGGAAGAGCCAGGGGTCGCCGAACGCCGCCCGTTCTTTCTGGTGGAGGTCGAAGAGGCCGGAGTCGGTCAGCAGTCGCGCCTTCGGATCCTCGGCCATCCGGTACACTTGCTGATAGGTGCGTAGGAGTTGGTGTCCCAATGGCCCTCGCAGGTCCTCGGACGTTTTCCAGGAGGCGAAGGCCTGTTGCGCGGTGAGGAGCGTCCCGAACGGCAAGGCAAGCAGGCCGAGGGTGGCGGCCAGGGTGGTGAAGACGCGTCCCCGCTGAGTCGTGACGGTCGAGGCGGCGTTCCAAAGCGTCCCCACCGCCAAAGCTTCGACCACGCGGAGGCTCAGGTAGTAATTCAGGTCGGCGCCTCGCTTGCTCGACCCCAACAGACTCGCGGCCAGGATCACGACCGCGAGTGTGCTCGAGCGCACGTCGCGGGGCCGGCGCGAGGTCCAGAGGATCAGACCGATGACGGGGAAGACGATGAGGTCGGTCGAGAACAGCAGCACGCGTTCGATGGTCGAGACCCAGTTCGCGAAGTCCGAGGGAGATTTCGACTCACCCAGTAGGTCTCGGGCAAAGTTGGGTTCGGCCACGATCGTGACCGCCGCGACCACGGCTGCGAGGCCGGCCGAACAGCCGAGGACCACCGCGATCGCCCGCCGCCGTTGGCCTTCGAGGAATAACGAGATCCCGAGCGCGACCAGGAAGATCGCCGCGGTCTGCTTGGTCAGGATCGCCGCGATCAGGACCACGCAGCCGAAGACGCATCCCCGACGCGACTTCAGCCCCCCCAGGAAGAACCCGGTGATCCCGAGCGTCTCGGCCATGAGGTCCGGCCGGACCATGACCGAAAACCCGAGCATCGGCCCCGCCCCCAGACTGAGCACCCCGCCGGCGACGGCCGCATCCCGGCCGTATTTCCGGGCGAGGTACCAGGCCAGCCCGAACGTCGTCGCCAACGCCGAGGCGAACGTCAAGGCGCGGCCGATCGTGAACAACCCGGCGATGTCCGCGCCCATCGCCCGACCCAACAGACCAACCAGTGTAAAATACAAGGGTCCGAAGAAATTCGACACATGCGGATAATCGGACCAGGATGGATAGAGCGAAACGCCCTCCTGAACGCGCTCGGCGAGCAGGACCATCTTCGCCTCGAGGTGGAACGTTTCGATGGGCACGACCAGTGCGGAGGACGCGTACGCGAGGTAGAAGATCACCCTCGACGCGCCGAGGACGAGGACCAGGCCGAGTGTCAGGCGAAGGGCAAGACCCATGGACAGCAAGCGACCTCGTGACCACGATATGCGTTGTCTTCGACGACCGGGGCAAAGTCCCCGGGACTCCCACGATAACGTCTCCGAGTCGGTCGGCAACAGACCCGCCACGTGATCCTCCGATCGTCCACGGGCCGGTCCTCCACCAATCGCGGTCCGAGAACCAGGCCATCATGCTCCAAATCCCATCCGCCTTGCGGGCGATCGTACGCCCGGCCGAGAACCTCGCCCGTTCGCTCTGGGCCAGGCCCGAGGTCCGCTCGCGATGGCCCCTGGCGGTCGTGGTCGTGGTCCCGCTGGCCTTCCTCCTGATACCGCTCCTGTTCGATCTCTTCTTCACCATCCCCTGGTCCGTCCGCAAGGTGATGGGGCAGCTCACCTTCATCGGGATCCTGGGACTTGGCCTCCGTCGCCTGCTGACCGTCAAGCCGACCGACGCCTGGCTGGCCGACGACTCCTCGGCCGACATTCCCGCCCCCGGGTTGGTCGCCCGAGCCCTCCCCTGGGTCTTGCAGCTTGCGATTGCCTCGCTCGCGTGGCCATTGCTCCGGTACCCGGAGAACCTAGGATTCGGCGACTGGGATCATCACCTCCAGAAGTTCGAGGCGATCCGGCAGACGATCCTCGTCTGGCACCAGTTCCCCTGGTGGACGCCCTGGGTCAGGGCGGGCTTCCCGCTGGCCTCCGAGCCCGAGAGCGGGTTGGTCTCGCCCGCCACGCTCCTGATCCTCCTGTTCGGCACGGGGGTTGGGCTCCGCCTGGCGACGGTCGCCTGCCTGATGATCGCCGTGGAAGGAGCACGTCGGCTGGCCTGGCACTGGTTCCGCGAGCCTTGGGCGGCCGTGGCGGCGGGCCTGATCTACGGGATCAATGGCGCGGTGCTCGTCTACACGGTGGCCGGGTACTTCATCCCGATGAGCTTCTGCGCGGCCCCCTGGATGATGTACCACGCCTTCCGGATCGGCCACCGCCTACGCGACGGCCTCGCCCTCGGCGCCTGGGCGGCGTTCGACATCCTCAACGGCATCCAGTATCCCAGCGTCTACGCCTTCGTGCTCACGGGGCTTGTTTGGATCCGGGCCCTCCGCGTCCAGCCGCAAGGACTCCGAGCACGCTTGCTGGCCCACACGGTCGCCGCCCTCGGCGTGGTCCTTGCCCTGACAGGCTGGCGGCTCGCCACGAGCGGGGCGGTCCTGTGGGACTATCCCCGAGTCTGGTCGTCGTTCATGGACGACCCGCCGTCGAACGCCTTCCATTGGCTCTTCCTCCGCCCTGGGCCGGCCATCCTCGAGACGGCCACCAGCACCTACTTCTGGGAGTCGACCCGATACGTCGGCCCGGTCGTCGTGATCCTGGCGTTCGCGGGGTTGATCCGAGGCTGGCGCTGGTGGCACACGCTCACGCTGCTCGGCTTCTGGCTCGCGCTCGGGTCGGTCCAGTCGCACCACCCCAGCTACTGGCTCACGATGTGGCCGGTCTTCAAGACGATGCACGTGGTCTCGCGATGGCGGATCTTCGGCATGCTCGGCCTCGGCTTGTCCGTCGCCAGCGTCGTGGCCCGTCTCCGGATCGAAGGAGGAGCGCTGCTCCGAGGTCTCGCTGTCATCCTCGTGCTCGTGATCGCCGTCGACCTCGTCAGCTACGGCCATGAGATCCTCCCCGTCGCGACCAGGGACAAGCCGACTGACGACGTCTTCCCCGGCCCGAAAGTCGAACGGGTCGTGAACGTCCAGAACAACCTCGGCTTCCCCGCGATGCTCCGAGGTTACGGGGTCGTGCGAGCCCACGAGCCCCTCCTCGGCTACGACCGCAACCTCGCCACCGCGCGAATCTGGCGAGGACATCCCGAGTACCTCGGCGAATCCTGGGCGAACGGGAAGGCCGTCGAGCCCGAGTCCTGGAGCCCGAACCGCATCGTCTACCGAGTGCGGCCGAACGAAGAGGTCCACGTCAACCAGAACCCCGGCTCCTGGTGGCTCGTCAACGGCCGGCAACTCTTCCCCGACTGGCGATGCGCGGAGTGGACCAAGGACTTCACCGCTCGGGCCGACGACCAAGGACGGCTCGAGCTCCAGATCGTCCCGAAGGGCCTCGCCCTAGGGCTCTGGATTCACGCCGTGGGGCTCGTCCTCCTCGCCCTAACCGTCGTCTGGTGCCTCCGCCGACCCATCCCCCGCCCGACCATCGACGGAGAAGTCTGCACAGAATCATCCACTTCGATTCCAAATCTTTTACCGCAATAGTCGCAATAGACCTTTGTCGCATCAGATCCCGAGCCCAGTGTTCGCTGCAGATCTCGCGACCTTGCCGGGTGAGACGATCCCGTCGAGTGGGATGTCGTGCGGCTCGACGGGCAACGCATCGACCCATTGGCAATCGAAGGCGATCGCCCAGCGCGGGACGTCGGGGCGAAGGGTGGGGAGGAGGCGGTCGTAGTGGCCCGCACCTCGGCCGATGCGGAAGCCTCGGTCGTCGAACCCGAGGCCGGGCACGAGAACCCAATCGACGCGTTCGGGAGTGACCTCGGGACAATGGGCGGCCGGCTCGGGGATCGCCAGGGTCCCCGGCGTCAGGTCATGGTCGAGGTCCCCAACTTCAAAAAGCCGGAGCTGCCTGGCTCTTCGATCGACTCGGGGACAGATGACGCGTTTGCCGAGCGTGAGGGCACGCTCGAGCATCGGCCGCGTGGCAATCTCCTCGGGAAAGGCCGACGCGTAGAGCAAGACCGTCGATGCGCCCGCGAAACCCGGCAGCTCCGCGAAACGGCCGGCCAGCCATTCTTCCTGAGACCGACGCTCGTCGAGGTCGACGGCCAGGATCCGCTCGACGAGCGCCTTGCGCAACGCACGTTTCTCGGGCTTGAGGTCCATCGTGGGTTCGCACACGCGTTAGGGAAATGCAATCGTGCCCGTGTTCCCTTCGGCTTCCGAAGGGAACACGGGCACGATTAAATAACCTCCACCGCAATGCCGTCAGAGCGCTTTTGAGAACCCGCAGTTCAAGTGGGTGCCTTGGACCTTCATGGACATGCCAAGAGGCCGTGAATCGGCTCCCAACGGGTTTTCATTGGTTCGCCAAAAGAACACCCCGTGTCGAACATGGCAGAGGTTAGTCCGACCGAAGCCAGACGCCCCCAGTCTATCTCCGCCCCGGATCGACTGCAAGACAAAGGCACGCGAGAAACCGGAGGTCATCGGGACGAGGCACCGATGCGTGCGATCATGGCATAGGCTTCGATTCCGAGGGGATTTCCGGGCCTCGGAACCGCTGGAGTTGGTCGCGGATCCGTGCGGCCTCTTCGTAGTCTTCGAGGGCGACGGCCAGCTTCAGTTGCTGCTCGAGTCGATCGACGGGCCCTTGAGGACGGCTGCTCTCGACCTCGCGCTGCCAGCGGAGCAGGAACCCGAGCTCCATGCACTCGGCCTCCTGGTCGGCCCGGTCGTAGTCGACGAGGAAGGCGCGGATCGCCTCGATGCCTCGGTCGATCTCGGCGAGGGCCGTACGGTGGTCCTCACGCTCGAGCGACTGGAGTGCCAGGGCACGCGTATGCATCATCGTCACATAAGGACGATATTGATCGAACTGGAGCCGGTCGCGTCGACGGGCCGCGTGACGGACCACGAACGCGAAGAGGCGCAAGTTTCGCTCGGTGTCGCGAGCGACCAGGTCGAACCGATGAAGATGGAAGGCGGCGAGGTAGCGTCGGTAGTATTGCAGCCCCTCGTGCATCAGGACCGCACAGGACTCGGAGTCGAGCGAGAAACCTTCTTCGTCGCGAACCTTGGCCTCGAAGAACTCCAGGAGGGACTCGAAGCCCGACGGCCTCTGGCCGTCGGGGCGGCCCGCGAGTTCCATCTGGAGCAGGCCGAGATCCACTCTCATCTGGATCTTATCCTGGCCGTCGGCCCCCGCGACGATCCTGACTTGCAGCTCGTCGGGGTCGTGCTCCCAACCGTCCAGGATCGCGGTGATGTCCTTGCTCAAGCGTCGCGCCTCCGTCCGGTTCGCGCCGGGGGTTCGGTGAACGGACTCTCGCGGTTGGTTCTACGCTCCCGCGTGGGGAGGAGTTCGAAACTCAGGTAGGCGAGGTCCCCCTCAGTCGCGAAGGACGCCCAAGTTTAGGCAGCCCCGAGCCCACCGACAAGGGGCGACGGTCGCGAGCCTCGAGTGACAGGCAGATCCCGCCCCCTGCCCTCGAAACAGCCCGCCGGACAGGCAGGGCACCCCTGCTCCAGGGATCGACCGTCGAAAGCAACGGCTAGATCACCAAAAGAAATCCGCGCCTCCCTCGCCCCAGCAGAAGCCTTGGGGCGAGGGAGGCGCGGCGAAAGGAAGACGATCGATCGGAGGAGGATCGCCGGGGGACGACTCAGAGCTCGTTGCCGTCGTGGATCATCGGCTCGAGTTCCTTGGTGTTGCGTTCGACGGCGAGGACGATGGTCCGTTCCTCGACCCCGTCGGGGCTGGCGGCGACGGCCGGGATGATCTGGCGGGAGTCGGGCAGGCTGAAGCGGACGGTGAAGGTCCCGTCGGGCCTCAACTGGACGGGCTCGCCGGACAGGGTCACCCGGGCATTCGGCTCGGTGGTCCCGTAGACGATCAGTTCGGCGTCGAGCTCGAAGTGGAAGTCGCGTCCCAGGGCGGCCAGGGCACCTGTGCCCAGGCTCTGGAGCGAGAGACTCTGCATCGGCCTACGAAGACGCTCCTCGAAGAGGTCGCGGAGGTCATCCGAGCCGCCGCTGCCGGACGCGGTCCCGCCCGACTGGCTGTAGATCTTCTGGAACTGCTCCTGGACGCTCGCCCAATTCTCGTCGAGGGCGTCGGAGGCGCCGGCCTTGGGCGTGCTGACGACGTTGGACCGGGCCAGGACGAAGAACTTGCCGCGGCGGGCGAGGTAGCCGATGTCGACCCGGAACGACCGGGGGGGCGTGGCGACGTCGATGTACCAGTTGTTGACGCCGCCGTGGATTTCAATGTCACGCACGTGCCGCTCGGAGGCGGAGGTCGTGTCCTCGCTCGTGACGTCCGAGACGCGGAGGATCGGCCGGGCGGTGTGCCATTCCTGCCCCAAGGCGGCCTGGGCCCGGGCCAACGTGGATCGGCTCAGCTCCCAGTAGACGTGGAGCCAGTACGGATCGCGGACCATGGCGATGATCCGATCCTTGACGCACGCGTGGTCCAACGCACGCGGCGGCATCACGGTCAGGGGACGCGACGGGGCCGCCGGGGCGGTCGGCTTCCGGGAGGCGGGCGAGGGACGCTCGGCCGATTCCACGGCCTTCGGCACTGGCGCCGCCTTCGCGGACGCCTTCTTCGGGGTCACCGGGGGGACGGACAAGGCGCGGATCAGTTGATCCTTGCGCATCGCATGCCACCCGACAATCCCTTGATCTTTGGCCAATTGCGCCAGATATTTCTTATTGCAGTCCTTGAGCGTTTCGACGGTCATGCGGGGCCACTCCGTCTCCATCCGCGGCGCGTGCATTAGACGCGGACTCGGACAAGGAACGCGGGGGATCATCCCTGAGTAGGCCGATCCGGAAAACTCCATGCCTCCCGGACTGCGATACCGGGGCGGACCACCGTCGGAGTACGACCATCGCCCCTCCGCCGCGTCCTCGACCTAAAAACAGCAAGGGCGGCCATCCTCCCGTTCGTTCCACGGAAAGAGGCCGCCCGTCGTTATTGGTCGGATTCGCAGCGCGAGGGTGACGGCATGGTCGGACCCCGTTCTGGCTCGTGCCGGACGCATTGCGTAAAATCTCGCTTGGTCGTTCATAACAAATCCCACTCTTCGTGTCAACGAAAATTTCGCCCCGAGTGTCCGGCAACGGACATGCGACGCATGGATGTAACGAGAGAAACCGGGTCGTCCCTGCCGGACGTCCGGATCACGCCTGGCGGCCGCTCGAGCCTCGCGGAGTCCCGACCCGGAGGCCTCTCGGGGACTTTGTGAAAAATTTCTCGAAGAGGGTCCCTGGGGAGTTGACAGCCAATTTTGGGCGGGTATAAATGGATCGCGAGTGGTCCGTCCCGCCGCGTTCTATCCCGACCGACTCATGGTCATTCGGCTTCGTCCCTTGCCTTGACGAGGGATTCGGGAGGCGTGCGTGGAACGGCCTGATCCGCCCTCCATCCTGTCGATCGCCATGCGTTGGGCGTCGCGAGTCTCCACCATCGGGTTGGAATTCGCGGTGCCCGCCTTGATCGGGGCGTTCCTGGACCGATGGTGGGCGTCCCCCCCATGGGCCACCGTCATCGGGGCCTTCCTCGGGTTCGTCGTGGGGATGGTTCACATCCTCCGAATCGCCCGAGAGGACAGCGGGGGATCGACTCCGAGCCGTTGATCGCCGGCCGGGGCCGGCGGACTGGCGAGCGTCGACGTCTGACGGCCGCAGTCACCGCTTTCGAGGTCGGGCCCGCAGTAGATTGTCGAGTCATCGAGGACTTTCGCAGCCATGCCCGAGCACGGTCACAGCCCGCTCAGCCACGTGGTGGACCACCCCACCTTGGAACTCCCCTACTGGAAGTTCCCCTATGCCGTGGAGTTCGAACTCCCCAGCATTGCGGGCATCCAGGTCACTCGGTTCATGGTGACCGAGCTCATCGCGGCCGTGCTGATGCTCCTGATCCTGCCCATGGTCGTCGCCCACGCGCGGAAGAACCAGGTGACGCGCGGCGGGTTCATGAACATGTTCGAGGCGATGCTGCTCTTCATCCGAGACCAGGTCGCGCGTCCGGCGATCGGGGGGCACGGGGCCGACAAGTTCCTCCCCTATCTCTGGACCGTCTTCTTCTTCATCCTGTTCAACAACGTCCTCGGCCTGATCCCGGGGATGGCCTCCGCCACGGGGAATATCAACGTGACCGCCGTCCTGGCGGTGATGACGCTGGTGGCCGTGGTCTCGGCGGGGAGCCGAGAGATGGGGGCCGTCGGGTTCTGGATCGGGATCGTGCCCCACCTCGACGTCCCCTTCTGGTGGCTCAAGCCGCCGCTCTGGGGCCTGATGTTCGTGATCGAGGTGGTCGGGCTCTTCATCCGGCACGTCGTGCTCGCCGTGCGACTCTTCGCGAACATGTTCGCGGGCCACGTGGTCCTCGCGGTGATCCTCGGGTTCATCGTGGCGGCCAAGGGGCCGATCTTCTACCCCGTCATGGGGGCGAGCGTGATCGGGCTGATCCTCCTCAGTCTCCTGGAACTATTCGTCGCGTTCTTGCAAGCCTATATCTTCACGTTCTTGTCCGCGTTGTTCATCGGGTCGGCGGTGCACCCGCACTGACCTGCCCCTCGGGCGTCGCGGTTTTCTCGGGTGGTCGTTTCACCCGGGGACGGGGCCGGGGATCCTCGTCCTCAACAGACGGCGGGCCGTTGTTTCGGCCCCGCGGATATCCCCCCCCAAGGTGTCTAGCCAACTAGGAGACAGTGGTCCGATGAAATTCGTCAAGTCCGTCGCTCTCGCTTTCGGCCTCCTCTTGTTCGCGCAGGGCTCGGCGTCCGCCCAGACGACCACCCCGAGCGGCCCGGTGGTTGATTTCGGCGCCGTCGGCGCCGGCATCGTGATCCTCGGGGCCGGCCTCGGCATCGGCGGCCTGACCAAGTCGGCCGTCGAGAGCATGGCCCGCCAGCCGGAGATGGCCGGCAACGTCCAGACGGCCATGATCATCTCGGCCGCGCTGATCGAGGGTGTCTCGTTCTTCGCGCTGATCATCATCCTCATCAAGTGAGCGTGCGACGGGCGGAGCGGCCCGTCCGTGGGGAGATCGCCCGGCGACCCTCGGCCAATTGCCAGGTGGGACGCCGGGCCGCCCTCCGTCTCGTCACACGACTTTGATTCGAGCCTGCCCCCTCACGAGGTCCTCATCCATGTCCCGGCGATCCCTATCGGCCCTCGGACTCCTGACCCTGGCGTTCCTGTTCGGGCCGTCGGCACGGCCGACGGGCGCCGCGGAGCCGACCAAAACCCAAGCCGAACCCGCCGCCCACGCCCCGGCCGCCGCACCCGCCCATCCCGAGGCCGGGCACGCCGCCGAGGGCCACGCGGCCGCGGCCGACCCCAATATCCTCGAGCCCCAGCCCTCGCTCGTCATCTGGACGGTGGTCGTCTTCCTCGGCCTGATGTTCGTCCTGGGCAAGTACGCTTGGAAACCCCTGATCGAGGCGCTCCACCGCCGCGAAGAGCATCTCGAGCACGTGCTGGTCGACACCGAGAAGGCTCGGGCCGAGAGCGAGCGACTGCTCGCCGAGCATCGCCGCCAGATGGCCGAGGCCGAAGACCGCGCCCGCGCCCTCCTCGAAGAAGCCCGCGGCCAGGCCAGGGCCACCGCCGAGGAGATCCTCCAGAAGGCCCGGGCCGAAGCCGAGGCCGAGCAGAAGCGGGCCCAACGTGAGATCGAGGTTTCGCGAGACAACGCCCTCGCCGACATCCGGTCGAAGACGGCCGATCTCGCCGTCTCGGTCGCGGCCAAGGTCCTCTCCAAGACCCTCGACAGCGACGGCCACCGCCGCCTGGTCGAGGCCGCGATCAATGAGTTGCCGACCGCCCCGGCGTCGGCCAACGGACTTGGGGGTTACATCGCATGAGCGCCGCCAGCGCCTCCCCCGCGTCAATCGCCAAGACCTTTTTCCGCGACGAGAACCCCGAGGTCACCCGGTCCTACGCCGAGGCCCTGGTCAACGTCGCGGGTCACGGCGAGCAGGCCGAGGCCGTCCTCGACGAGATCGACGCGATCGCGACCGACGTCTTCCTCGCCCATCCCCAGTTCGCCGAGTTGCTCGGCTCGCCCCTGGTGTCACCCGGCGACAAGGACCGGATCCTCGTGACGACCCTCGAGGGGAAGGCCCAGCCCACGGTCGTCAAGTTCCTCAGGGTGCTCAACCGGCACGGCCGCCTCGGCTCGTTCGGGCCGATCTCGCGAGCGGCCCGTGCCCTCCGGGACCGTCGCCGCAACCACCGTCCCGTCGTCGTCCGCTCGGCCGTCCCGCTCGACGAAGCGCAGGAGAACGCGCTCCGCGATCGGCTCACCCGGATGCTCGGCGCGACCCCGATTCTGCAGCTCGCGGTCGACCCCTCGCTGATCGGGGGTCTGGTCATCCAGGTCGGCGACGACCTCTATGACGCCTCGATCCGCAACCGACTCGAACAGCTTCGCAAACGTCTGATCGAAGGGAAGGCGCATGGATAAGTTCAGGGCCGACGAGATCACATCCGTCATCACGAACGAGATCGAGCAGTTCCAGTCCCAGGTGACGCGGACCGAGGTCGGTCGCGTGCTCGAGGTCGGCGACGGCATCGCCCGGGTCCACGGCCTCTCCGGCGTGATGACCGGCGAGATGGTCGCGTTCGAGAACGGTGTCACCGGGTTGGCCTTCAACCTCGAAGAGTCGTCGGTCGGCGTCATCATCCTCGGCGACTACACGGCGATCCACGAAGGCGAAACCGTCACCGCCACCGGCCAGCTCCTCCGCGTGCCGGTCGGCGAGGCCATGGTCGGCCGCGTCGTCAACCCCCTTGGTGTTCCGATCGACAACAAGGGAGCGATCCAGACCTCGCACTCCCGACTCGTCGAATCGACCGCGCCCGGCATCGCCGGCCGGCAGCCCGTCGACGAGCCGATGCAGACCGGCATCAAGGCCATCGACGCCATGACCCCGATCGGCCGAGGCCAGCGCGAGCTGATCATCGGCGACCGGAAGACCGGCAAGACGGCGATCGCCATCGACACGATCCTGAACCAGAAGGGCAAGGGCGTCATCTGCGTGTACGTCGCCGTCGCCCAGAAGGAGTCGACGACGGCCGGCCTGGTCGAGATCCTCCGCAAACACGGCGCGCTCGACTACACGATCGTCGTCGCCGCAGGCGCCAGCGACCCCGCTTCGCTCCAGTACATCGCCCCCTACGCGGGCTGCGCGATGGCCGAGTACTTCATGTACGAGAAGGGTGAGGCGACCCTCGTCGTCTACGATGACCTCTCGAAGCAGGCCGTCGCCTACCGCGAGCTCTCGCTCCTGCTCCGCCGCCCGCCGGGCCGCGAGGCCTACCCCGGCGACGTCTTCTACGCCCACTCGAGGCTCCTCGAGCGGTCGGCGAAGCTCGCCAACAAGTACGTGATCGTCCCCGACCACGCCCCGACCGAGGCCGAGAACGTCACCGAGCAGTGGGGCGTCAACCAGAAAGTCTACCTCGGCGTCCCCGGCCACGAAGAGGCCACCCACGACCTCAAGGCCAACTACCCGACCGGCCACAAGATCGTCAAGACGACGAGCTCGGGCGGCTCGTTGACCGCGCTCCCCTTGATCGAGACCCTCGAGGGCGAAGTCTCGGCGTACATCCCGACCAACGTGATCTCGATCACCGACGGTCAGATCTACCTCCAGCCCGACCTCTTCTTCGCGGGCGTCCGGCCGGCGGTCGACGTCGGCATCAGCGTCTCGCGCGTCGGCGGCAAGGCCCAGATCCCGGCGATGAAGAAGGTCGCGGGCGGCCTCCGGCTCGACCTCGCCGCCTTCCGAGAGCTCGAAGCCTTCGCGCAGCTCGGCACCGAGCTCGACAAGGCGACCCAGCTCCAGCTCGACCGCGGCTACCGGATGGTCGAGCTGCTCAAGCAGCCCCAGTACCAGCCGATGGAAGTCGTCGACCAGGTCATGAGCATCTATGCCGGCTCGGAAGGTTACCTCGACGACGTGCCGGTCAAGGAGGTCTCGCGCTGGGAGACGCAGTTCCACGAGTTCGTCCGCGACCACAAGTCGAACGTCCGCGGCCGGCTCGAGCAGGAGAAGAAGCTCACCGACGCCATCGTGGGCGACTTGAAGGCGGCCCTCACCGAGTTCAAGGCGCGGTATCGTTCCCCCGCGGCGAAGGCCGCCCCCGCGCTGGCGGGTGCCTAAAGCCTTCGACCCGATGTCGAATTGAAGGGGGTCGTCGGCCGGCGACGCGGACCTTCGCCGACCCGGAATGGTCGTCCTCGAGCGACTCTCCGCGTCGGCCCGCATCCCCCGCCGACGACGTCCCTCGATTCGCAGATCACCCCCGCTTTCGCGAGAGACACCGATGGCCAAGGCCCGAGCGATCGTCAAGCGCCGCAAGTCGGTGCAGAACATCCGGAAGATCACCCGGACGATGGAGCTGATCGCCACCGCCCGGTTCAAGAAGGCGCTCGACCGCGCCACCGAGGCGGAGGCCTACACGCGCAAGATCGCCGAGCTGGTCGCCGACCTCGGCTCGACCTCGCTCGAGGTCTCGCACCCGCTCCTCGAGGTCCGCGAACCCGTCAAGCGGTCTCTCCTGCTCGTCCTGACCAGCAACCGAGGCCTCGCCGGCGGCTACAACGGCAACGTCATCCGGGTGGCGTCGCGGACCTACCAGGACTACCAGCTCGAGGGCGTCGAGCCGATCCTCGAGGTCGCGGGCAAGCGAGGGATCAACTACATGCGGTTCCGGGGGACCCCGGCCGCCAGCACCTACACCCAGTTCGAGGACCGGCCCCAGTTCGACGAGGTAGAAGTCCTCGCGAACAAGTATATCGGCATGTTCATCCGGGGCGAGATCGACCGGCTCGACGTCGCCTACACCCGGTTCATCAACAGCGCCCGGCAAGAAGCCGTCGTCCAAACCCTCCTGCCCATGACCACCGCCCAGGTCGGCGAGGCGGGCGCCTCCGTCCGCCAGGCCAAGCGGAAGGCGGGCGAGGGAGCGGCCGCCAACCCGTCGAAGGCCGAGCGGATCCCCTACGAGTTCGTGCCCGATCCCGAGACCATCCTCGAGGAGATCGTGCCGGTCTCGTTCAAGGTCCGCCTCTTCAAGTGCTTCCTCGACGCGGCCGTCAGCGAGCAGATCGCCCGGATGGTCGCCATGCGGGGCGCGACCGAGAACGCCGACGACATGATCAAGTCCCTCACCCGGCTCTACAACCGAGCCCGGCAGGCGCAGATCACCCGCGAGCTGGCCGAGATCATCGGTGGCGCCGCGGCCTTGGAATAAAAGGAATAAGACTTTCTCACCACAAAGATACAAAGAACCAGACAAGGCCAAGAGTCAGGAAAGATTGTCTCGCCGGACGGTCATGGCGATGCGGGAGATGACTCCCCGGTCTTTCAAGACCATTTTTATCTTTCTTTGTGACTTTGTGCCTTTGTGGTGAATCCCGCATCCCTCAATCCATCCCACAAGGTTCCTCCCAATGGCCACCGCGACCGCGACCGGACGGATTTCCCAGGTGATCGGCTCGACCTTCGACGTCGAGTTCGATGAGGGGCACCTCCCCGACATCTACAATGCCTTGAAGGTCGACGCCAAGGAGAAGGGCGTCGAGATCCACCTGACCGGCGAGGTGCAGCAGCAGCTCGGCGGCAACCGAGTCCGGTGCGTCGCCCTGGGTTCGACCGACGGCCTGGTCCGCGGGATGCCCGTGATCGACACCGGCGGCCCGGTGAGCGTGCCCGTCGGCAAGGAGACCCTGGGCCGCGTTTTCAACCTCCTCGGCGAGCCGATCGACGGCCGTGGCGTCGTCCCCGCCTCCGAGCACTGGCCGATCCACCGCGATCCGCCCGCCTTCGACAACCTCTCGCCCAAGACCGAGTTGTTCGAGACCGGGATCAAGGTCGTCGACCTCCTCACGCCGTTCGTCCGAGGCGGTAAAATCGGCCTCTTCGGTGGCGCCGGGCTGGGCAAGACGGTCATTTTGACCGAGCTCATCGCCCGTATCGCGAAGGTCCACAGCGGCTACTCGGTCTTCGCCGGGGTCGGTGAGCGGACCCGCGAGGGGAACGACCTCTGGCTCGAAATGCAGGAAACGAAGATCGGCAGCACGGGCAAGTCGGTCATCGACAGCACCGTGATGTGCTTCGGCCAGATGAACGAGCCCCCCGGCGCCCGGCTCCGGGTCGCCCTCTCGGCCCTGACGATGGCCGAGTGGTTCCGCGACTCGACCGGTGCCGACACCCTGCTCTTCATCGACAACATCTTCCGCTTCAGCCAGGCCGGTAGCGAAGTGTCCGCACTCCTCGGCCGTATGCCGTCGAACGTGGGCTATCAGCCGACCCTGGCGACCGAAATGGGCGGCCTCCAAGAACGGATCACCTCGACGAACCAGGGTGCGATCACCTCGGTGCAGGCCGTCTACGTCCCCGCCGACGACCTCACCGACCCCGCCCCGGCCACGACGTTCGGCTTCCTCGACGCCTTCATCGTGCTCCAGCGCTCGATCGCCGAGAAGGGGATCTTCCCCGCCGTCGACCCGCTCGGCTCGACCTCGCGCGTCCTCGACGCCCAGTACGTCGGCCAGGAGCACTACGACGTCGCCCGACGCGTCCAGGGTATCCTGCAACGCTATCGCGAGCTCCGCGACATCATCGCGATCCTCGGCGTCGACGAGCTGTCCGAAGAAGACAAGATCGTCGTGCACCGGGCCCGCCGAATCGAGCGGTTCCTCTCGCAGCCGTTCTTCGTCGCCGAAGTCTTCACGAACAAGGCCGGTCAGTACACCCCGCTGGCCGACACGATCCGAAGCTTCAAGGAAATCTGCGAAGGCAAGTGGGACCACCTCCCCGAAGGGGCCTTCCTCTACGTCGGCTCGGTCGAGCAGGCCGAAGAGCAAGCCAAGCGGATGGCGCGCTGAGACCCGAGCGATTGACCCTAGGCCGATTTTCGAGGAGCGTGCACCGCGATGGCTATCCACGAGACGGTGGATCCGGAGAAGACCGGCAAGAAAGGGAGCCACCGGCTCCAGTGCGTGGTCGTCACGCCGGAACGGACCCTGTTCGATGATGTGGTCGAGTTCGTCGTCCTCCCCCTGTACGACGGCGAACTCGGCATCCTCCCCGGGCGCTCCCCGCTGATCGGCCGCCTCGGCTTCGGCGAGCTCCGCACGAAGGAGGCCGGCGATACCAAGCGTTACTTCATCGACGGAGGGTTCGCCCAGGTTCGTGACGACATCGTCACCGTCCTGACCAACCGCGCGATCCCCGCCGCCCAGATCGACACCGCGACCGCCGAGCGCGAGCTCGAGCAGGCCGAGGCCCGGCCCGCCACGTCGGAATACGACCAGGCGGAGAAGGCCAAGGCCGTCGCCCGCGCCAGGGCCCAGCTCCACATCGCCGCGCCCAAGCGTTGAACAAGGCGAGTGATGCGTCAACGCTAAACGTTGAGGCCATATCTCAGGCTTCACCCGCTTAAGGATGATCCCTCGGTAGGCGAGGCACTCCTGCCCCGCTCTTTCCCCTAGGCTCCTGCAACAAGAGCGGGGCAGGAGTGCCCCACCTACCGGGGGGACCTCAGCAAGGACGGGCAAGAGTGCCCCGCCTCTCAAGCCTCGATCGAAGGGGCGAGGCCGGTGTCGAAGAATCCAGGGGCGCGGGCCAAGGACCGTGACGACCATCCCTCGCCGGTCCAGGCGTGATGGACGACGTTCACGTCGTCATCGTTTAGCTCGATCTCCAGGAACCCCGGCGGGCGTAGGCCGGTCGGATCTCGGAGTAAGGGTGCGCCCGCGTTGAGACAGAGCTGCCGAGGAATGGCCTCGGGCACGAACGCCCAGGCGGCGTGCACGTGCCCGCAGCAATAGAGATGCGGGCCAACCTGGCTGAGCCAGTCGGAGACCTCCGACGCGTTCTTCATCCGCTTTGGGGCAAGCTCGGCCGCATAATGGCCGGGGGCCGCCAACGGGTAATGGCTTGCCACGATCACGCGCCTCGGTCGCTCGCCGGGGTGGCCGACGAGCCCTTTCGCGCGGGCGAGTTGTTCGGGCGGAAGATAACCTCTCGCCGAGATGTGCGAACGAGTCGCGTCCATCCCGAGGATGGCCGTTTCCCCGTCGAGGGTTCGAATCCAAGGGTACGCCCCTTGCGGAGCAAAAAGGCCGAACCATTCCTCGAACTGGCGGTAGCGGACCGATCCTGTCGTATATCGGTCGTGGTTCCCGGGGATCACCGTCACCCGCGCCGGGTCCAGCAAGAGTTCCGCGAGCGCCCCGCGCGCATCGCGAAACTCGTCGGGAAGCGCCGTGGTCGTCAGGTCGCCCGTGATCAGGATGTGGTCCGGCGCCAGCCCGACCACCCTCGCCACCACCTCGTGCAACCGCTCCAGCCGGAACTTCCTCGCCCGGCCCGTCACCAACTCCAACATCCCCACCGCCCGCTTGTTCATCAGGCGCAAGGGGTTGAACGCATAACGCCAGACGTGGATGTCAGACAGGTGGACGATCCGCAAGCTCGCACGCCTCCACCGCGGTTGAGAGGTCGGCCGATGGGGTCACGGATCGAAAACGGACAGGAAAATGGATCAACAGATACCGCGAATGAACGCAGATTTTAATCATTCGAGCATTCTCAATCTGCGTTCATCGGCGTCATCTGTTGATTGATATGTCTTCTCTCATCCGTGTTTCATCCGTGGCTCGATCTCCCCTCAGAGATGCCAGCCGAGCCAGCCGACGAGGATATCGTATGCGGAATGCGTGCCAACCGCGACTCCGAACCCTCGAACGACGAAGACCCAGGCGAAATAGACGCCGGCCAGCCAGCGGAAGATGAACGCGAACCAGGTGAAGGTTTCTCCGGGGGTGCCGGCGTGGTGGGCGACGGAGAAGAGCAAGGCGGAGGTCGTCACGGCGAGGCTGCTCGCCAGGACGGTCGGCATCTGGAGCAGGCGGAGGGTCCCGAAGAAGAGGGGCACGAGCGCGAGCCGGAACAGGGCCTCTTCGTAGACACCGGCGCCGAGGAACCCGATCAGCGCCGAGGCAGGATGACTCGAAGCCGGGGGATTCGTCGCCAGGACGGTCGCCGGGGGACGCTCGAGGAACGTGAACCCCAGGTCGACGACCCGGCTCAGCCCGATCAGGGCCACCGCGAAGATCAGGCTCTCGACCGCCATGCCCAGGAGCGAGGACGGGGGAAAACGCCACTCTCGGTGGTCGAACGCATGCCAGGCGAGGAGCGAGACGACGAGGAGCAGCGGGAGGAACCACTGGTCGGTCAGGCCGAGCCTGACCAGGAACTGGCGCAACCAGGCGTCGGCACCCGTACGGAGCGTCTCCGCCGATTCGCCCCCGAGCCAGAGGACCCCGAACTCATAGGCGAGCAGCAACGGGGCGACGAACACCAGGCACGGCAACGGCCGGCGCGTCGTGATCCAGTACGATCGGCGCCCATCCTCGATCGCCGGCGACTCGCCCCACCAGTGGTGGTCGTAGCCAAACCGGGACCGGGACCGCCGAGGAGGAGGCGCCGGGGATCGTCGGGTCGTTGTTTTCACAACTCTTCGGATCGGCCAGCTCCCCCCGAAAAATTGAGGACGCAAAGATTCTGTTGGAGGTTTCGAATTCGACAAAATTTTCGTAATGACCGAAAAGAACGAAATGTCGACGGATCTTGTGGCACTAAACCTCGCCCGCTACCATAATCGCATGGCTATTGTGCCGCCTGCGACGGACAGGTTTCTGAGGTTTTGGTCCGATCCGAGGCCTCGGCACTTTCGGCCACCGCAAGGATTCCGCCCCGCCGCCTTGGGACACGAGCATGTTCGGGTGCTCCAACGTTGTCCCTACAGGCCTATCCGTCCTCCGGATTGAGACGCCTTTCGGTGCGGAACACCCGCCGATTCGCGGGTTGTGGCGGTCGTCCGATTTCGCCCGTGTTGGAGGGTTGGCGTGTGACTTCGCGGTTTTTCCTGGCCCTGCTCGTCGGTACCGTCATCGTGGCCGGCTGCAGCGACGCCTTCAACCCCGGCCCGCTCGTTTACGAAGAGACCGAGGCGCTGACTCGGGAGTTGGCCGACAAGACGAAGCCCCACCTCGCGGGCAAGGCCAAGCTCCAGGACGGCGTCCGCAAAGGCCTGGCGAAGCTCTTCGGCCCGAACCCTCGCGAGATCAACATCCCGAAGGACTCGGGCCTCCCCGCGGGGGGCCGGCGGCTGGCGAGCTTCGAGTGGGTCGGTGAAGGCGCGGGCCGGAAGCGGCAAGCGATCGCCGAGGCCGGCGCGAAGGAGGCCTCAGCCCAACAGAAGGGGGGATTCGCCCTCTATCGCGTCCACTGCGTCCAGTGCCACGGCGTCTCGGGTGCGGGGAACGGGCCGACGGCCGACTTCCTCTTCCCCAGGCCCCGCGACTACCGCCCGGGCAAGTTCAAATTCACCTCCACCCCCAACGGGGCGAAGCCGACCCACGACGACCTCCTCCGGACGATCCGAGACGGCCTGCACGGCACCTCGATGCCCGCGTTCGAGGCCCTGATGAGCCCGTCGGAGCTCGAACAGGTGACCGACTACGTCGTCTTCCTCAGCATAAGAGGGGAGACCGAGCTGGCCCTGATCGACGAGGCCGCGATCGCCGACGAGAATGATCCCGAAGCGCTCAGCGACGAGGTCGTCCAGGGGGTCGCGAACAGCGTCTTCGGCAAGTGGAAAGACGCGGAGACTCAGGTCTTCAATCCCCCGTCGTCCCGAATCGCGTCGACCTCCGAGAGCATCCTCCGCGGTCGGAACCTCTTCCTTGGGCAGAAATCCAAGAGCGGGAACTCGGTCGACTGCGTCGGCTGCCACGGCCGCAAAGCGAACGGCGACGGCGCCAGCTTCGTCTCGCAGGACGTGATCGACGACGTCATGTTCAGCGGGGGGCCTTCCCTCATGCAGGCGAGGCTCGACACGTATCCGGAGAAGGTCCGCGAGATCTGGAAGAACTCGCTCGACGACTGGGGAAACCCGCTGCGTCCGGCAAACCTGAACCGTTCCCTCTACAAAGGAGGGCGACGGCCCATCGACCTCTACTGGCGCGTCGCCAAGGGGATCACCGGCGCCAAGATGCCCGGCCACTATCCGACGCTCGACACCGACGAGGTTTGGGACGTCGTGAACTTCATCCTCGCGCTCCCGTACGACGCCCGGTTGCTCGACGGTGTCCCGCCTGCCGGCACGGCCCCCCCCCCCTCGCCCGCCGTGGCCAGGCGTTGAGAGCGAAGGCCCTCGGCCTCGCCCGGCCCCTTTCGCGTGATCGGGGGCCGGGGGCCGCAAAGCGCCTTGCCGCATCGATGGATCCGCTTTTGATCTTGTGATCGAATCATGGGGCGAGGACTGCCCCCGTGCTCTTGGAGATCGGTGGGTCGGTCCCACCTCATCGAGTCCTCGAAGGTTCCGAACCCGCGACGTCATCGAAATCGGGTCTCGCCCGCCGCCGTCCGACCCCTCGCACTCGAAGCCCGACTATGGGAGCGTTTCCGTGCGTCATTGGAGTCTCTTTTTCGCCCTGGCCGCGCTCGCTTGCATCGGCGCGTTCTTCTACGCGCCATTCTCCCCGGACTGGTGGCTTCCGAATAACCCGAACGAACCCTACCACTCGGTCTCGACGTTCGGGCGCGAGATCGACACCCTCTTCCTGATCATCCTCTGGATCACCGGCCTCACGTTCATCGGCACCCAGGTCGCCCTGGTCTGGGCGACGCACCGCTTCGTCGACCGGAAGGACGACGAGGGGCGCCCGGTCCGCCCGGCGACCTACTTCCACGGCAGCCAGCGGCTCGAGGTAATCTGGACGATCATCCCGGCGGGCATCCTCGTCTTCATCACGATCTACCAGATGGGGACCTGGGCCCAGATCAAGTTCCGGACCTCGGAGCCCAAGGTCCAGCCGATCGCCGAGGTGACCGGCCGACAGTTCCAGTGGTACATGCGATACCCGGGGACCGACGGCCGGCTGAATACGGCCGACGACCTCGTGCGAGTCAACGACCTCCACTTCGTCAAGGACAAGACGGCGCTGATCCACCTCAAGTCGTCGGACGTCCTCCACTCGTTCTTCCTGCCCCAGATGCGGATCAAGCAGGACGCGGTCCCCGGCCTGACGATCCCCGTCTGGTTCGACGCCGACCGATCCGGGAACTACGACCTGGTCTGCGCCGAGCTCTGCGGCTGGGGGCACTACAAGATGCGAGGGAACGTGACCGTCCACGAGACCCAGTCGGACTTCGACGACTGGATGCGGAAGGCGATCGACGCCCAGAACGTCAGCCAACTCACCGGGGCCGGCGGCCCCCAGGGAGAGACGACACCACAATGAGCGCCGAACACGCCGCCAACAGCCACGCGCCAGGGCACGGTCACCACGCGGACCCGCACGTCCACGAGGACCACCGGAACTTCATCCAGAAGTATATCTTCTCGACCGACCACAAGGTGATCGGGATCCAGTTCCTCTTCTCCGGCCTGCTCTTCTTCGTGATCGGCGGCCTGCTGGCGATCGCGATCCGCTGGCAGCTCGCCTGGCCCTGGTCGCCGATCCCGTTCCTGAGCAAGGCCCTCTGGTCGAACCCCGCGTACGGCTACAAGATGCCGCCGGAGTTCTTCAACAAGCTATTCACGATGCACGCGACGATCATGATCTTCTTCGTGATCATCCCCATCCTGACGGGCGCCTTCGGGAACTACCTGATCCCGCTGATGATCGGGGCGCGCGACATGGCGTTCCCGAAGCTGAACATGGTCTCGTACTGGGCGATGCCGTTCGCCTTCGCCGCGATCATCGGGTCGTTCTTCGTCGAAGGCGGGGCCCCCGAGAGCGGCTGGACGAGCTATCCCCCCTTGTCGACCTTCAAATGGGCGACCCCCGGCTCGCTCGACGGGCAGACCCTCTGGCTGGTCGCGCTGCTCTTCGCGGGGATCTCGTCGCTGATGGGGTCGATCAACTACATCACGACGATCCTCATGCTCCGGGCCCCCGGCATGACCCTCTTCCGGATGCCGATGACGGTCTGGGCGCTCTTCATCACCGCGCTCCTCCAGGCATTCGCGCTCCCGGTGCTGACGTCGGCCCTGGTCATGCAGCTCCTCGACCGCCTGGCGGGGACGAACTTCTTCAGCCCGTTCGACTGGAGCGTGGGCAACGCCCCGGCGGTGGTCGGCGGCGGCCAGCCGCTCCTGTTCCAGCACCTGTTCTGGTTCTACTCCCACCCGGCGGTCTACATCATGATCCTGCCGGCGATGGGGTTCGTCTCCGACATCATCTCGACGTTCTCGCGCAAGCCCCTCTTCGGCTACAAGCCGATGGTCATCGCGATCGGCACGATCGCCGGCCTCGGCTTCCTCGTCTGGGGGCACCACATGTTCCAGTCGGGCATGAACCCGACCCTGGGCGCGACGTTCATGCTCTCGACGATGATGATCGCGCTCCCCTCGGCCGTGAAGGTCTTCAACTGGCTCGGCACGATGTGGGGCGGCCGGCTCCAACTGACCTCGGCCATGCTCAACGCCATGGCCTTCGTCTCGATGTTCGTCATCGGCGGGCTGTCGGGGATCTTCATGGCCGCGACGCCCGTGGACATCCACATCCACGACACGTATTTTATCGTAGCACACATCCATTATGTGCTCTTCGGCGGGAGCACGTTCGGCATCTTCGCGGCGCTGTACTACTGGTTCCCGAAGATCTTCGGCCGGATGATGAACGAGAAGCTGGGGAAGTTCCACTTCTTCTTCTCATTCCTTTTCTTCAACGGCACGTTCTTCCTGATGCACATCATCGGGATGCACGGCCACCCGCGCCGGGTCGCCGACCCTTCGGTCTATCCGTTCCTCCAGGGGGCGGGGATTACGAATATGAACATTTTCATGACCTATAGCGCCTTCGGCCTCGGCCTGGCGCAGATCCCGCTCATCCTGAATTTCTTCTACAGCCTGGTGTTCGGCCCGAAGGCGGAGGCGAACCCCTGGCACGCGAACTCGCTCGAATGGGTAGCCCCCTCGCCGCCTCCCCACTACAACTTCGAGACGATCCCGACCGTCTACCACCCGGCGTACGAGTACAGCCTGCCCGGCACGGCCTCGGACTTCCTGCCCCAGACCGAGCCCAGGCCGCCCAAGGCGGGGCCGCTCGACCCGATCATGGCCTAGACCCGATCCCGACCCTTTTCGGAGCGCCTTCGGGGCGGCCCCCGGCTTCCCGAGGCCCCTTTGCAAAGCGATCCCATGAAACCCGACCCCGATCCTGAGCCCCGCACCCCCCGGCCCGACGCCTATCGGCGCGGGCCGCACTGGGTCGCCGTCTTCGCCGCCGTGTTCACCTGGCCGCTCATCTTCGTCGGCGGCTCGGTGACCACCTACCGCGTCGGCATGGCCGTCCCCGACTGGCCGACGACGTTCGGGATCAACATGTTCCTGTATGATTTCTGGAACGCCCCGTTCGGCGTCAAGGTCGAGCACACTCACCGGCTCTACGGCGCCGCCGTCGGGCTCTCGACCCTCTTCCTCGCGGGCTGGTTCCTCCTGGCCGAGCGCCGCCGGCTGATGAAAGGGCTCGGCGTGCTCGCGCTGGTGACGGTCATCATCCAAGGGGTGCTCGGGGGGACCCGGGTGACCCACAACTCGACCATGCTCGCGGCGATCCACGGCGTGACGGGCCAGGCCTTCTTCGCGCTCATGGTCACGCTCTGCGTCCTGACCGGCCGAGACTGGATCGAAGGGGCGAATCCCCTGCCCGACCCCGGGAAGTTCCGCCGGCGCACGGCCGTGACCCTGGGCATGGTCGCCGCCCAGATCGCCGCCGGGGCCTGGCTCCGGCACTTCCCCTCGGCCCACGCCTTGTGGTTCCACGCCCTGGTGGCCGCGGCCGTCTGGGGCCATGCCACGATGCTCGCCATCCGAGTGGAACGGCAGAAGGCCGAGGTCCCCTCGCTCGTCCCGTCGTCGAGGGCGATGACCATGGCCGTGGCGATCCAGATCGCCTTGGGCGTCGCCGCCTGGTGGATGCTCAGCCCGATCGACGGGACCCCTCGGACGGTCACGATCCTGCAGGCCATGATCCGCACCGGCCACCAGGCCAACGGGGCCCTGCTCCTCGCCTCGACCGTCGTCCTGACCCTGCGAGCGTTCCGGCACCTGGCACCGGCCGGCGAGCCTGTGCAAGTCCCTCGAGTCTCCCTGAATCCGGAGGTGGTCGCGTGAAGACGGCGGTGTCCCTCGGCCCGACGAGCCTGGCCGATTCCCCGGAGGATTCGATCTGGGCCGACACCCGCGGCCGACTCTCCTCGTATGCGGCCCTCGCCAAGTTGCGAGTCGCCTCGCTGGTCCTCGTCACCGTCGCGGTGGGCTTCGTGCTCGGGGCCCGCGGGGCTTCGCACCCCTCCACCCTGCTCTTCACGGTCCTCGGGACGGGCCTCGTCGCCACCGGCGCGAGTGCCTGGAACCAGTACCTCGAGCGGCATCGGGACCGACTGATGCGGCGGACGGCGAACCGCCCCCTGCCCGGCGGCCGGATCTCCCCGCGCGAGGCCGCGATCTTCGGCACCGCCACCGCCGTCGTCGGCGTCGTCATCCTCTTGGCCGCAGCTAACCCACTCGCGGCGGCGGTCGCCTCGGTCACCTTCGTGCTCTACGCCTTCGTGTATACGCCGCTCAAGCCCGTCACGACCCTCAACACGGCAATCGGCGCGATCCCCGGAGCCCTCCCCCCCGTCATCGGCTGGGCCGCGGCCACGGGTCGGCTCGGCGTCGAGGCCTGGGCCCTGTTCCTGATCGTCTTCCTCTGGCAGTTCCCGCACTTCCTCGCGATCGCCTGGATCTACCGCGAGGACTACGCGAAGGCGGGCCACATGATGCTCCCGACCGTCGACCCCCACGGGGCGATCACGGGCCGCCAGGCCGCGGGGTACGCCCTGGCCCTGGTGCCCGCCGGCCTCCTGCCCGCGTCCATCGGGCTCGCCGGCCCGGTCTACTTCGTTGGGGCGCTCGCGCTGGGGATCTACTACCTGGTGTACGCCGTCCGGTTCTGGGCCGGGGTCAATGACGCCTCCGCCCGCAAGCTGATGTGGTCCTCGTTCATCTACCTCCCCGCGATCCTCGCGCTCCTGCTCCTGAACCCCATGCCCGCCTGACCCTCGGGACGTCCGAGCATCGAGGCACGCGGCCAGGTCGGCGGTCCGACGGGCCACCCGAGCTGATCAATCGCCCCCTCCGTACCTTCGCGGAGAATCTCTTCCCTTGAGGGAAACCAGTCGAGATGGCAGACAACGACCATCCCCAGGACGGCGCTGAATCCGAGCTCGTCGGCCACGTGACGCCGGCCGGCCGGACGGCCATCCAGCACCCCCCGGTGACCCCCGGCAAGGTCGCGATGTGGCTCTTCCTCGCCACCGAGATCATGTTCTTCACCGGGCTGATCGGCTCGTACATCGTCCTCCGGGGAGGGAGCCCCCCCAACGCCTTCAGCAACGCCTTCCCCCCCGCGACCGACCTCACCGGGAAGCTGGACACCAAGGCCCTGATCCTCAAGTCGGCCGGGGCCAAGCCCGAGGAAGTCGCCGGGGTGGTCGAGGAGGCGATGGTCCTGGACAAGATGCAAACCCGGGCGCTCGACCGGCGCATCGTCGCGATCGAGCAGCAGAAGCTCGACGCCGGCGAGACCGCCGCCAAGCTCGGCGAGGCCACCAAGGAATTCCGCAAGGAACAGGCCGAGCACCTGATCCACGCGCTCCCCGCCGGCCTCCTCTTCGGGGTCTCCGAGGACGCCGCAAAAAAGGTCCTCGACCGCCTCGTCGCCGCCGGGGCCGAGGCCGAAGTCGTCCCGCTGGCCACCTTCAACTGGCCTCGGCCCTACGACTTCATGACCAACCCCCTGAGCATCGACCTCACGGCGGCGAACACGTTTATTTTGATTTGCTCATCGCTCACCATGGTCTTCGCCCTGAGCGCCTTCCAGCAGAACGAGCGGCGCAAGGGGACGCTCCTGCTCCTCGCCACCGCCCTGATCGGCGCCACTTTCCTCGGGGTGCAAGTCTACGAATACTATCAGTTGTGGGAGGGCCACCACTATCCGCCCGGCGTCAGCGCGAGCGGGCACTTCCGCCCCAACGTGAGCTTGTTCGCCTCGTGCTTCTTCACCATGACGGGGTTCCACGGCGCCCACGTCGCGGCGGGCGTCATCATGCTCGTCTGCATCACGCTCCGCTCGGCATTCACGGGAGCCTATCACCGCAGCCATTACAGTCCCGTCGAGCTCGTCGGCCTCTACTGGCACTTCGTCGACCTCGTCTGGATCATCCTGTTCACCGTCGTCTACTTGATCTGATCGGAACCGAACCGGACGGGCGCCGACCGCCCCGTCCCAGGCTGAGCGAGAACCTCTCCATGGGCGAGACCAACCTGACCCCCGACCAGGAGATCGAAGTCGAGTCCCACGCGCCCTATGCAAAGGTCTTCGTGGCGCTCCTGGTCTTTACGGTCCTCGAATACGCCTACGCCTCGTTCCTGACCCTGCCGTTCCTCGTCCTCGTCTCCGGCCTGCTGGTGATGGCGTTCACCAAGGCCGCGCTGGTGGGGATCTACTTCATGCACCTGAAGTTCGAGGGGCTCTGGGTCTACGCCCTCCTCGTGCCCGCGGTGATCCTCGCGGTCGTGCTGACCACGGCCCTGATCCCCGACGTGGTCTGGCAACCCGTCAACCAGAAGAATCCCGACCTCAAGGATATCCCGAAGACCCCGATCCAGCCCGGCGCGGCGGCCTCCCTGACCCGGTCTATCGGCCCCGTCGCCTGACCCTTCGAAGCGGATCAGCCCCCCTTCGCCTCGCCTCCTCCTCTAGCCCCAAATGGTAGGCCGACCGTGGACGCGTCTTATCGCCTCGGACTGTCGATCGTCGTCGCGACCGTCGTCGCCACGGCCGGGCTCTGCCTCGCCGCAACCGCCCTGCGTCCCCAAGCCGCCCGATCCGGCCAGGATCTCGGACAGGACCCGTTCGGGCTCGGGACCTTCCGCCTCACGGAGCGGTCCGGGAAGACGATCACCGACGCCGACCTCACCGACCGCGTCTGGATCGCCTCGTTCATCTTCACCCGATGCCCGCTGTCGTGCCCGCGGATCTCGAGCGTCATGAAGAGCCTGCAGAGCCGCCTCGAAGGCTCCTCCGCCAGGCTCGTCAGCGTCTCGGTCGACCCCGAGCACGACACCCCCGCGGTCCTCGCCGAGTATGCCGCCAAGTTCTCCGCCGACCCCGACCGCTGGTGGTTCCTGACCGGGCCGAAAGACGAAGTAAGCCACCTGGTGGTCGACCGGTTCAAGCTCGGCCTGTCGATGGCCAGCGAGGCCGACCAGAAGGCGGGGGCCGAGGCCTTCTCGCACAGCAACCGCCTCGCGCTGGTCGATCGGGGCAACAAGGTCGTCGGCTACTTCGACACGACCGACCCCGCCGCCCTCGAGTCTCTCCTCGGCAGGGTGAAGGCCCTGGCCCCTGCCGAGGCTTCGGTGCCCCCCTGGGTCCGACAGCTCCCCGCCGTCAACGCGACCCTGAATGCGGCCGCCGCCATCCTCCTCGTCCTCGGCTGGACCCTGATCCGGCTCGGGAGGATCCGAGGCCACGTCATCTGCATGGTCTCGGGGGTCGCGGTCTCCGGCCTCTTCCTGGGCTGCTACCTCGTCTACCACTTCCAGATCCAGGGGGGCGTCCCGTTCCGAGGGACCGGGCCGATCCGGCTCCTCTACTTCACGATCCTGATCTCGCACATCCTCCTGGCCGTGGCGATCGTCCCGTTGGTCGCCCTGACCCTGACCCGGGCCCTGCGGAGACAGTTCGACCGCCATGCCCGGATCGCCAAGCTGACGTTCCCGATCTGGCTCTACGTCTCCATCACGGGAGTCGTGATCTACGTGATGCTCTACCAACTCCCGCTCGCCTCGTCATGAACCTCGCGACGGCCCGAGTCAGCGCGACTCGGGTCGTTCAAAGACGAGGACACTCGCCCAGACCCCTTCGCCCGGGTTGAACTCCTTGGGCCGTCGGTCGTTGAAGCCACCACTCCGGATGACGAACCGGTCCCCTTCGAGCCGGTAGATCGCGCGAACCTCGGGGACTTCCTCACCGTCGAGCGTCGTAAACTTGATCCAGTCGACGGCCTTCGGGCTGACCGACTCGTCGATCTTCAACTCGCCCTCTGCCTGGATCTTGATCCCGAGGGGTGTCGAGATCGTGGCGGCGACATCCTTCCCCTTGATCTCGATCCGCACCGTCGTCCCCTTCTTGAGGCCGACTTTGGTCTCCCAGTGTCCCTGAAGCTTCCCCAGGTCGCCCTCAGTCGAAGGTGCCCCAGCGAACGCCGAAACCGCAAGCAGCAGGCCCAGAGTCATCGTGGTCTTCATCGGGGTCCAACCTCATCTATGGAGAATTACGCTTGGAGTCTGCCCTCATCATCGAAGGCCGCGTCGAGGAGATCTCGGCCTTCTTCACTCGCGTCACGACAATAATTTAGTATCTCAATCGCAATAGTCAAGATTTTTTGCAATCATCCTGATCAAGATCAGGATGATTCGCCGCCACGCGACGCCCCATTGGTACGCACCGGGGACAATCTTGGGACGATGACGCATCAAAAGAGATGCGAGTCCGACCTCCCGATCGAGGGAAAAGGACCGCCCTGCGTGCGACCGTCAAATCCGGCGCGGCCTGCCCGATATACTTGAGATTCAATGACATAAAAACCCATCAGGATTTTCGACAAAAGCAACTGTCCGGAATCACCATCCCGCCGCCATCGCGACGGAATTGACGCAAGTCCTGGACAGGAGTAAACTTCGTAATACGTTGTCGTTTCAGGAGATTCTGCAGGTCGTCCGGATCCGACGAGGTGGTTTTTTTGGGATTTCGGCGAAGGGCCGGGAGTTGGCGAAATGCGACGATTCGGACGAGTCTTGCGGGCGTTGGTGGTCGTGGCGGCGTTGTCGCAGGTCGCGTCTGCCTGCCCCAACTGCAAGGAGGCGGTCGCCGCGCAGCCGAGCGAGGTCGCCGGAATGCAGGCAGGTTATAACTGGAGCGTCCTCTTCATGATCGCCGTGCCCTTTACCCTTATGGGCACCGGATCGTTCATGGTCGCCCGCGCCGTGAAACACGGCGCCATGCCCGAGTTGTGATCCGAATGGACGACTTCGCGGCTGCCGCAACCCTGGTGGCAAAGGCCCAGAGGATTGCCGTCCTCACGGGGGCGGGCGTCTCGGCCGAGAGCGGGATCCCGACCTTCCGAGGCCTCGGTGGGCTCTGGAACGGGCGAGACCCGATGAGTCTCGCCACCCCGCAAGCCTTCGACGACGACCCCGCCCTGGTCTGGGAGTTCTACAACTTCCGCCGCGACCTCGTCGCGAAGGCCGAACCGAACGCTGGCCACCGCGCGCTCGCCCAATTCGCCGATCGCCACCCTCACGTCGCCCTGATCACCCAGAACGTCGATCGTCTCCACCAACGGGCCGGGAGCCGCGACGTCCTCGAGTTGCACGGCAACCTCGCCGACGTCCGCTGCACGGGCTGCCGCCGGACGGTCGACCGATCTGGCGAGACACTTCCTCCCCTGCCCCGTTGCGAATCGTGCGGAGCCCTGGAGCGTCCGGCCGTCGTCTGGTTCGGCGAGAGCCTACCTCAAGAGGTGTGGCGGGCCGCCGAGGCGGCCGTGGAGTCGTGCGACCTCCTCCTTGTTGTCGGCACGAGCGCCGTGGTCTACCCGGCCGCCGGCCTCGTCGTCTCCGCGCAGAACGCGGGGGCCTCCGTCATCGAGGTCAACCTGGAGTCGACCCCGGCGGGCGATTGCGCCGACGTCGGGCTCTACGGCAAGGCCGGAGAGATCCTTCCCAGGCTCCTCGCCGGCCCTCCCGCGTAGACTTACTGCAGGCGCCTACCTCGTTGAAAATCACCCTCAGACCGGGGAACGGAGCCGCCCCGCGGGTGTGTTCGCGGCGAGGTCATTGCCCATCTCGAGGACAGCCTCCTCGATCGCCGCCTGCCAGCGGTCGCCGTGCTTGGCGACGGCCGCGGGTCGGTTATAGGCGAAGGTGAGACCTCGCGAGTTATTGATCAGGGCACCGAGGCCGTTCGCGTCGAACGCCGGGGCGACATCCACGGCCGATCCCCCCTGCGCCCCGTATCCCGGGACGAGGAACGGGACCTGGGGCAACGCCTCGCGGAGCTCGGCGAGTTGCGTGGGATACGTCGCCCCGACAACCGCTCCGACCAGGCTATACCCCGACTCCCCGCAATGGGGCGAGCCCCACTGCCCCACCTTCTCGGCCACGTGCCGATAAATAGGCTTTCCGTCGCTGAGCAGATCCTGGAAATCGCCTGCGGATGCGTTGCTCGTCCGGACGAGGACGAAAATCCCCTTCCCCTCCCGAGCGGCGACCTTCACGAACGGCGCGATGCCGTCACCCCCGAGATACGCGTTCACAGTCAGGGCATCGGCCTGCCAACTGGGCTCGAACTGCCCCCCCACCGGTACCTTCCCCAGATACGCCCGCGCGTACGCCTCGGCCGTCGACCCGATATCGTTCCGCTTCCCGTCGATCAGGACGACGAGCCCTTTCTCCTTGGCATAAGCCGCCGTCGCATGCAGGGCCGCAAACCCTTCCGGCCCGTACGCCTCGTAAAACGCCGCCTGAAACTTGACCACCGGCACGAGGGGCGCGACCACGTCGACGACCCCCCTCCCAAACACCCGAAACGCCTCCGCCACCCCTCCCCGATCACCCGGGAACGCGTCGAGAAACCCCGCAGGCAAATCCTCAGGCCGCGGGTCGATCCCCACACAGATGGGATTCCCCGCCTTCCGAGTCGCCGTGATCAAACGATCAGAAAAATGCACGACGCTTATTCTCCCAAGACTGCATTGACATCACGCTCGGAGATCATACAATACTCACTCACCTGCGGGTAGCCGCCAGTGTGAACAGCAAAACGGGGCGTAGCGCAGTTTGGCTAGCGCGCTAGACTGGGGGTCTAGAGGTCGTGGGTTCAAATCCCGCCGCCCCGATTGCTTACTACAAAAGGACTTACGTCGATTCGGCGTGAGTCCTTTTTCATTTCCTCGCTTCAACTCCACAACAATTCCACAACATCGCGGGCTTTACGTGGGGATAGGATTGGGCGACGGCCCCTCCTGTTCCACGGAGAATCCGCATGGCGACCCTGGTCAAGGACAAGCGCGGCAACTACTTAGTCGCATTCCGCTGGGCCGGGAAGCAATTCACCCGGTCGCTCGACACGACCGACGAGCAGCTGGCGTCCGCCGGCGTCGCCCGCGTCGAGGAGACGATGATGCGGCTCAAGCGAGGCTGGGCGACCATGTCCGCCGACGCCGACCCGGGCATTTTCATCGTCTCGGGGGGCACCGTTTCGACCAAACCTGTTGTGGAATCGCCCGAGGTCCACAACACTTTTCCGGCCGCAATGACCCTGGGCCGGCTGTTCGACCTCTATGTCGCCGACCTGCCGGCCGGGAAGAAAGAATCGAACACGCTGCTCACCGAGCGCATCCACCGGAACCACCTCTCACGCATCCTCGGGGGCGAGAGCGCCGTCGAGTCGGTCACGTTGGCCTCCGCCCAGCGTTACGCCGCCCGGCGCTCCCAGGAGCGGTGGCGCGACCGCCCCATCAGCAGCGACACCATCCGCAAGGAACTCAAGACCCTCCGCTACGTCTGGGGATGGGGCCAGAGCCTCGGCCATTTACCGGTCGCCTGCCCGTGGCAGCTCAAGGATCTGCAGCTCGGCAAGGACCGAGGTCGCGAGCCGTTTCGGACGACCGAGGAGATCGAGCGCCGCATCGCGCGCGGAGGCCTCTCCAAAGAGGAGCAGGAACGGCTCTGGGAGTGCCTCTTCCTGAGCGGGTCGGAAATCCAGGCGTGCCTCGATTACGTCAGGCGCTTCGCCACCGCCCGCTTCGTCTACCCCATGATGGTCTTTTGCGCCCTGACCGGCGCCCGGCGCAGCGAGATCTGCCGGTCGCGCATCGACGACTTCGATTTCGACAACCGGGTCGTCCATATCCGGGAACGCAAGCGCGACCAGAGCAAGCGGGAAACGATGCGCCTCGTCGACATGCACGAGGTTCTCGCGGACGTCATGGCCGACTGGTTCTCCCACCATCCCGGCGGCCAGTACACCCTCTGCCAGGAGGACGGCAATCCCGTCTCGGTGTCCCTGGCGACGGAGCAACTCGGGCGTACCCTGGCGGAAAGCGAGGAGTGGCGGAACGTGCGGGGCTTCCACACGTTCCGCCACTCCTTCGCCTCGATCCTGGCGATGAAGGGCGTCGACCAGCGGATCATCGACTCGATGATGGGGCACCAGACGGAGGAGATGCGGGCGCGTTACCAGCATCTCTTCCCCAAGGCCAAGAAACGGGCCATCGACGAGCTGTTATCGTAGCGGCAGTAAGCCATGGTTGCGGATGCGCTCGAGTTCTTGACGGGGGACAACCCATTCCTTGGTCCGGCCCCGGCCGCAGGACCGCTTCTCGGCCCTGATCCGCCCCAGTCGCGCCCACTCGCGGACCGTGTACGGATCACGATCGAGGATCTCGCCGACTTCGGCGGTCGTGTACCAGTCCTTCACCGTCTTCTCCTGCACCAGCGTTTCCAGCATGCGCTCGATCCGCTCCAGCCGACCGATCATTTCCATTGTCATTCGCCCCTCCGAATCGTGTCAGTTCCTCATGGATGATCAGGTAAAACTCCCGGTCCGCATCGCCCCACTCTTCCTCGCGAAGACAGGCCTGGACGATACGGCGACAACGTTTGGCGATGCGGATCGCCGTCTCATGGGTCCTGGGGTCAGTTGGTGCTGAATCCCACACGCCGATCCCTCCTCTCTTTTTCTTCCTCGTACCGATCCATCGCGTGAAGGATCGAAAAGAGGGTCTGGGCCAGGCGTTGATGCTTCGGTTCGCCGGGCGAACGGTCGAACTGATCGAGAATGACCAGGGCCGCCGCCAGCGCGTGCTCATAGCGAGAATCCGGGTCCATGACTCATTCCTCGTAATTATTAGAATATTCTTACTTGATTTCTCTTCGAGCATGAGAGTCGACGCCATCCCTGGACAGGTCTCCTTCCTGCCCTGCGCGATGGGCCAATTGCCGTCGGTTTCCGGGCGGATCTCAGCGCCGACGTCGTTTTTCGGGACCGTCATTTCCGCCCTGGCGCCGGTCATTGCCCGAAATCTCAAGGCCACCATCCCTGGCCGCGCCATCACCCGCTCCAGCCCCTTCCACGGCGCGTCCGAACACGACATCCCAAGACGTGAGGAACGCGATCTCCTTGTGCGGATTACTGGGCGCCGCTCTCACCAGCTCGGTGAGCTTCTGGCCGTCGCCCAGGGCGGCATCCAGCACCTTGGGCGAGATCTCGCCCTGGCGAATCGGATAGTACAACGCCTCGTAATGCTCCTGGCTGTCGAGGCCGAAATCCACGATGACCCCGGCGCTCGGCCAGACGTCGATCAGGATCGCCGCGACCAGGTTCTTCGTCGCCGGGCGAACTTCGGCGAGTTGAGTCTCAAAATCACGTCCTTCGCTCATGAAATTTCTCCACGATTTTTTATGATCAACCAACTTGCAATTTGACTCCGCGGCCTGGAACTGGCTCGCTACCGTCCACGGCCGTGGGACCGCTCCTGCTCAATGCCGAGATCCTGCTCCGGCGAATAAGGCTGCGCCTCCTGCACCATCTCGCCGAGTGACGGCATCTCGACATTGCGGTCCTTGCTCACCTCGTAGGGAGTGGGGCTGAAAATCGTCCCCATCTCGTAGGCCTGGATGCTGTCGGGGAACGCCTTGAGGGCCATCCCGATCTCATCGATGCCCTGGCGGCCCGCCGCCTGGATGAAGCTATCCCCGAGGATGGCCTGGATCGGGCTGGCGACGGCCTCCGCGGAGATCTTCGCCGTTTCCCACAACACGCCGGCCAGGGTGATCGATTCCTCTCTCGCGTCCTCTTCAGCCACGTGAAGCCTTCCTTTCTGGGTTGATGGCTACCAGGTTTCCGGAAGCCAGGGATTGAATCCGGAGCCGTCATGAGGCATGGGATTCGGAGGAACGTAAGGCCGCCGACGCCGCGACCGCGTACGAGCGGGCGGCTCCATCGGCTGCCAGGGATCGGCGGGCCGCCACTGCGGACCGCCATCGCCGGGAAACGCCCCGGCCATGCGACTCGGTTGCAGGCGAGGTACCGGCACCGTCGAGACGAACGCCAGCCCGAAGACGCTCGCGGCGAGCAGGAACACCGACGTCAGCATGGTCCCCAGGCCCAGCCGGTTCGAGCGGCCTGTACCGCCGTCGCGGAACTCGGGGTCGGCGTAGTAACGAATCAGCCGGGCGGGAATGACCGGCATGTTTTTATGGAATAAGAGGGCCATGTCGGCTGGAAGCCGCAGCACCTCTTCGGGCTTGTAGAGCCGCCTCGCCATCTCCGACGTGGTCACGCTCGAGCTGGTCGAGCGCTGGCCCGACTGCGGCCCATTGCCGGCGAAACCGGTCGGTTCGGAATAGCTGGTGCTCCTTTGCCGCGACTGGGTGGTGATCGTCGCGTCGCCGATCCTGCGGCTGATGACATCCGCCGAGTCGATGGCGTTGATCCCGAAATATTGCTGCGTGTCGATATTGTCGAGGAACACACCGGCCCGCTCGCCGAACGCCTTGGAAAGCTGCCCCATCGACTGGAAGAAGAACCAGAGCCGGATGCCGTAGCCACGCATCAGCGTCACGGCATCCTCCAGCGCCTGGATGTGGCCCAGATGCCCCGCCTCGTCGATCAGGAGAAGGAGCGGGTTGCGCTCGTCGGCCCCTCCCCGCGTGACGCGCCGCAGGATGCTGCCGATCCAGAGCCGCATGAGCGGGGCCAGCGTGACCAGGCGGTCGGGCGGCAGGCAGAGATACACCGTCGCCCGTTCCCGCCGGAGATCGAGCGGGTCGAAATCGTTGGTCGTGCTGTGATTCCTGATGGCCGCGCTGTCCAGCCATGCCGTCTGACGCTGGAGCGTGGACATGACGCTGGCCTGTTCCTCGTCCTTGAGCCAGCGCAGTTGATGACCGAGGCGGGCCAGGTGGGGGATTTTCGTCATATGCCCGATCGCCTTGGCGAAGTTATCGGGGTTGGCGATGATGTCCCGCACCCACTGAAGGTTGCGCTCATCGGGGTTCGGCGAACTGCAGACGAAGGCGATGATGCAGGTCAGGACCACCTCGGCCATGTCGTTCCAGTGCGGCTCGTGCTCTTTCCCGGTCCTGACGATCAGCATGTTCGCGACGTCCCGGCACTGGTCGAGGAAATCGGGCGAGGCCGAATCGAGGAAAGCGAGAGGATTGAAGGACAGGCCTTCCCGGCCGGTGATGCCGAACGGGTCGAAGAGCACGATCCGATGCCCGAACTTTCGTTGCCTGTGCCCGGCCGTGATCGAGTACAGCTCCCCCTTCGGATCAACGACCACGCACGAGAACACATAACTGAGCAGGTTCGGCACGAGCACGCTGACCGACTTCCCGGCTCCGGTCGGCGCGAAGGTGACGAGGTGGACGAACTGGCCCAGCCGGATCAGCCCCCGGCGACCCCACACGGAGCCGAGATGGGCGGCCAGGAAGCATTCAATCGCCTGCGTCGACCGCCAGCGGGGAGACAGGAGTGCTCCCAACCCTTCAAGCCGCGTCGGTCCCGGGAGGTAACCCGTGCCGCCGAGGACCACGCCGTGATCGGTGGCCGTCATCCCCGTCGCGAGCAGGTCACTGAACGTGGCCTCCCTGGCCGTGCCATGCGCGTATCCCGAGCCAAATCGGCCCCGGCACGTCCGCCAGGCGACGAGGACAACAAGCAGGATGCCCGGCCCAGAGAACCGGTGGCCAAGGGTGGCGAGGCAGGCAACAAAGCCCGCGACGGCCGCCACGAGCACGATCCGAGTGACGATCGCGCAGAATCCGCGAAACATCGGGGAACCCTCCGACCTGGCCGGGGAATTCTCCTGGCCGCCTACCCCCCGGTCTGGGCAGTCGACCTGTCCTGGGACGCATGAGGATCGGTATGACAACCCGGTCATCCGCGAGTCAGGCGGTAACGGGCATGGTGTGGCAGTCAAGCCTGAAGAAGCCCGGCCGGGGAGGAGACCCCCGGCCGGCATCGGTGGTCAGTTGACGCCGGGCATTCGGTTCGGCCTCATGGCCTTGCGGGCCGCGACGTAGCCCATGCCCAGGGCAACGGCGTCGTCGGCGAAGCCCACGGGAAAGAGCAGATCCGGGATGCAATCGATCGGCATGGCAAAGTAGCCGACCGCCAGGAGCACGCAGCCCCAGTAACAGATCCGCATGCACATCTGACGCATTTCGGAATTCTGGGGCATCGACAGGGCCACGAGGAAGGCAACCGGCAGGACCACGGACGCGAGCGTGAGGCAGATCACCATCGTTTGCAGCAGCTGGAACATGTCACCTCTCCTGAACGAGGGAACCTGGGAAGGGAAAACCGCACGACCACATTCGGATCATGGATCACTTATAAAAGCCACAATTGATGTCGCGGATCAGCCGGGCGACGCCCGCGACCGAGATGCCGTCCTGGCGGATCGGGATGCCGTCGGGATCGACGATGGTCAGCTGATACAGGGCTGGCGCCTCGCCCGGCCACAGCCTGCGAGCGAGGCTCCGTACACCGGTGAAAGCACCACCTACAACCAGGCCGAGGCCTCCGCCCGCGAGTCCGACGCAGGCCCATCCGCCCAACATTTCCAACATGGTGAGTCCCTCGAATCTGCCCGATCGGCGATCCGCCTACGCCGGCGGAACGCACGGCCGGTCACGCGATTTCTCGACAATCCGGTCGGCCGGTCGGCGCGACCTCACTGGAACAGGAAGGGCCAGCCTTCGGGCGGCACGTCGACATACTTGGCGAGCCTGCCCGCAAGGGCCTTCATGTCCTCGGACACGGCGAAGGCCGAGTCCTTCTCGCCCACGGCGACGGTCACCGCCCGGCCGTTATGCCGGAGCGTGACGGTCCGGACCCGGGTGCCCTTGGACGTCGATCCCTTCTTGAGCCGCGCGATGAAGGCCGCGACTTCGTCACGGGTCGGCCTCCTGCCTTCCTCGCCGTGGACTTCCGCGAAGTCGAGAGCAGGTCCCATCAGCGCCAAAGGAGCGGCCGCGATCAGCGACCGGACACTGAGGCCGAGGCGCTCGGCGCGGCTCCTGTATTCGGGCGGGATGCGCCGCTCGCCGAAGGCCCGGCTGAGCGTCGCCCCCGAGACATTGAGATGCTGGGCCGCCTCGCCGTGCGTGCAGCCGGTCAGTTCGATATACCTGGCCGCCCGCTCGGCGATCTCGTCGCGACTCATCACGCGACGCGAGTGATTGTGCTGGAACGTGAGCTTGATCCGCTCCGCCTCCTGCACGAACCGGCCACGGTCGAAGGCCCAGAAAGGCTTTCCCAACGCACGGGCCACCGCGAGGCGACGGCTCCCCTCCAGGCAGAACCGTTTTTCCGGCGGCAGGTCCGGCGACGGGTACACCCACCCCGGCACCAATTGCCCGTGCTCCCGCACGCTCTCCATGAGGTCGGCGAGCATCGCCGGTGAATAGGCCGGATTCCCTTCCGGCGTGATGATCAACTCCGGGTCGAAGAATCGGGGAAGCGGGTCCGGCCGCGAGGCCGTGGGTTCCAGGATCGCAATGTTCATCGAGGAGTCATCCTTTCGAGGATCAGGCAGGCGGGGCGCGCACGCCGGACGCAGGCGGGACACGCGTTCCGCGGGATCGGGATACCGAGGCAATCGGCAAGGAAAGACCGCGAGAGTACCGGCGAAGAGGCGGGACGGAGGTTTACTTCAGGACTTCGAGGATATCCACATCCCTGCCGCAACCGCTGCAGACGAAGTAGCTCCCCAGCTTCTGCGACTCCTGCATCAGCTTGATCTTCATGTGAATGATTTTCGTGGCATCCCTCGAGCCCGACCAGGCGGCCGCCAGGAGCGCCAGCCAGCCGGTGCTGACGCCCATCACCGCCCCGGCGGCCATGACCATGGCGGTGCCCCCGAGCACGGTGGCGACCTTCTTCGTCTTGGGCTTGACCCTACCGCCGCAGGTCTTGCAGGTCAGCGTCATCGAAAGCTCCTCCAGGGTTCGGCCTCCGGGCGATCCGCGAAGCCAGTTGTTTGGCTTCCGCTCCTGCCCTCGCCAACCAGTACACGCCCCCCACGGGATGTTGACCGAATCCCAAGGATTTTTCTCCGGAGCGTCCGAATCGTGTCACTTCATTCAACATGTCTCGTCACCATCACAGGTCATATCCCCTTCCCAGCGTGTCACCGGATTGTCAAAATAAGGATCCGCGCGTGGAGAGCACGCGACAAGAAAAGCCGTTGCAAAATTAAAAGCTGTGGTTGGGTGGCAAACGGGGGTACCTCGATGGAAAACCGGGAGAAGGATGGTTTGCGAACGAGTACCCGATTTCTCGATCGGCTACGCGACGGCGCTGATAGCGAGGCCGTTGTGCTGTTCGTCGGGCGTTACCAGGGGGTTATCTGGAAATGGTGCCGCGCCAAGGGATTACAAGTCGCCGACGCGGATGACATATCTCAAGCCGTCATAATGCGAGCCCTTAATCACTTTCAAAACACGGCCTATGACCGCACGCGTGGCGGGTTCCGGAAATGGCTCGGCACGGTAACACGAAATGCCTGCATCAATTTCTTCAAGCGGGACGAATCGGCACGTTACCGTCCCCTCGCGGACGACATCATGAGCCTGGAGAAGGCCGTCGACGATCTTGCGAACGACGAGTTGATCCGGGCGGCCCTCGACTCCGTCGAGAAGGAAGTGTCGCCCCGCGACTGGGACATCTACCGGCGGACGACCTTCGAGTGTCATAAGTCGGCCGCTATCGCCGCGGAATTCGGTATGAAGGAACTCGCCGTTCATAAAGTCGTGAGCCGCGTGCGCGGTCGATTGAAGGATAAGTACGCCGAGCTCGAGGGCAACGATGACGAGCCGGAGGCCATGGCATGAAGAAATGCCCCTCCGACGAGCAGTTGAAGCAGCTCGTGGACGACGAGCTGGGAGGGGCCGAGTCGGCGGTCGCCGAGGCCCATGTCGAAGCCTGCCCCGATTGCCGGGATCGTCTCGACCTGCTGGCCCGATTGGCCGAGCCCTCGCAGTGGCGAAAACGAGTGGTGCAAGCCTATCAGGATGAAGTCGTCTCCTTACCCCGGGCGACCGCCGCCGGCTTCATCGGCCGCCTGGGCTCCTACGACATCAAGGACGAGTTGGGGCAAGGCGGGATGGGGCGGGTCTACCGCGCCTACGACAGCCGGATCCGCCAGTGGCGTGCCATCAAGGTCGTGAACCGCGACATGGCCGCGTCCCCCAAGTATCGCGCTCAATTCATGCGCGAAGCACGGGCGGCGGCGGCCATCACGAGCGACTTCATTGTCATCGTCCATCACGTCGAGGACGACGCCCCCGGTTTCCCGTGGCCATTCCTGGTGATGGAGCTCATCGAAGGCCAGTCGCTCGACAAGTGGCTGGCACGGGCGCACGAATCCGAGGCATCGGCGGGGCACTTGACCGCACGGCAGACCGCCACGATCGCCTACCAGATCGCCAGAGGACTGGCCGCCGCTCACAACCAGGGCCTTGTTCATCGCGATGTGAAGCCCTCGAATATCCTGCTCGACCGGAAGACGAAACGGGCCAAGATCGCGGATTTCGGGCTGGCCAGGCTGATCGAAGGCGACGAGGTGCGGCTGACGGAGACCTCCGAGGCCCCCGGATCTCCGTCCTACATGAGCCCGGAGCAGTTCGACGCGCCGGGGTCGGTCGACGGGCAGAGCGATGTCTTCAGCCTGGGCGTCGTCCTCTACGAGATGCTCACCGGCCGGCTCCCCTTCCCCGGCAAGACGCGAACGGTCGTCTCGGACCAGGTCCGAAACAGCTTCCCGGCCGCACCTCAGGCACTGTGTCGTTCCGTGCCGCGCGATCTCGGGATCCTTTGCATGGGGTGCCTGGAAAAGGACCGGGCCGACCGCATCGGCAGCGCGGCCAAACTGGCGGAAGACCTGCGCCGGTTCCTCAATCATGAACCGATTCGGTACCGACCCCCGGGTCCGATCCGCCGTGCCCAGCTCTTCGCCCGCCGCAATCCCACGCTGGTGATGTTGACGTCGGTGTTTTTCATCGTCGCGGTCTTCGGGACGGCCCAGTTTCGCACCGCCCTCCTGAACGCGCAGGAACAGACCAAGAATGAACAAAAGACCCACGAGCTGACCAAAGGAGAGCGGGCAAAGGCAGAGGCCCTCGCCAGGGCGAAATCCAAGCTTGCCGAGGACAAGGCGAAGGAGGCCAGGGAAAAGGCCGCGGAAGCGGCGGCGAGCGACCGGCGCAAGCGCCACGAGATATACATATCCGATATGCAACGAGCCTGGCTGACGCAGGCGGAGAACCGCCCCGACGAGGTCAGGACCCTGCTCATGAAACACATCCCCCAGGATCAGACGGGCGTCCCTGACCTGCGCGGATTCGAGTGGTTCTACCTCGACCGTTTGCTCAGCACCGGCGTCCGTTCGCTTTCGTTCGGCGATGTCGCGCGCGCCGTCCGTTTCAGCCCCGACGGCACCCGGCTCGCCGTGCTCGGGTCCCTCAACGGTACGTCCTGCGTCAAGGTCTGGCAGGTCTCCGACGGCGCGCACCTGTCGACCCTCACGCTCGGCCGCACCCAGATTGTCAACACCACCGAAGGCTCAGGAGCCACGGTCGAGGTCAACTACGGGGGGCACGAGGGTGTGGCTTACAGCCCCGACGGGGCGTTCATCGCCGCGACCTGCCTGCTCTTCCGGGGCAATCGCGGCGATCGTCGCGACGGCATGGTCAAGGTTTGGGAGACCGGCACGGGGCGTGAGGTCTTCACCGCCACGGACGCCGCGATCGCGGGCCGCTCCGTCATCTTCAGCCCCGATGGTAACTACCTCCTGGCGGGCGGATACAATTTCGCGACGTTGGTCTGGGAACTCTCGAGCCGAGAGTTGAAGTGGACCCTGCCCGCCTACGAGCCGGGGTCACCCTTCGGAGCGGGACTGTCCCCCGAAGTTCCCCGACCCCGCCCGGCCTCGGCCGGCATCTTCAGTCCCGTCATCACCCTGGCCTTCAGCCCGGACGGAAAGCGCCTCGCGCGATCCACCGGCCACATCATGCACTCTCCGCCGACGGACCGCACGCTCGTCCGGTCCCTATGGCTCCCAGGGCGTGAAAGGGGGCGCGGAGACCTGGGGTCCGAGGTGACGAACGAAGGCCCATCACGCGACAACCTCCTGACATTCAACCCAACGGGAGCCTGGGGGGTGGCAGCTCAGGAACGTTCCGCCGACTCGGTCTGCATCGTCGACCCTAACCGTCCTCAGCCACGATCGCATTCCGTGGGTATTCGCTCCGACCGGAACGACCGATTTGAGGGACCTGCGTTTTCCATCGAGGGAGGTCCGATTCTGGCGTTAGCCGCCGGAAACTCGCATCTCGCCATCGCCGGCCGCGATGGCTTCGTGACCTTCGGTGCCGTCGATCCGGACACACGTCTCTTCTCGAACCCCACGCGTCTGCGCGGCCATGTCAGCGAGATCCGATCCCTGGCGATCAGCCCGGACGACAACCATGTCGCCGCCGTGAGCAACAGCGAGGTCACCCTCTGGGATGTCCGCCAGAAACAGGGACGAGAAGCGTTCCTGAGCGCAATGCTCAGGTTGCATCGGCCAGGCGCGCTCGACAACAACTCTCCGCAGAGCAGCCCCGACGGCCGTTGGCTCTACAGCACCGAGCGACAGCACAACCTCAACACCATGAATGGCCCACCCGAATCCCGTATCGACATCTTCGATACCGCCAATCCCGATCAGGGTCCACGGCATCTCAAGACCCACCTCGTGAGTGCCAGCATGTTGGCGGTGAGCCCGGACGGCTCGCTGTGCGCCATCCCAGGGGAAGACCGGGAAGCGAATCAAGCGGTGAAGCGATACATGGCCGGCGACCGCAACCGCGCGCCAAGTCTCGCGGAAATCACCAGACGAACGGAGCAGGACGTCGGCATCAGTCTCGTGGAAATCTCGACGGGGCAGGTCAGACGGGAGCTGAAGGGTCATAAGGGGCCGATCACGACCCTGAGGTTCAACCGCGACGGAACGCGTCTCATCTCCGGCTCGCTGGATCACACCTGGCGTATCTGGGACGTATCCACCGGCGGCGAGCTGCGACGCCAGTCGGGACAAGCACGTGCGGTGCGTGCCGGGTTCAGCCCGGACGGGCAATGGATCGTGAGCGGGGACGGCCAGCGCAAGATCCGGGTCTGGTCCCAAGCCAGCGAGCAACCCCTCCGAACATTCGATTGCGACCGCGGCGAGAACGCGAAGGACACGCTGCCCCGACCGGTCGTCTGGGCCATTCATACCAGCCCATCCAAGGCGCTACTCGCATTCCCAGAGGCCGGTGGCAATGTCCAGGTCTGGGATTTGACACATGACATATCGCGATACCTCTGCATCAATTTCGGCCGGTCAATCGAGGCCATCGCATTTTTCGGTGATGGCACCCGACTGCTCACGGCCGGAGACGGAGTCCTGAGATTCTGGTACCTGGAAACGGGGAAGGAAATCTTCTCCATCCCAGCCGATCGCGACTTATACGGCCGGTTGCCCGAGATCGCCGCATTGGTGGATCGCCTTGAGCGTGAGATGGAGACCTCGGGGCAAAAGGACCGCTCCTTGACAGGTCAGGACTCACTGTAATGGCTTCGCACCTCGTTCCGAAACGACTTCGCGATTGGTAAGCATGGATGAAATGATGCTGCCATCTGTCCCAAAGGGAACGAAAGCCGTTGCATTTGCAACGATTGACGCTCATTTCGATCGAAATAACACAATCGCCTGGAGCTTTAATGTCTCAGAATAGGGTTTTAAGGACAGTTGGGGCAATCGAGGAAATGACTTCGGTCGATCACACCGGAGCGGGCAACGAGTTCCTATCAGCCAACCGCACATTCCCGCCGGGGTCCGAACGAACCCTCGATCATCGTCGGGCGTCTGTTTCGATGGACAATGACGCAACGGGAGAGCGGCATGAGCGCAGAGGAAGAAAGACTTGAGACGCCTTCGTGGCTGGTTCCCGTTCTCGATCGATTCGAGCGGGTCGGCTACTTTGAGGATTACTTCATCGCGGGACACATTTCCGAAGCCATCACGAAGGCGGAGTCCACCACGGAGGCGGAGAAGAAGGCCGCTAACGCGGAACGCTGGGCATTTCAGCTCTCTCCGCAGGATTCCGGCGAGCCGAGTTGCTGGAAGACGCACTTCGGCCCTTCGATGGAGATGGGCGACGCCCGCGTCCCGGACATCACCTGGATCAACCCCGCCGTCATCGCCTACTGGACGGAGCGGATGGCCCAGGCCAAGCACCCGCTGCTCCGCGCGCGGTACGCAGATTTGGTCTGGGACCTGTCCAAGGTTGCCTGCAACTTGAAGCCTCCGATCGAGGCGGCGAGAACGGCCGTCGACGGATATGCGGCCTGCGCCGGGCTGGCCGAGGCGGACAGCACAATCGCCGTCTCCGACAAATTGCAGCGGGCATTGAAGATCGCCTTGAGCGTCGGGGACAAGCCCCGGGCCGATAATATCCGCAACGCTCTGTTCGATCTCTTCAGCCGAGTGAACGAGACCTGGGGATGGTTGACGCTCTTCGACATCGTCGAGGAGCAGACCAAGATCAAGTTCTCCTCGACGCAAACCGACTCGATGATCGCTGGGCTGGAGTCGTACGTCACCACCATCGCCGCGAAGCCGGAGGGCGAGGAACCGGGTCCGGTCTTCTCCGTGGCTGGGCGCCTCATAAACTATTATCAGCGCCTCGGCGGAAAGGCGAACGCCGAGCGGGTCATACTGGCGAGCGGGCAGGCAGTCGAGCGCCGATCGGCCTCCGCCAACCACACCGTCGCCCACTTCTGGCTCGACCAGGTGTTCCGGTTCTACCGAGTCCACGGCTTTGATGTGGAAGCCGAGCGAATCCAGATCTTGGCTCGCCAGCGTGGCGAGAAGGCCGAAGGCGAGATGAAGTCCGTCGCCGTCGAGTTGGAGATTCCGCCCGAGGATCTCGAGAAGTTCCTGAGCGGCATCACCGAAGGAGGACTGGACCAGGCATTGACCAACATCGCGGGTTACTTCGTTCCCAACCCTGATGAGCTGCGGGCCACTTCGGAGAAGCTACGGAAGCAGTTTCCGCTCGCCTCGATGATCCCGATAACGAAGGTGAGCGAGGGGCAGGTCGTCGGCAACATCGGGACGGTCGATTCCGACCCGGAAGGTGCGTTGCTGCACGAGATCTCGAAGGCTATCGGCTATGCCATGCCATTCCTGGAGAAGGCGCTCGACAGGGCGAGAGAGCGGTATTCGGCAACACCCGAGCAGATCGTCGGGTTCCTGTCCAAGTCCCCGGCCTTTACCGTCAGGTTTCAGGGCATCATCAAGCTCGGAGTCGAGGCTTACTTCGCAGGCGACCATCCGAAGGCGATCCATCTTCTCGTTCCGCAGATCGAGAGTGCTCTTCGGTTCCTGCTGACCTTGCTCGGTCGCCCGGCCAATAAGGCTCGTCGCGGTGATCTATCCTCGATGACGGAAAAGACCCTGACGGACATCCTCGAGCACGAGCCCGTCATCAAGGGGATGATGGGAGAGGCGGCCCACGTCTACGTGCTTTCGTTTCTTGCCGATCCGCGAGGCAGAAACCTCCGCAACCGAATGTCCCACGGCCTGATGGCCGCCGAGGAGTTCAACCGTGGGATTAGCGACCGCGTCCTCCACATCCTTCTGATGCTCGGCACGATTCGGCGGAAGGAGACCACGGAGGCCCGGCCGGATGAACCGGGAGGCGAGGCCACCTCCCCAAACTGACTTAGAGCCTATCCCAGTAGGCGGGTTTGAGCCTTGAAAACAAGGCGATTTTCAGCCTACTGGGATAGGCTCTTAGCCACCCCCGATGGCTCGATGCGGCGGTGTGGCTGAAAGCTAGGTCGACGAACTCAGTCCAACACCTCGGGCGATGAAACCGACGCGCAGCGTCCTCAAGGTTCAGCGGGTCACATCCGCCACTTGCTCGCGGCGAAGGCGGATTACGGGAAGATGCAGGTGGATGGTGGTTCAAGGAAAATGTTCTCTGCGATCCGTAGAATGCCTGAAGAAGAGCCCCCACGTCTTCCTTGCGTGTCCAGGGAAAAGGCAGGTGTCGCGTGCCCAGCATTACCGCTAGTTCTACCCCGCCCAACCAGGCCGCCCTCACCGCCCTGCTGAACCAATATGCAGGACGCCTGAACGGCCTCGGCCGCTATACCGCCACCGTCGTGGGTTCCAGACTGGACCTGACACCCGTCCTTGCGCCAGTGCACTTCCTGCAGGTCTCGCCCGGAGCGCGTGCGGGCCACATGACCGATTTTTGCACCTTCGTGGGGCAAAACCCACCGAGGCCGATGGTGGATGCCTACGCTAATCACGCGGGTGATGTCGGCATGCCGACGGAACAGTTCAAAACGGACCTCACCGGTTGTCTGGTGGACGCCAACCGAACTTTCCCCGACAAACTTCAGGTTCTCCAGAACGCCTTGGCCCAGGTCCATCGAGATGCGCTCCCTGATATCTTCGAGACAGTGATTCTGCCGTGGTTCTTCGGTGTCTACCCCAACGGACGAGTGCTCGCCGCCACGCAGACAGCGGAGGGGGGGACTTACGAATTCCTCCTGCGCAACTTAGTTGGACTGGCGCGCTACGGTTTCGAGACCCTCCGGGCCGATGCAGCTCGCCGTAAGCCCTACATGGATCTACTCCAGCCGCTCGATGCTCGGATTGAGAATATCGCCAAGCTCTGTGTGCAGTACAATGGCCCGTTTATCGACGGTTTCTGTCTCCGTGGCATTTTCTCGGTGTTCGTCCTCATCCCCGACGAGTCGGTCCATAGGCGATCGTTCCAGAATGTGAGCATGTTCGATATGATTGCCCCATATTCCTCTGTTGGGGCGGCTGGGGACATACACGTCGAGGATGGGCATAGCGACACGATCCGCGCCATCCATCCGAAGCGGGCCGCTGCCGACATCGAGGACTGGGTGCGGTATTGGCTGAATCGGGCGGATGCAACGCTCGATCGACTCTACAACCTCTGCCGGGCAGCGGACGGAGCCGGGAACGTTGACTTGGACGAGTACCTGCGGGGCATCCTCCAGTTCGAGCGCATCTTCTTCGAGATCACGTGGTCCTGCTCGATGCTGGACCAGTTCCTGCGAAAAGTGGTGACTTACGCGGTTCTCGACAAGGTCACGGCCTTTATGTCCGGTGCCTGGGGCGCGAATGGAACGGCAAAGTTCGTCAACTTCATGACGTCTGCGTTCATGGTGACTCGCCTGTCACAACTGATTCAGAAGCCAGGTCTTCCGGCAGCCACTCTGGGCTGGCTCCAAACGATACACAGCAACATGGTGGCCAAACAGCGAATGCATACGTTTCCGAGCAACCTGATCCAGGGAGGGACGGTCGATTGGGCCGCCAGAGCAGCCCACCTTGGTCAATGCGCAGCCTTGCCGGGGAGCGCTGCAGTCGTGAGCGAAGAGGCTTACATCGGGCAACTTGTCCGCGCAGTGCGGAACACTCACCATGGGTTCGCCGATCTCTACGACCGACCGTTCGCTGTCCTGAGTTCCAGCAGTGGCGTGATCAGCGACGAGCTTCCGGCCGTGCTGCCGTTTCTCGCCTTCGCCATGCTTGATGATCCCGATGCGGCTCTCTCGCATTCGTGGTGAGAGCATTCCTTGGAAGACGTGGTCAACTTTCCGGCGGTGCTTGGCCATGAAACCCCTGCCGTGCGGGTTGGAACCCGCTGTTGCGCGCCTCGGTCCGGCATACCGACGCGCGTTAGAGAACGGGGAGGAGAGTCCTCCCTCCGTGCCCGTTTCAAGCCAGTTCGCTTGATATAAAAAAGAGCACTGATCCGCTTGGGTTCGTGCTGGTTTGCTTTCGGAAAGCCACGGCCGACACGACGCATTCCCCGGCCTATGGGCCTGGGGCTTCCGTTGATTGATAACCTCCAAGCTTCAGGGCCGCATCCAGCCCTGCACTCATGGTCCGGTCTCGAATTTGGCCGATCAGCGGCCAGGCACTATGGCCACGATCCGCGTGCGTTTCACAAGCGATCTCGATGGCGATCAGAAGTGCCGGTAGCCCGAATAGCTGGAGCACATCCCCCGAAGCGACTGAGCCGGGCGAGACATGGCCCTCCTCCAATTGCCGCAAGGCGCGGTGGATTCCCTCCAGTCGGTTCGCATATGAAACCAGGTGCGGCAACTCTCTGCCCGCATCGTTTCTCAGGAGCGACGCCAGTCGCATTTCCGGCGGTTCCGGCTCGCCGACCGACGCCTGGCGATATTTCCTGGCCGATTCGATCAAGGAACCGGTGACCGATCCTCCGAAGAGCACCCGACCGACCACACTCGTCACCAAACCCCAGCTTTCGGAACCGAGATCCCGTCGTGTCAATTCGGTGCGTTCCCCCGAGGATGTCTCGAGCGTCGCCCGAGGCACGGGATTGCCGCTCAGTCGGGAGTACCGGCTTCGATACCGGTAAGGTGCGGCTGGGCCACCTGCTCGCCTGATATGCTCATCGTCCATGGCTTTCCCCATTTGCGAGAATTGCCAACATCTCACTTAAGCCAAGTTTTCATAGAAAAATCAGATATTCACACCACTATATAAATCACTAATACAATCAAATGTACATATCCAGAGAGTCAGTCCTTGGCCCCGGATGGCCTCAAACGACCACCGACCGTTCATCCTTGTCTCCCCCCAGGCGTGGAACTGGCCCCGGGTTGTGGAGCGGCGGAGGGGCCGTTTCAGTCAGATTTCTGAACTTGATCGAGTGGACCACCGGCTTGTCATCCTCCTCGAAATCCCTGGCTTCCGGCAGTTCGTAAACCCACAGCATCCGCTCCTGGACGAGGTATTCGTAGAGATGCCAGAGCTTCCGTCCTTCGAGCGTGACTTCGATGACGGCGCGTGCGCCGGCGAACTGAAGTTTCAGGACGTTCCCTTTGCCCAAAGCGGACGGAATGAACTGGCAGCCGCCCGGATGATCCGTGTCGAGATGCGCGTAAAGGCAGGTGCGCACGGAGAGGTCCCGCGAGATGAAATTCACCGAGGGAACCTGGTGAGGACTGGGCCGGGCATACGCCTGGTAGTTCTCATGGTCGGGATTGAAAGAATCGAGACTGGAGGGAGGGGCCGCCGCCTCGGCCGTTTTGGGACCGGGCGGCGGATTGTCGAGCAGGTCCTTCATGCTCGTCCGCACCCAGTTACGCTCACGTACCGAACTATCGTCCATGGCTCATCTGCCTTTCCTCGGCTTGTGGCTTGAGGTGATCGTCTCCGTGTGCCGTCCAGGGCCGAACCAGCATAGCGGCCCGTCGCCAGCGCGCAAGCTGAACCCGCCAGCGGCTGCGTTGAACCGTCGGCATCGATTCGGGCTTGGGAGGTTCCAGCAGGTCGAGGGCTGCCAGCTTGGCCGAGGACCGGCCGATTGCGTCACGCAGTCCGGCTTTATCGTCGGTATAGACCGTCACGCCCTGCTTCGCGCGACTCGCGGTCACATAGATCTGCTCCATGTTGGACGCGGCGAAGGAGTGCGACGACTGGCCGACGATCGCCCGCTTGACGGTCTTGCCCTGCGCGCCGAGCGACGTTTCCACGCCGTATTTGAAGTGACCGAAGTCCGCGGCAACGATCCAGCCGTTTTCCAGTCGGATGTTGCCGTCTTCGGTGAAACCCGCCACCTTGTACGCTTTGCCGTTACGGATCTGGTGATCGCCGACCAGGGTCTTGCCATTGGCAGTGAAGCGGATCACGTCCCCTTCCGACAGCTTGATCGACGCCTTGCGGTATGCCTGGAACTTGGCCGCCTCGCCCAGCGGTAGTGATTCGCGATCGACCTCCGCCACCTCGATCCGCGAGCCCGAATTGTGCCCCTTCGCCCGTTGGAAAAACTGAAGTATGTCCACAACGCCAGGCTGGTAGAAGCGATCTTCTCCCCGCTGCGCTTCGGTCAGGTTCGATGCGATTAGCTGCGGGAATTCCCGTTCATCCTCACCGAGCCTACCCGCGCTTCGCAGGGCGTCCCGGACCGCGTCGGTCACCCGCCTCCCTTCGGCATGCGTCGGGCTCAACAGCAGAATCTCATCCCATTTGAGGCCGTGCTTCAGGAGCTGAACATACTCGTCTGCGATCGAGTGGTAACGCTGCGCGTCGTCGCCGATCTCCTTTACCCATCCCAGCGCGTCGATTTTGTCGAAGCCCTCGGCCGTCTGTCCGGCATACATCAGCCCAACCGCGCCCTTATGGTCGGCGTTCTCCTGACGTTTGATCGTCCTGATCCGGAACGGCGTCAGGCCGCCGTACTCCTGGATGACCCGCATGAACGCCCCTGCCCCGACACTGCCGTGCTGACGGGAGTCGCCGACGAGATCGAGCCGCATCTCCCCGGCTTTGGCCGTCTGGAACAGCCGGAACGCGTCCTTGTGCGAAAGCATGCTGACCTCGTCGACGACGACACGGCCCCCTTGGGCCACTTTCTGCATTTTTTCGCTCAGCAGAAACGCGGCAACGGTCTCCGCCTGGAAGCCGGCCTTGCGCAGTTCGTCCACCGCCGTGGTCGTACTGCCCAGGTAGGTCACCCCCTGCCCCGCCAGTCGCATCCCCTCGTGGAGGGACTGCAGGGCGGTCGTCTTCCCGACCCCGGCCGCCGCATCGGTAAGCGTCACCCGGTCCTGCGAGCCAAGCAGCCCGGTCACCATGCTCCACTGGTCATCATCGAGCTGGCCGCGCTCCAGGCCGACGGGCACGTCGACCGGAGATACTGTGCCCCGCCCGCTGGCGGCCCAGCCGGTGTAGAACCGTTCCTCCGCAAGCGTCTTCTTCGTGGTCGCCACCACGCGACCGTTCTTGACCCGGGTGATGACCCCTTGGTCCAACAATTCGCGATTGATCCCTTCCGGGGTCGCGCTCCCCAGGCCGTAGCGTAACGCCTCGATTTCCAGATGCTTGAGCGGCACGACACTTTCCTGCTCGAAGTGATGCAGGATGCTATGTCGGACTGCTTCGGCATTGCCGATGCCTGGCTGCGGAGCTGGAAGCGACGACTGTTTGACCACCCTGTCCAGTTCCGCCTTATCCTGGGTCGTGAGCCGGCCGAACCAGTGGTCGCGCAGTTGCTCACGCGAGAGATCTTTCTGCTTGTTCTGCCGCGTCGTCGCCGCCAGCTTGGCGATCGCCTTCGGATCGGTGATACCCAGTTGCTTGGCCGTGGCCATCACCTCCTGGGTCCGCCGGGAGTATTTTTCGACCAACCCGCGACTGACACCATCGACATCCCAACCGGCGTATTTGAGTTTGCCCCGGTCGTCGACTTCGTACCGCGGCGCCGCTTGAAAGCCGATCCCCGCGAGTTGCTCGGCCAGACGCGCGTGGAACCGCATCATCCATTTGTCGCCGTCGGATTTCAGGTCACCGAACTGCCCGGCCTTGAAACAGTGCTCGACGGGATCATAGGTCACGTTGAACGCGACCACGTGCCGGTGCATCTGGGGATCCGGCAGACCGTCTTGCTTGGTGGGTCGGCCCTCGAAATGGTTGAAGCTGGCGTAGACCAGCTTGCCCGTCACACGGTCATAGTCCGCTCCGTCTTTCCTCACCCGTGTCTTGGCCTCCGCTTCGATGTCGCGCATGGTCTCATCAACCGCCCGGTTGAAGGCACCGAGGATTCGCCCGTCCTGCGTCCATTCGTAGAGCAGGCTCACGCTCTTTGGGGCCGAGAAGGTGAAGTCGTAGGCAACGCGTCGCTCGGTATTGTGCCGAAGCGTCAGCGGCGTCATGTCGCGCGGGTCGAGATTATCGGCCAGGGCGTCGAATTCGCGCTGACCAACCTCGCCCGACAGGCCAAGCATTTTCGCCAGTTGCCCGCCCCATCGGCCCGGTGGTTCGTGGCTCCCCTCGATGTAGTAGTCCCCGGCCGAGTAGTAGGCCTTCACGGCATCGGCGGACTCGCACACGTGGATTTCGAGCATGGCGAAATTCTAAGCCGTCATTGTGATCGGTCAATCGATACTTATCAGCTTTCTGTTTCATTCTGAGACGGTTGCGCGTAGCCGCGGCTCCCTGTCCCAACGCCTCACTTCGCAAGCCGAACGGCGTCCTCTCTACTTACACGCGATCCGCCCAATCCTGACATTACCCTCTCCGTTTTTTGTGTCCGGTTCTTCAGAGCGATCTTCCTTCCCATTCCGATTCCAGCCCGCCCGTGGCCTTTGCGTCGGCACGTATGAACCCGCCGTCCGGCCAGGCAAGCGGAATGACGGTTCCGTCCCAGAGGGTGCCCTCCGTAATTCCGCTTGCCTGTCACTTCGCTCCGGACTGCGGCGGGTTCTCATGTCGTGCCGTAAGGCCTCGATGGTCGGGGCCGGAAATGCAAAAGAGAAGGAGAACACCATGTCAAAACCCGCACACAAGATCCGCATCGGGGTCCTGCAAGTCACGATCTGGAGAAACAGCGGAGAGAAGGGCAACTGGTACAGCGTCGTGCCGAGCCGCAGCTACAAGGACAGCCACGACACCTGGCGCGAGACCGAAAGCCTGGCTTTCGACGATCTGCTGACGATGGCCAAGTTGTTCGACAAGGCCCACAGTTGGATCGCGGACCAGCAACGAGCCGAACAGGCGGCCCGCAAGAACGCCGAGGCAGGCGAACAGGAGGCTGCCTGAGGTGGATGCCGGCGAGGCGGTCTTCCGCCCGCCGGCTCCCGCTCTTTTCACCATCCAACAAAAGGAGAATCTCATGAAACATCACGAAATCACCGATATTCCGACCCGACTGATCGCCCTTGGCAAACTCGAGAAATCCCCGCTCAATGCCCGCCGCACCGCGGGCAAGAACGGCCTCGACGAGCTTAAGGCGTCCCTCCGCGCGCACGGGCTGATGCAAAACCTCGTCGTCACGGCCACGCCTGGCGACACTTACCTTGTAATCGCTGGAAGCAGGCGGCTCGACGCGCTTCGGTCGCTGGTCGCCGAAGGCGTATGGCCCGACGACTACGCCGTGCCGTGCCAGGTCGTGAGCGAAGAACACGCCCTGGAGATGAGCCTCGCCGAGAACACGGTCCGCCTCGCCATGCATCCGGCGGACGAGTTCGAGACGTTTGCCGAGTTGATCGCCAAGGGTTATGCCACGTCGGCGGTTGCCGAGCGATTCGGCGTGGACGAGAAGCATGTCCTGAAGCGCATGAAGCTCGGCCGCGTCGCGCCTGAGTTGCTGGCGGAATATCGCGAAGGCCAGCTCGATCTCGAATGCCTGATGGCGTTCACCATCACCGATGACCGCGCGCAGCAGATTAGGGTCTACGAATCGCTCCAGCCCTGGCAACAGGACAACGCCCGCCACATCCGAAGCTGCCTCACGGAGGCCATGGTCGAGGCCGACAGCAAGCTCGCGAAATTCGTCGGCATCGAGGCCTACCGGGCGGAAGGCGGCACGACCCGGGCCGATCTCTTCGGCGAGGACGTCTATCTCGAAAAGCCGGAACTACTCCAGCAACTGGCGGTCGAGAAACTCGACGGCATTCGCCAGGAACTCGAAGCCGAGGGCTGGGGATGGGTCGAAGTCAGCCTCGACCGCGATTGGAATGTCACCTCCGGGTGCAGCCGGCTCGAACCGGTGCCTCTCGATCCTCCCCAGGAATTACTGGAACAGAAGGTCGCCGTCGAGGCAGAGATCGACGAGATCCAGCAAGCCCTTGAGGACATGGAATCGGACGAGCTCCTCGAAGCACTGGATGAACTTGAAAGCCGGCTGAGCGATATCGAGAGCCAGCTCGATTCCTTTGCGGCCTTCGATCCCGAGCAGATGAAATCGGCGGGCTGTTACGTCACCATCTCCCGCGATGGCGAACTTTCCGTCGAGGAGGGGCTGGTTCGCCGACAGGACCAGAAGAAGGTCGATGCCGAGGTGGACGAGCTTCCCACGGCAAGGCAAGCCAAACCGAAGGGCGGGTTGCCGGAATCGCTCCAGCGCGATCTCGAAGCCTACCGCCTCCAGGCGGCCCAGGTCGAAATCGCGAAGCACCCCGGGATCGCCTTCGACCTCCTCGTCTTCAAGGTGGCTCGTTCCGCGTTGGGGACGTATCCGGTCTACGACGGGCCGGACGTGCTTTTCCGCCAGCACCACGGGACCCCTGCCGTGCAGCGGGAAGAGACCGACGCACGGATCGCCCTTGAGAGCATCAAGGACGGTCTGCCCGCCGAATGGCTGAATCCCAATAGCGAGGCGGAGCAGTTCGCCGCCTTCCGTAAATTACCGGACGCCGGGAAACAAGCGATCCTCGCGTACTGCACGGCGCTGACCCTTCAACCTGATCTCTCGGCCGAAGACGTCGAAGCCAGCGCGTACGACGCCGCCCTGGCTCTCACCCAAGGAAACGTGGCCGGCTACTGGCGTCCGACGAAGGACAACTTTCTCGGTCGCATCACCCGCGATCAACTGCTTTCGATCGGCCGCGAGACGTTTGGCGAGCAGTGGGCACAGGCCCGACGAAACGACAAGAAGGGCGAGCTCGTCGACCAACTCGACCGAGCCTTCCGAGCTCCCGAGCAGCACGGTCGCACGAAGCAGCAGGTCGAGGCACTGAGAAACTGGCTCCCCGCCGGGATGCAGTTCACTTTCTGCCCAGCCGAGCCTGAATCACCCTTGACCGAGGAAGCGACGAAGGCGGCATAACTAACCAACGGGCGGGCCGCAGCGCCCGCCCGCTGCTTGATCGACGGCACCAGACTCTCATCAAAGGTCAACATCGAAAGCCCGCGAGTCCCAGTCCAGCGCCAGCAATTGGTCCAGGGCAGGCTCTTGGATTGGCAGGGCGTACTCGTCCTGGAACCAGACGATCACGAGGACGGACAGGTCACGATCAGGGTCGCGTGCGGTGCCCACATCCTTGAACACCCCGATGCACCGCACCATCGGCAGCCATTCGGGAGTTCGGTGCGGGGAGTGTTCGACGATTGGCCGCATATCCCCGGGCTCTCTCAAGTAATCTCGCCGGGATGGCGGGATCAGATGCGGCCTGGCACCGGGCACACAGCGCCGCGCGGCCACTCGAAGCGAAGACTCGATGTACCAATCGTTGGTCTTGGCGTCCGGAGTGCCTTCCAGTAAGCCGGCATAGGACATCTCCTGGTCGAGGGCTTCCAGGGTGATCGTTCGTCCGGACTGAAGCGTGATCTGGCATCGGAGGTGATAGGCGACGTTGTATTGCAGCCCCACGGGATATCTCCGCCTCGCAACGGCGCGGTTCATCGGACCGGACAGACGACGACGCCCTTGAGGATACCAATAGCGGCGTAGCGAGCCAGTTCCAAGCTGCCTCATTGGCAAGAATCTGGGTATCAGAAGGTCAATCACCTCAAATCGGTCGCCATTTCCCACCATCCAAAGCGATCCTTCCTCCCTGGCTTCATTGACGCCCTGCGGCCTTCCCTGAGGCACGCTGGACCCGCCGCCGGCCCGTTCAAGCTGCCAAGGCCGTTTCCCTTCGGGAGCCTCGGCCTTTCGCTTGAGCGGTGTGCTGCGCTCCGGACTCGGACGGGTCCCAACGCGGTGCCATCAGGCCGCGATGGTCGCGGCTGAAAACGCAAGGAAGGGAGATCACCCATGGTTGATGCCAACAACGACATGCCGGGAGACGAGACCTATGACTCGGTCGCCGCACTGATGAGCTACGAGTCCGGTGAACTGGACGAAGCGGGTACGATCACGCTGTTCCAGCACCTCGTCGACACGGGACTGGCCTGGAAGCTTCAGGGCCACTACGGACGAACCGCCCACGCCCTCATCACTGCCGGGCGAATCACCCCGCCGGAACCGGACGCGAAGCCGGATGGAACCGCCGGCGATGCCACGGCGGGTCCCGAACCAAAATCGCATCGCGTTTCGACCGGCCAGATCGTCGCCACCCGCAACGCTCTCGAGCGGCTATCCGCCGATGAGATCACCCTGGGCCTGACCCGTCACATGACCGGCGACTGGGGAAAAGTCTGCCCCGAGGACGCCAGACAAAACGAGCTCGCGCTTCGCGAGGGCTTCCGGCTCTTCTCCGTGTACGGCGAAGGCGAACGGCGATTCTGGATCATCACCGAGGCCGACCGCTCCTTGACCACGGTCTTGCTCCCTCTCGACTACTGAACACTCCCACGGAAAGGAACCCCATCATGACTCTCTTCAACGTTCACATCTACCGCGAGATGAGGCTCAGTTTCGAGGGCATCGAGGCGGATAGCCCGGAGGCTGCCGCGACGATCGCCCACGAGAGACCGACCGGCGACGCCGACGGCATCGACGATTGCGACGGCGAGGACCTCGGCGCGCTCGTTGACGTGGTTGGCGACGAGACGTTCGAGCAATCCGTGATCATCGATTTCGCCGCCGAGCGCCTCCGAAAGGCCGCCCCGGACCTACTGGCCTGGTCGAAACAGGTCGTCCAGTTACAGGGATCGGGAGCCTCCATTCCCGACACTCTCCGCGTCGCTGCCACCCTGCTGATCGCCACACTCGAAAACGATCCCACGACCACGTACCAGCCGGAGCCATGCCGTCTGGATACCCCCTCGACCGGCGAGGCGGGTACCGCCAGGGCGAACTACCTTGAAATCTCCGAGGACGCGTGCCACGACCACGATCCGATGGTGACCAACCACCTCAATCCCGAGGCAGGGTGAGCCTTCCTTGACCAAGGGCGATGCCTGTTCGAGACCTACGGCGAGGAACTCGAATTCGAGGGGCAGCAGGCTCCGAACACAGTCTGGACCCTGGTAGACGCGGATGAGGCCAAACACCGCGTCGGCCGGTCCGCCTATGCCAGAAGCCTCAGCAACCGGCCGAGCACATCCTCGACGATCTCTCGCGGGACGTTCCCGGCATAGCCCGCCTCAAGGGCCAGAAGATCGAGAGCACGCGGTCGATGGCACAGCACCACTCCCTGGGTATACGTGCCCCACAGGCTAACGGCAAACTCCTGGTCGCGGACGAGACTGCCGGCTGAAGTAATCGGGCAGACCAACTGAGTACCGCGCGCGTTGAACGCACGAGGAGAAACGACCAGAACGTGGGAAGAACCGGCATACTCCCATCCCTGGAGCGGGTGGAGTTCGACGTAGTAAATGTCGCCGCGATCCATTACCGCGTTTCTCGGCCCATCGGTGCCGCCCCAATACAGACCTGATCGGCAACACCTGGCGACACGGCGAGTCCGCGCGGGGCCAGCCCGCGGCGCGGCCGCCAGCACGGTTCACAGGTCAGGAGACCATCATTCGTCGACAGCCTGAGCTCGGAGTGCGACCACAGGCCGAGGCCGCCGAGAATCCGTTGCGGTCTCGGTATCACCACCGATCCGTCCGCACGTTGAGGTCTTGCCCTGCTCATGAGGATCCCCTCGGTTGAGATTTCTTCAATCTCAACGCGTCTATCGCCGTCGCGCAAACGGACGGCATGGGCACCCTCTCCGATCCTTCCAAGCTGCGAGGTCTTGTCCTGTTCACGCCGATTACCGCGGTTGCGATTTCTTCAATTCTAACGCAGAGATCGCCGTCGCGCAAGCAGATCGTTGAGCGACTGACCGTCGGTGACATGACCTTCACCCCTCTCCCCTCACGCCCTCCGGATGCATCTCGGGCCACAATGACTGGCCCCGGTTCCCTGCCTTTCTGCACTGGGTCGCCCGGAGTTCCGGATCATCAGTCGATTGGCTGAATCTATCAACGAAAGTGGATTGGTAGCTTTCAGACTCCTCCCCTTAACTTCGTTAAGGCCATTTTTCCCGGGAAAGTCCTCGCCGCGGACCAATCCTGAGGCCTCGCCCAGTTGGATGACTGACATCCTTCATTCTTTCCGGATTTCCATCTTTCCCTCTTGCTCGCAAGATGGCTTTCAAGCCAGAAAGCAAGCTTTCCGTCTTTCCTTCAATCTCGCCCTGCGGCCTTCCACCCGGATTTCTTTCAAGCCATCTTTCATGATTGATTTCTGGCCATCTTTCCCTGCGTCAATCTGACGGGCTTTCTTGCCGTCATTCCGTCCGTCTGTTCTGAAGGAAAGAAGGAAACACATCTTTCCATAAATAATTCTTGCAAGTCTAAAAGAAAGCCAGTAAGCCAGCAGACATGATCATCGCAATCGCCAATTCAAAGGGTGGGGTCGGCAAATCGACACTCGCCGTCCATCTCGCCGCCTGGCTTCACGAGCAAGGCCATCGGGTGACCCTGGCCGACTGCGACACCCAGCATTCGAGCTCCGAATGGATTGGCGAAGCGATGCCTGAGGTCAAGACGGTCCGGCTCGACAGCCCGAACATGATCCTGAACGAATTGCCGCTCCTGGGCAGCGATGCCGACTACGTGGTGGCCGACGGTCCCGGTAGCAATACGGAAACCAGCCGGGCACTCTTGCTGCGGGCCGACCTCGCCATCGTACCCTGCAAAGCGAGCATGCTCGAAGTCCGGGCGCTGGCCAAGGCCACGGAAGTGCTCCGACAGGCCCAGGATATCCGGGCCGGCAAGCCGAAGGCCGTGATCGTCCTCAGCATGGTCGGCAAGAACTACCGCCTCACCAAGGACATGAAAGAGGCCGCCGCCGCGCTGCAATTGCCGCTGGCGAGCACACCGATGATCTTGCGCCAGATCTACGCCGACGCGCCGGGACAGGTCGCCGTCGTCTGGAACTTGGGTTCACGCGCTCACGAGGCGGCGAAAGAGGTGACGCAGCTCTTCCGCGAGTTGCTTCCCGACGCGGTCCGCAAGAGATCCAGGAAAACAAAGACGTCTCCGGCGAAAGCCGTGGCGGGGTGAGGGGAGGCGAGGATGGCTGAACGACGCGCACTGGTCGAAGGATTGAAGCCATCCTCGCCTCCGGTCGACCCGCAGAAGGAGAAGGAATTCGTCTTCCGGGGAAAAGCCGACCCGGAATCGGAGGCACCCGTGGCAACCCAGGTCGCAAGCGCTCCATCGGCTGCCGGCAGTCAGGCGAGAGTACCGCTGAGCACACGCATGCGGGCGGAGCTTTTCGGCGCGTTGAAACGAGCCTCGCTCGAGCGCCAGCTCGGCGGGATCGAGCCGAACACGGTGATGGATATCGTCGATCTCGCCGTCGAACACTGGCTACACACGAATGGACACATCAAGTAACTCAAGGGACGCAGTTTAGAACCTGGCAAAAGCGAACTCGGCCCCCGAACGAAGCAGGCGTAACCTGCTAACCGTCTCACATTGCGTGGTTCTCCGTGGATGCGACCGTAACCGATACCTCGAACCAAACGCCGACTCCGAAGGATTCGGCCGAGGTAGCAATACCGGCGGCGGGCGGCCGGACGACACGTCGCCTCCTCAATGCCCGCGAGCAAATCGTCAATACCCCTCCCGATCGGACGGATTTCCTTCATACGGTCATGTGCCAGGTCGGGATGCCTCGACGCATGACGGAGGCCCGCGTCTTCGAACGCCATTGCGGTCACGTCAGCGTCCTCCTCGAGGCCGGGCAGCTCTGGAACGGCAAGGAATGGGTTCGACAACCGCTCCCTCATGGGACGACCCCGCGCCTCGTGATGGTGCATCTCAGCTCCGAGGCCATCCGGACGCAAAGCCGCCGCGTCGAGATCGGCGACAGCACCAAGCAATTCCTCACGGCCCTCGGCATGCAGCCGAACGGAGGAGAACGGGGAGGCTACACCATCTTCCGGAAGCAGATGGAGGCCCTGGCCGCCTGCCGGCTGACGATCGGCATGCAGACCGAGGGCAAGGTCGTCACCGTCGACGCCAAGCCAATCAAACGCTTCGAGGCCTGGCTGCAACATGACGGGGCCCAAAAGACGCTTTGGCCCGGCGTCCTGGAACTCTCGCAGGACTTCTACGAAACCCTGGCCAACCACGCCGTCCCGCTCGACTATCGAGCAATCTCCGCCCTCAAGCATTCCGCCCTGGCCCTCGACATCTACACATGGCTCGCCCACCGCCTCTGCCGGATCGGCAAACCCGAGGGGATCAAGCTGAGCTGGGAAAACCTCCGGGACCAGTTCGGACAAGAGTACCTGGACTCGAAGAATTTCAAGCGCGAGTTTCGGGATGTTCTCCGCCAGGTCTGCACGGTCTACCCCGATGCCAAGATCGACGGGACGCCTGGAGGGCTAATCCTCCGTCCCTCACCGCCGCCGATCTCGAAAACGCTGGTCGCGCTCCCGCGATTCCTTCAAAACCAAGAGGTTGTGGACAAGCCAGAGGATTGACGAGGTTATCCACGCTGAATCGCCACCCCCTCAGCGCCGAATCGCCACCCCTCATTGGTAAATTCTCACGCTGAATCGCCACCCCCTAAAACCTATAGTAGTAATACCTATAATCCTTTACTGGTAGTTTATCGGCCTTATCTTGTGGAAAACTCGCTTCTCGGCATAGGAAACACGAACCCCTCGAACGACGGCATGGGAAAGGCAAGATGCATTCGGAACGGCACGGAACTGCCCTAGCCACCTCGACATGCCCCGTAAACCGCTCTGAAGGCCCTCCAGGGATGTGCTCCACACTGGGCGGCTACCCTCCCAGTCAGGGACCAGCTTAAGCCCTCCAAGGGGCATTTCCAGGGTACTGTCGGCTACCCATTCCGGAACGCCAGCGAGGGCAGCCTCCACCTCATGGCGAACGCCATGCGCCGCTTACATCCGGTTAGAAATGCGTTTGAAGCAATCGATGCTCGCGGTGGTAGTGCAACCCTGGTTCTGTAATTTCCTGGGCCGACGCCAGGCGGATCACCCCAGCCCCATCGTCAGATACTTCCGGTTCATCTCCCGGTCGTCGCTCACTTCCATCAGCACCGCACTAACCAGCCGGAGCAGCGAGGCATCGTTGGGAAACAGCCCCGCCACCCTCATCCGACGCTTCAACTCCGCGTTGAAGCGTTCCAGCATTTTCGATGTCCTCAACCGTCGCCGATGCGGCCGGGGCAAGGCTATAGACGGGCAGGCCCTCCGACAACGTTCGCCTCCAGCCACGACACCAGCTTCGGGGCACTCGCCCGGTACTTCTTCACCACCAGGTCCGCGTGCCAGACCCGCTCAAGGCCGCCCACAGGCGGCTGGTCGAGCGCAATGCCGAGACGTTCTTCCGCGACCATTTCCGCAAGGGGCTGCCGAGCAGCATCGACGAACTGGAGTGGGGCTCCCTTATCCTCGCCGGGCTGCACGACATCCCCTGGCCCCAACGATCACCGCCCACTCCATTATCGCTGTCCGGTCCGGCTCCACGCCGAGGGCCCGGAGCGACGGGCTCGTCAGCTTCGAGAGCGCCAGCATGACGGGCGTAGCGTCCGAGAAGGTCATCTCCACGGGGCATCTCTGCCGGGATCACCCCGAGGTGATCGCCAAGGTCGGGCGGATCCTCGCCGCGTGCGGCAGCCCGGCCCGTGGTGAAAAGCGACAAGGCACGCCCTGATCGAGAAGGTCTCGCAGTGATGAATCTGCCGCTGAGACGTGGGAACGACCGAGTAACACCCGAGGCGGCGGGGGATCGGAAGGCGGGGGATCGTCGCCGCCAGTAGCTAACCCCGATGCCTCGCCTGACCCTTGAACACCTCGCGGCCGTGCCAGTCGAGATGCTTCGGCTCCGGCCGCCAGTCGGGGTTCTGCGGATCGCGAATCGGCTTGCCGTGGTGAGCCAGCAGCAACTCCTGGAAGCCCGTGGTAACGTTGGCCTGGTCGGAGACGAGCAGCACGCCCTCGCGCACGGTGAAGGCTCCCAGATCGAACGTCTTGTGGTGCAGGACGCAGAGAGCCAGGCCGTTATCCTCCGTCTCGGGGCCGCCCGCCTGATGCCAGCGGATGTGGGCAGCGTCCAGGGCGATCGTGACCGAACCGAGGTGCACGTCGAAGCCGCAGACGGCGCAGCGATACTCGTAAGCCTTCAGGACTCGCAGGCGGAAGGCCGGGTCGCGCTTTCGGCGAGTGATGGCGGTCTCCAGCGTCAGGCCGACCGCGTTCAGAATGTCGGAGTGAAGCGACTCGGGAAAGTGCCGCTCGAGGATCCGGCTCGCGATGGCGGCGGCGAGGCTGGGATCCGAGGAGAGGGCGGCCTGCACGTCGGGCGAAAACTCGGCCCGGACGTCCTTCGACCGCAGCTCGCCAATGCGGGGGATGTCGTCGCCAGTCTTGAGGGCCAGACCAGGCGGCGCGTGGACAGTCCAAACGCCGTCGCGCTGGAGCCGCCAGAAGGGCTGCTCGGGGTGGTCAGACTTCCGCGGCGGCCCGAACTCGCGCAGCAGGGCGGTTAAGTCCGGCTCGACCTGGCGGAACGTGACGTCCTTCTGCCCAGCCTGCCACCGGCCGAGAGCGTAGAGGACGAGGAGCGGCTTGTGCGGGGCGCGTTGGTCGCCCTGCTTCCAAATGCTGATGTCGTCGAAGCGAGTTAGAACATCGTCGGTGTTCACGTTTACTATCCATCACGACAGGCTGTTGATCTACAGCCGGAACACCTGCTGAGACTGTCGGACACGACAACACGGGCAGATTCAACTCCCATCGAAGCCGGGATCAAACTCCGGTTCGTCGCCCTCGCCGTGATCAACCTCCGCGTGAACTTCCTGGTATTCGACCCGTCCCTCCGAGTCGATGACGGCTTCGCAGTTCCCCACGATGCGATCACCACATTGAATCTTATCCTCGAGCTGTTCGCCCGAAGCACTGAAGTTCAGATTTACGATGCACTCTCCGTTCGCGAAGTTGATGTCCTCGATTTGGTAATCGTCCAAGAAGAAGTACACAGCGTTTGTACTCGCGATCGCACTGTTGAACTCCTCCGAATCGGCGATCTGATGGTGCGTGTCCGCGATCTTGGCTTCCACCGCCTCGAACCGCTCAGTCTCTGAGAGAACATTCAGGTACTCGATGTACCCAGCCTCCACGAATGCGAGAAGCTCTTTGAGCTTGTGAAGCGCCCCCTTTATAGTCTCCATCGGGATTTCAGACCCCGGGCCGTGGACGATGGTGTTGCGAATCTTGCGGACCTCGTTGTAAAGATCCACACGGGACCGGTCCAAAACCTGATACTTCACCAGATCATCAGCCGAGGGGATGATCTTCCTTGCCTTACCCACTCCAGAGGCGCGACGCCCGATCTCAGACTCCAGTTGCTGCCAGCACGTGATGAACCCCCCAATCGTGGCGTTCACCCGCCCGGCGGCGTTCTCCGCAACCGCCTCGGCGTCTTCTGCCGGGACCTTGACCTTGGAGAGCTTACCGATCGCCTCTTGCAGCTTCGGTTTTATCTCACCGATGAGCTTCTCGATGTCGTCCAAGTCGGATTTGCCCATTAGGGCGTTGTGTGCGACCTTGCACCGAAGCTCATAGAGCTTCTCCCACCGGGACTTCAAGTACCCGTCCTCGCAGGTCACCAACTCTCCGAAGTATCGCTTTCCAGTTCGACTCAGGGATGAAGGTCTGGAGGGCCTTCGCATCCTCCTCTGTCTTCACATCTTTGAGTTTGGCGTACAAGTCCTGCGGTGTTTTCTTCGAGTAGTTCGCAAAAAGAAACTCACCGAGGTGGATGAAGTCCACGGTATCGAGAACGTTCAGGTAGTCCTTGCGCTTGCTGTTGCGAACGGCATCCTCCACCGCCTTCGGCAACGTCTCTTCCGCCCATTCACGCCCGACGGTCACCAACATGAAGTTGGCGATCAGTCGCCGCATCAGGTTCTCGATCTCGTGGATCAGGGGGTACGCCTTGCGGGCATAGTGGGCTGAGAGGTCATCCCAAAGGGTTTCCGTCTCGCCTCCGGCCTGACGTACCGTGCCGCGAACGGTTTTGAGGAGTGAATTGAATCGCTCTAACGACTCGACATCGGCGTCTGGGTCGCCATCCCATGTGAAATGGAGATGGAAGTACCGCTGCTTCTTCGTAGCCACTTCGCCGTCAGAGAGTTGGAGATTGCAGGCGGGCTGTCCTTCGTACCGGATCTCACCACCCGCCACCTTGATTTTGGAGTCTACCTGCAGGAGGCGCGTGAAACTGGCCGCCGAATCACAAAACGACTCGGCGCGTCGAAATATCGCCAAATACTCGATGGTTACCGCCATGCTCGTGCCCGTATTCCCTGCCTATCGGAACATCCCATCGGTGCGCTCGCCCTAACCGGGGATGTATACAAGGGTTTCGATCGTGGATCGGAGATTGTACGCTCCGCCCGCACTCGGTCAAAGCGTCTCGGGACGCAGGTCGAGTCGGTGTTGCTGGGGCTTCCTCGGCGCCGCCTTGGCCAGCCCTTCGAGGATGGCCGGAAGTGGATTGGCGATTACATTGCGGAGCCTGCCAGCAGCCGTGAACCCGTGCCCGCAGCTAGAACAGGTGCGGGCCGCCGAGGGGGTATAGGCCGCCTCGCCTCGGTCGAACTGGGGCTGTTTGCAGGCCGGGCAGTTGGCCGACCGGACCCGGCCTTTCAGCGACGGCATGACGTTCTGGGCCATCAACACCCGGACCATCTCGGCTTCGAGCCGGACCCCGTCGATGATAACCTCATTGTAGGTCTCGTCCGTCTCCGGTTCCGACTGGCCTTCGCGATAAGCGTGGACGTGGATGCCCTCGGCTTCCTCGTGATCCCCTGTCCAAATGAAAGCCGCGTTCGACCCCCAAATCTGGATGCCGCCTGGGTAATCAGCCTGCCGGATATCCAGATTCTCTTTCGCCGGGGCCGTCCGGTGCTCGCCCACCCCGCACGCCTGGCGAACGCCCATGATCGGATTCCCGATCCCATCCTTCGAGTCGCGGAAGTGCCGCCCACAGTCCGCGCAGAGGTGACGGTGATGAGGGTGGACACTGAAGAAGTCCTTGTCGAGGTGTGCCCAGCCACAATGGGTACACTGAACGTAGGACATCTGGAAGCCGAACACCGACGAGACCATGTAGTAGATCGCGTCGATCTCGTTGACGAGCACGCCGTCTTTCGGCAATCGGGAGCCCTTGAGCCGCACGGCCCGGCGCGTCCAGTCGATTTCCTTCTTGTCGCCCGGCTTGGGCCTGGCGTGAACGTGGATGCCGCGGTCCATGTCGAGCCGCGTCGTATCGTAGACGGCCGGAACGGCACCCCACAGGGCGACGCCGCCGAGGAACTTGTCTAGGTTCAGGTCGAGGATATCTTCCGGAAGCAAGGGCGGCTCGTCGGCCGCGCGGCATTTGGCCGCCGGCTTCCCGTACTTCGCGGTCGCGTCGGCCTTGTGGACGCTGCACCAGTATCGGATGCCGCCGTCCCGGCGTTTCGCCACGGCGGTTACATGGCATGGAGTGCCCGGGGCGACCAGCTCGCTGCCGGGGAAGTCCATCGCCTCGAACAGCGATTGTTGACGGTCTGACCGCTTACCCGAAGCCTTCGCGACCATCGTCCTTCCTCCTTATCCCACCATGCGGGCCACCTCGCTCAATCCACGAAGCACCGCGACGGGGCGTGGCTGACGCACGTTGTCCTTTAGCGCCTCCAGTAGGCGGCGCAGCTTCTCAACCTGCTTCTCGTTCATGTTGCTGCAGCGACCGATGATCGAGCGGACGGAGTCGCCCTTCTTCCCGAACACGTCCTGCAGGATCTCCAGCGTCAGCCGCCGCCCTTCGGCAATCTCCGTCGGAGTGGACAGCACAATGGGATTCGTCCCGATGATGTAGTTCTGAATTCGCCGGTCGAATTTGTTGTGGCCGTCCAGCACGTGCTGCTTCCCCTCAGCGTTGACGATCACGTTGCCCGTGAGCTGGCCGTCCTCGCGCTTCCTCAACCGCAAGTCCGGGAATCGTTCGTAGGCCTCGATAGCCGGGATCTTCTCCGCGATTTCGAAGCCGCCCATCACGAGCTGAGGCACGCCCGGGACCTTGCCCGAGACCGTGAAAATCTGGTCGCCCTTCTGGAGCTTCTCCCGGATGTCGGGGCGGCACGCCCCCAGCGTCGGGCACGGCCCGAGGTAGGGGTCTTTGACGTGCTTGCCCTTGTCGGGGTCATACCCGCTGCTGGTCACAAAGATCTTGGCCTTCATGGTTCAATCCTCGGGGGTGAAGCCCCAATCCAGAAACTGCTTGAACTCTTTCCCCTGCCAATGCTCCAGAACCTTGTCGTGCTGGAGGCGACCGATCACGATGCCCGGCCCGATTCCGATAGACTCCGAGAACTCATAAATCTCCTCGCTGGTCAAAGTCTTGCCGTGAAGCCGTAGGAACTCGGCGAGTGCCTTCGGCGGGATGAGCGTGTCGGCCGCAAAGCGGTCGGCCTCCTCCTCGTACCTCGCCATGTCCTCGTCAACGACCTCGTCGCCCATCTCCTTCGCCGCGTTGTCGATCACGAACGCCTGCAATCCGCGATGAAGAAGGATGTGGGCGACTTCGTGGAAGAACGTGAACCAGAACTGGTCATCGGTCTTGTACCGGATGGTAAGTCCGATCACGGCGTGCTTATCGTCGATCCACCAGGCGCAACCGCTGATCCGAGTGCCCGGTAGTCCCGGCACGAACACGAGGGCGACCCCGGCCCGCGAGCAGATCGCAACGGCCTCTTCCAAGGCCTCGCCGACCTTCTTTTGGGTCAACCGTCGCAGTTGTTCCAGCGACGCCCGCAATCGGACCTCATCGAAGTCCGCAAGCTTCAACTTGGCGGCCTCGATCTCGACTTCGCGTACCCATGCCGAGATCGCTTCCTTTCGGGGGTCGAACACCTGCGTCTGGCGGAAGGCGACCGGTTGGGCGTCCCACTTAGACTGCCACGCGGCGGGCGATCCCACGCCGAAGTAATCCAAGAGGGCTTGGGCGTCGGAAACGCCCTCGGCCAGCGTGTACTGAAACGCCCTCATCACTTTCACCGGGAACCGCCGGGTCCACTCGCTCAGCGACGGCGACTTGGCCGGCTGCTGGGCACCGGTCGCGAACTTAACGATGTCGCTGATCCGGGCCGCCGAGAGCGGGACTGCGGCGGCGGTTTCGTATGCGGCCTCGGCCTCCTCGGGCGTAAGCGGGCTGAATCCCTTCTTCCTTCGGAGCTTGCCGATGGCGCGATCCCAAGCTTTATCGGCGTCCGAGTTCATGGGTTTACCTCTGTGTGGTCCCGGAGGGTTTCCAGATGTTGGACCTTCTCCCGGATTTTCTTCCACACCTTGCTCCGCGTCGCTTGGACCACATTCTTCTTCTTGTCGTGTTGCCTCATGAGCAGCGCGGTGTCCGCCTCACCGGGGCCTCCGGCCGCAACGTCCGCCCGCGCCACGATCTGCTCGAACCCTTTCAGCTCGTAGTCGATTATCCGCTCCAACTGCTTCATGTACCAAGCCGTCCGCGACGACAGCTCATCGTCGGGCTGCTCCGATAGCGGATCAGTCGGATCGAATTCCAACTCGTTGGCCGGTTTTCTCCTCACGCCTTTCAGGATGTCCAGAGCGGCGTGATGGGCGATCTTCAGGAACCACGGGCCGAACGGTCTCGTCCCTTTGAAGCGGTGAGCGTTCCTCCACAGCTTCATGGCGGCCCTGTTGACCGCGTCGTCGATGTCGGGGTGTTGCAATTGGTGCCGGAACCGGTGACGGAGATCCCCGGTAACTTTCGGGGCGTGTCGCTCCATCAGTTCGGCCAGCGCGTGCTCGTCCTGATTCTCCGCAATTCTGCGGACGAGCGTCGCGTCGTCGTCTCCTGGCGTTTCACCCATCGCTTGGAGCCTCCGGCCTTCCACCCTCCTATACGCCCGCCTCTTAACCAGAACCGCGAGAATTTCTGCGACCTGGCCAAATGTCCAGAATAACAAGCTTCCGTCCGGCCGTCGCCGACAAAAATCGCCGGGACGGTTAAGCGGTCGCCGTAACCAAGGGCGAGGCGGGAGAGCCGCCCGGGAATCCACCCCAGAGTGGACGACAGCGCACAGTCGCCCCAGCGGCGACCGGAGAAGGCCCGATGGATACCATTGCAGAGGCCCGCAAGGGTCACGACCACGGTCATCACGACGACTGCGAGAAGCGGGTCAAGGTGCCGTTCAACAACAAGGAGGTCTTCCTCCACCCCGGTCACCTGAGCGTGGCGACGCTCAAGCTGCTGGCGGGCATCCCGCTTACCGACGACCTCGACCAGTTGGTCGGGTCGAAGATCGTGGCCCTGCCCGACGACGGCAAGGTCCACATCACGGGTTGCGAGATCTTCCTCCACCACCCAAAGGACGGCGGATCGTCATGATCTTCTCCCCCGACGAAGCCCGGGAGCTGGCCGACACGTTCCCGGGCACCGAACGGGCGGAAGAGGCTGGGGTCACCTACTTCCGCATCCCCGACGTGACCCTCCCGGACGGCTGCGGCCCGTCCCCCATGACGTTGTTGCTCTGCCCCTCGCATCTGGGGGGCTACGAATATCGGTTGTTCTTCTCCGAGCGGGTTAACACCCCGGTCGCGAAGAACTGGAATGGCAGCATCCACATCCTCGGTCGGACGTGGCACGCCTTCTCCTGGCAGGCGAAGGAGAAGGTCACGCTGACCCAGATGGTGGCCCGCCTATTGAGGGCATTGACATGCCCATAACCATCCACCTTCCGCGGGACCTCTACCAAGGGGTCCTTGCGGACCTCCGCCGGCCGCATGAGCACGCCGCCGAGCGGATCGGTTTCCTCTATAGCCGACTCGAACCAGCCCAGCATCTGGTGGTGATGACCAGGTACGTGCCCATCCCGGACGAGCGGTACGTGGTCGATGACACGGTCGGCGCTCGGATCGATGGCGACGCCATCCGGGCCGCCATGCAGGGCGTCCTCGACACTGGGGAGGGGGTGTTTCACACCCACCTTCACGAGGGGCCGGGAATCCCTTGGTTCTCCCGGAAGGACGACGAGGAACTGCCGAGGCTGATTCCAGCCTTCCGCGCGGTCGGCCGGACACAGGCGACAGGCTTGTTCCTGCTCAGCCCCGATTCGGCAATTGCCGATGTCTGGGTGCCCGGTGCGCAGGGGCCAGAACGGGTCACCAGAATCTCGATCGTCTAGACCTTCAAGAATAGGAGCGAGGCATGAGCGAACGATACTCCCGGCAGGGCTTCCTCGGCGAGGCCGGGCAGCGCGCCATCGAGACCGCCCGGGTCTGCATCAATGGCCTGGGCGGTGGTGGCTCGATCATCGCGCCGGAGCTGGCCCATCTCGGCGTCCAGAACTTCGTGCTGTACGACCCTGACCCTAGCGACGAGTCCAACCTGAACCGGACTATGACGCTGACCATCGCGGACGTCGCGATCAGAACCATGAAGGTCGAGGCGGCTCGGCGGCGGATTTTGGAGATCAATCCGCTGGCCGACGTCGAGACCTACGCCTGCCGATGGCAGGATCGACCGCAGGCCCTGGACGGCAGCACCCTCGTCATGGGGTGCGTCGATTCCTTCAGCGAGCGCCAGCAGATCGAGGCCTGCTGCCGCCGCCTGTTGGTCCCTTACATCGACATCGGCATGGACGTCCACGCGGGCGACCCGCCGGCGATGAGCGGCCAGATCATCCTGTCGGCCCCGGGCGGCCCGTGTATGTTCTGCATGCACTTCCTGACCGGGGAGAAGATCGGCCGCGAAGTCGCGAACTACGGGGTCGCCGGGGGTAAACCGCAGGTCGTCTGGGCGAACGGCGTGCTGGCCTCAACCGCCGTGGGGATCGCCGTCAACATCCTGACCGGCTGGACCACAACGACGCCGATCTACCTCCAATACAACGGCAACGATGGCACGCTGGCGCCGCACATCCGGTTGAGGTACATTGCGCCCGGCCCCTGTCCGCACTACCCGGTCGATCAGGCCGGAGACCCCGTGTTCGTGAAGCTCTAGCTTAGGCTACGACGGATCCGTTAGGCACGCACAAAGTCTTAGGACGCGAGTTCAATTCTTCCCACCTCCAACCCCCGTCCCGAGACTCAGCCACCTCCGGCCAACCCCATGATCTGCCGCCTAACGGAAGGCGTCAGGACGGGCCATTTTGCGACCAGCTCGCGGAGTACCGCGGCCGTACAGACATCATGCAAACACCCGGTGGGGCAATCGTCGCAAGTGCAATCCCGAAAAGGCGTTTCGGAACAGTCGGTTGCGGGTGCAATTCCTGCCGCCTCCATAACTTGCGTCGAATGCCAGCTCCTAACTGGCGACGCCAAGAGATGACGAACCCCCTTCTCCGGAGGGGGTTTCGTCGTTTACAGGCTGTCCGCTCTTCTCGCCCTCCGTGCCACCCGCTGACAGCTCCTGACCCAAGACGCCGCCCGAAACCCGACGTATTTCCGACAATTCAACAGGTACGCATTTTTTTGGCACAGGAAGATTGCCCAGCGCATCGGCCCGGTCCTGCATCCCGATGTGGGTGTACTTGGCCGTCTGCCTGATGTCGGCGTGGCGGGCGAGTTCCTTGGCCTCCATGATCGAGGCCCCCGACTTCACCAACCCGGTGATGTGGGAGTGCCGCCCCGCGGCGTGGAAGTCGGCCAGCCCCTCGTGCGTCTCGTAGGGCATGCCCGCGCGCTCCAAATCCTTCTGGACCATCGTGTAGGTTTTCTTCCGGGCCAGCCGGGGGAACAGTGGCGCGTCCGGCTCCATGTCCTGCGTCCATTCACGCACCATTGCAACCAGTTCCGGATGCATCGACAGCGTGTCCTTGCGGTGGTGCTTTGAACTGGACGCCTGCACGACGAGGGTCGGCTGCTCGTCGTCGAGCTTGAAGGAGTTCGGCGTCAGGCTGGCCAGCTCCAGCCGCCCGAGCCCGGTGAGGACCGCAACACCGACGTTGCCGCCGGTGGGAGTGAACATGCAGGACATCATGGACTCAGCACTCAATGGCTCAGGTGGTACGCCGGGCAGTGCGAAGGCTACCGCCGACAAGTGATCGTGTTGAAAAACGTCGATGCCGAAACGCGAAAAGCGAACGGTTAATGATCGAACGTCGAACCGACCGCGTAGAGCGCGCACGCGCCGCCCAGCGATTTCTTGACGGCATCGCATCCCTGATCTTCATCGGCCTTGTCCTCGCGTCCTGCTTTGGCTGCACCAGCCACGCTTGCCACATCCTTCCTCCGTTGGCTTCCCCTCAGTAACCGGCACTCTCCGAAGCGGAAAATCCGGCCGCGTGTGGCCATGCGCCCACCGGTCGCTTAGAATCCACCCATTTGCCGCCCCGACACGGTTGATCCGTCCGTCCCGCCGATGTAGGTCGCAACGGTTATGCGGACTGAACAAGCGAAGAATAGGAAATCTGGGCATTTTTCCGGTTGCACCGTCGTGGTACGCTCTAGCTGCAAGTCCAAGCGGCAAAGCGGAAAGTGAACTTCGCTAGCCCTTGAGAATAAGGTATACTCCGGTAACGGGTTACGGCATTCTACCTTGATATCGAAAGGCGGCGGCGGTCCTATGGTTCCGGGCTCAGATCGCTGGGACGTCGGTGACGCTTCAGACTGGGCGCGCGTGCTTGGTCTCGTGCCGGTGCCTCTGTTCGGAAAAGCCTCATCGGTCTACCACCAGAGCGGGAATGTCCTGCTGGACGGCCAGCGCTCGAGCTTCACCTTCCTGATGTCCGACGACGCCACGGACCTTTTCAGCAACCGGCCGCTCGAATGGTCGTGGTCATCCTTCCTGAATCACGCCATCATCGCCGACGTGAAAAAGGAAGTCGTCCTTCTTCGCAGGTGGGATTCACCCGAGGCGATCCGCAAGTTCCAGCTCCCGAATTCACCGCGCGGCGTCACGCAGCTCTTCAACATCGTGAAGAGCGGCAAGCCCGTCGCTCACACGGATGTCATCCTGCACCTCCTGCGGGCTTTTCGTGCCATACGCGGGGCCATCAGTGGAGCGGACAACGGCCACGAGTCGCTAAAGGTCTTCAACGCCCTGATCCTTGCCTCGAAGGCCGTAGCCGACAAAGCAATCGACCGGGCCGAGATCGGCAAACGGAACAACATCGGCGGTATCGTCTCGATGCTTGAGGGCCTGAAGGGCGGCTACATCGAGCTGCTAAAAGCGAGCGGAGCGCTGGAAATCATCGGCACGACAAGATCAATAAATTCCGACATTTTGCTTTCGCGGTTTATCGACGCTGAAACCCAGTTCCAGTATTCGCTCGAACCCAATCTCCTGATGCGGCATGCCTCCGGCCAGCTCTATCAGGAAGCGCATTTGGCCCTAGAGCGCCAACCGGCACAGCCTTCACTTTTCCCCGGCATGGATGAAGCCGACGCGGCTACGCTCCCGCCAGCTCGTTCAGACGTGAGATTCACGCCCGTCGCCCTCGCCCGCACCCTTGTGCAGCAGGCTCTGGACGCGCTTGGCGATCTTGCCGCTTTCTCCTTTCTCGACATCCTTGACCCCGCGTGCGGGTCGGGCGTCTTTCTCATCCAGGCGATCCTTGAGCTGGTGAATCGCGGGTACGGCGGGAATGTCAGGATTCGCGGGCTCGACCTGTCGCCTATCTCATGCACGATGGCGAATTTCTGCCTTGAGCACGCGAGTCAGGACGCCATTGCTGCCGGGATGAGCGTCACCTATAAGGTCGATGCCGAGGACGCGCTGAAGGCCGATTGGGGCCACCCGGATGTCGTCCTCATGAATCCGCCGTTCAGTCATGTGGACCGGATGGACAAGGATCAGCTCGACATCGTGAAGGCGGTATTGGGAAAGCTCGACAGGGGCCGAAGCGATAAGGCGATGGCGTTCTCGTGGAAGGCATTCGAGAGCGTTAAGCCGGGCGGCGTCGTGTCGTCTGTGCTACCCGCGCCGCTGTTAGAGACTTCGGCGGGCGACCGCTGGCGTGAGACGCTTGCGAAGGAATCTCGCTTATCGCTGCTGGGCTGCTTCCGGGGCTATGGCTATTTCAAAGGCACGAAAGTCGAGCCCGCATTCATCGTGCTGAAGAAGCCAAAGGGTGCGCCGCCACCGGAACAAGTCACCGTCGTCATCGCCACGGATGGGGCCGAAGACAGCGCGCTTCGGGCCCTGCGCCAAGACCCGGAGTTCGTGGACCGGCAGGACAAGAGCTTCGAAGTTTATAAGGCACCCGCTGAATTCATCACCGAGCAACCGACATGGACGCCGCGATCAGAGGGATACCGCCGCGCCGTCGAATGGTTGGAGACTTTGGAGATTCCAACGGTTGGCGCTTTGTTCAACGTCCACCAAGGGGCGCTCACCGGGCTGAACGACGCCTTCCTAATCGGCGCGGAAACCTACGACAAATTCAAGCCGGGCGAGAAGGATTATTTCAGGCCCACGGCGGCGACATCGACGATCCGAAACGGAAAGCTGTCGCCAAAGGCATATGTATTTTTCCCCTACGGAAGCAATGGCCTGAAGCTGAATACGGAGGATGAAGTAAGGACGGCCGTTCCGACCTATTACCGTGAAATTCTGCTGCCGCTCAAATCGAAGCTGCTGGCTCGCGCCCGCGTCGATGAAGAATTCTGGTGGAAGCTCACCCACGAACGCGAATGGCAGCGTGAGCCGTCCCCCAAGATCGTATCGGCTTATTTCGGGCAGCGGGGAAGCTTCGCCTACGACGACTCCGGGCAATATGTCGTCACGCAGGGGTATGCTTGGGTTTGGCTACGCGAGCAGTCCTCCTCCATCGAAATCGAAGACCCCGCCGATCTCGACTCAGGCCTGCCAACACCGGTTGGGTTCCATGACAGCCCGCTGCCGTGGGCTTATCTCGCCCTGCTGAACAGCGAAGTATTCGGCAGGTTTCTTTCCTTCGCCTGCCCGGTCATGCAGGGCGGCCAGCTCAACCTTTCTTCCCGGTACGTGAGCAAGGTCCACATCCCCGACCTGTCCGCCGAATCGCCCTCCACCAAGGATATGGTCAAAGGGCTTTCCCGCATCGGACGCGCGATTCACTCCGGCGACGACTACGACCTAGAGCGGCTCAATAACCTCGCTGCTCGGGCCTATCAGATGCCGCTCGGAGAAATCCTCTCCCGCGACATCTAATGGGAAATCCCATGCACGGGGTAAATAAGGCCAGTATCGATTCCTTACACACGAATATCGCCGACATCGCCCAAGCGGCGGCGGAAAGCCCGCTCAGGATAGTCTCGCCCAGCCATCCGAAAGGGTTCGGAAACGTCGATGCCAAGACGCAAATAAACTTCGAGCTTGATGTCGATAATGCGGGCGGTGGCGTTATCGACGGCACATCCTTCGACCGGATCGAACGCGATCTTGGCGGCCGGGTTTTCGTCTTCCGGCTCAGGAAGCAATCGCCGGAAGAGCCGACTCTTTGGGCCGGTTGGTACGAGCAGTGGATGGCCGAGGGCGACGGAAAATTTAATCTGGTCGGGCTATCGTGGACGTTTTATTGGGGCGTCCTCTATCGTCCGCGAAAGGCGATCCTCCGGGCTGAATGGGACTCGCTTCATTATCGGAGCCCTCGGGCTGGCCAGCCGCATTGGCACATCGACCCCGACCTGCTGGTCGATTCGTACCACCTGTTGCCCGCTGAAGCGCCGCCCGCTCAGGCCGAGGGCGACCTGATCGAACTTCCCGCCGAAGAAGAGCCGGGGCTTGTCGAGATCGTCGAGCCCAGCGGGATGCAGGAGCTTTCGCTGAAGGGGATGCACCTTGCTATGGGTGGATGGAATCATGGAGAAGCCCACCCGAATTGGTGGCGATGCTCGCTCCCCGAAAAATGGAACGAGATCACCAAATGGGCGGAGCGCACGCTGGTCTACGCCAAGGAGCAATTCGAGAAAGAGTTCCACGCCAACGCGCCGATTTGAAGCCGCGGAATCTCGCGACGCAGGTGCAATTCACCCGGCCTCCAACCCCCGTCCCGAAACTCAAACGCCCCGCACCAAATCAATGATCGCGTCCCTGACTTCCGGCGTCAGCGAGTGCCATTTTCCGACAAGCTCGCGGAGTGCCACGTCCTCCCGATAGCCGTCGCGACAAGCCCACCCAAGGGTTTCCGCAACTGCATATGGACAAATTGTTTGCGTCATCAGAGACATGGGTACAATTCCCGCCACCTTCGGTGTAATCCTTGAAAGCGTTTCTCTCCGAACTAACATGAAAAGAATTTCGCCATAACCTCGCCCGGCAGCCTGGCTCCAGCATGGATTCCGGAGGCCGTGCTCAGAGTCGTCAAGCGATAATGGCAGCCGATCCGGCTGGGAGCCGACAAACAGCGCATAAGCCGCTCGCGGATAATGGCCCGCGCTTCATCCTGTTCTGGGCGAGTGAAGCGCCTTTACAGACCGCTCTGACCGGCGTCACTATACGTGATCGACACGGTCCAGTCTTCGACCACGTCGCGGCCAACTCCGGATTTGGAACTGGCGGTGGTGATTCAACTCCGCATGGTGCGTCTCGAAGGCGATGGTCAGAAGGTTGTCCATGCCGAATCCCTTCCCTGTTATGTTGATGAAGATGCCAGCACCCCGGTGAATCCGCACGGATCCGTCGGCATACGATTCAAAGAGTCAACGAGCGTCGATCGCGGCACGCCCACCGACCGCGCCACCCCGGAGACCGTCATCCCGCTTAGCATCAGCGCACGGGCTGCCCCTATTCTTTCGTCATCGAGCTTGCGGGGCCGTCCGCCTTTGCGGCCCCGGCGTTTCGCCGCCGCCAGGCCCGCAAGAACTCGCTCCCGGATCAGCGACCGTTCGTACTGCGCCAGCGCCCCAAAGACATGAAACAGGAACTCGCCCATGGCTGTCGTCGTATCGATGGTTTCGGTAAGCGAGCGAAATCCAACCCCTCTGGCCCGAACTCCGCTCACGATCTCGATCAAATGTGGCAGGGAACGTCCAAGGCGGTCGAGCTTCCAGACGACCAGGATGTCGCCCTCGCGGAGGAATTCGAGACAGGCCTGGAGTCCAGGCCGGTCATCGCGGGCGCCGGACGCTTTGTCTTCGTAGATATTCCGCTCATCGACTCCAGCCGCGCGCAGTGCATCACGTTGCAGATCGGTCGATTGCCGATCATCAGAGGTCGAAACCCGTACATAGCCGACAAGCATTTCACGAAAACCATCAAAACAGACCGTTTCCGTGATAAATCACGTCTCGGAGTTTCCGTCAAGGTTTTTCGTGAATCGGCAACTCTCTCGGATCGAGAAAACCGGTCGAAGGTGGCTGGCCCGTTCTGGTCTTACGGAAAACACCTGTTATACCGAATCTTGTGGATCACTGACTATTGAGGGCAGCGGCCCACCGGAAGCCGACCGCCCCGCGTACGACCTCGGGCTGGTCGATCAGCCAGCGGCATCGCTCCACCAGGGTCCCTTGCAGAGAATCCAGGTCGTCGAACGCCTGGTTCGCCACCGCCTCGCGCAACAGGGGCCATAAGGGCTCCGCCGGCTGCAGCTCCGGCGTGTAGGCCGGCAGCCGGTGCAGCACCACGTTCGCCGGGATCACCAGACGCTTCGCCACGTGCCACCCCGCGTTGTCCACCAGCACGGCCAGCAGCTTCTCGCCCGAGGGGTCCGCCCAGCGGGCGAACTCCTCCAGGGCCAGGCCCATCCAGTCCGCGTTCGCCGACGGGAGCAGCAACTCGAGGTTGCGGCCGCTGGCCGGGTGCACGAAGCCGTAGGCGTAGAGCCACTCGTACCTCGTCCGGCCTGGCGCGATCGGCCGACGGCCGATCGTCGACCAGACCCGGCGGGTGATCGGCTTCAGGCCCAGCCTCGCCTCGTCCTCGGCCCAGAGCTCCACCACCTTATCGGGGTGGTCCCGCCGCAGGCCCTCGAGCCGGTCCCCCAGTGCGTCTTTTCCACGCCCGCTGCTGGGCGGGCGTGGCGGCCTCCGTGTGGACGGGTCGAGGGACCTGCAGCGACATCCCCAGGCCTCGCAGCCAGGACCAGCCGGTCTGCTTGCAGACGACGACCCCCCAACGCTGGCGGACGTAGGCGGCGACCTTGGGCCCGCTCCAGAGGCCGCCGTCGGGCGGGGCGTGCCGCAGGGCGTCCCAGAGGTCGATCTGCTGGTCGTCGGTGAGCTTGGATTGGCCGCCGTTGGTCCGCACGCGGCGATCTTGCAGGCCGTCGGGGCCTTCGGCGTTCCAGCGCTTGAGGACCTTCCGGACCCAGCCGGGCGAGAGGCCGACGACGCCTGAGACGCGCTCCGGAGTGGGGGAGTCGGGCCCGGTCAGGAGCCAGAGGACCTGCCAATGGGTCTTCTCCAAACCCGAGCGGCAGGAGCGGTAGCGAAGGGAGATCTCGTCGTGAGTCAGGTGAGGGGCGATCGGCAAACGTGTCCGGGCCATGGTGATACCCTCCAGTCGTGGATCACCCCTCTATTGTAACGCTTCTGATCCAGAAGATTCCGTATTATTCGTGATAGCAGCCACGTCTGAAAGCGAGAATCTTCTCACTGACGACGGCTTCACCTCCCACGCTAAGGGGTCCCTCCACTCCGGCCGTCGTCGGATGAATTGACGGAACGTTCGCGGAACTTGTTTCAGCCCCGAACGCGACGATCGTCGGCGCCGAGTGGGTCATCCTCAAGCGTCGCGATAAGGAGGACCGACGCGACATGGAGTTGATCGGAGACGGTTTCCCCGGCTAATCTCGCCTGGACGACGCGATGCGACAGCGCCAGAAGGTCGGGGATCGACTGGCGGAGACGCTCGGCCGCGAAATCGATGGTCACGGGTTGATCGGGCATCTCGTCTCCGGCCGGAGTGATCTCGGCGGCCAGGTTTTCACCGTCGCAATCCTCGATGGCAACGGCTTCGTCGGTCGGCTTGTCGTGAGCGATCGCGGCAGCGGCCTGCGCTGTTTCCGCCTCGATGCCTTCGAACGTCAGCCGCATCTCGCGGTAAAGGTGGACGTGGTAGAGTGTCATCATCTGACTCCTTTCAGAAGAGGGGCGGCCGGCAGAAACGCCCCAGTTGTGAACCTTGTTCGGATCAAAGACAATCCGACTGCCGAAGTCTGGTCGCCCGGCCCTTGGCGAAAAAGACCGGTTTAGGACGCAACGGCAGGCCTGGAACGCTGGTCTGCCCTCCTGGCCGAACTTCCATTCCTGGTTTCGGCGACCCGCGATCAAACGGTCTTGCCGACGCCACGCGCCCTTGGTTAAGCTATCATGCAGGATAAAGGACATTATCTGTAACTGTCTAACAATGTCCGAGTGTCCGCATGTCAGATGGAGATTCGTTTCACCTCCTCCACCGTAGCCTTATCTCCTCTCCGATCGTAGAGCTTGGTTGTGCGGGGCGACTCGTGGCCGGCGATCGCCTGAGCACCCTCGAGTGTGCCGCCGTTCTCAAGGTAGTTGGTGATACCGGTGGCGCGAAAGCTGTGGCAGCCAATCGTCTCGGGTAATGCCGCCGCTCGGGCTCGTCGTTTGATCCTCTTGAGCGCGTCGATGGGCGACATCGCCTTCCGCGTCAGTGCATGATCACGTCCAACGGTACGGAAGAGTGGACCCTTTTGGTCATCCACGATGCCGCCTGTTGCGATGTATGCGTCAAGATAGAGGGCGGCCTTGGGGTGCGCCGGGACGTAGTGAAGCTTGCCGCCCTTTTCGTGCAGCCGGAACCAGCCTTGGCCACCTTCGGTGTAATAATCACCCACCTCCATCCCCAGGGCGGCTCCGATCCGGGCGAAACTGAAGGCCATGACACCGATCAGAGCACGGTCGCGCAGGCCGATGATCGTCGAGGCGTCGATGCTGTCGATCAGGCGCCGGGCTTCCACCGCCGTGAGTACCGGCGTTCGGCCCCGCTTGATGACGTACTTTGGCCCGCGCACGGACGACGCCGGGTTGAACGCCACGACGTGGCCCGTCACCAACCAGTCGAAAAGCATGCGGATCGCGGATAGGCATTGCTTGACGCTCGGCTTCGAACCCGGGTGCTGCTCGACATAGGCCGCGACCGTGACCGGTTCGACCTGCTGAAGTTCGAGGCCGCGATCATCGCACCAGGCAAGAAACTTGGCGACGGCCCGCGCGTAGGCCCGCCGCGTGTTCGCGTTCCGGATCTGGGCTGTGAAGAATTCCACGAATCGCTTGCCCGCCTTGTCTCCCGCCCTGACGACGATGGCTGGAAGCCGAAAGCCATTCCCTGGCCATTCGACCAATTCTGCCAACCCTTCCCTTGCTCCCCGAGCGGCACACATTCGCAGGCCTCCGTCGATGCAGGATAATGTCCTTTATCCTGCACTCAATCATATCTCAATTGATTAGGACGGCGCAAGCAAAAAAACGCCATCGAGCGTCTGTGCGATCCTCCGCCCCGAACGGAAAGCCTCCGAGGTCCTCGAAACCAGCGTGCCTCTGATCAAGTCGCAGGTTTTCTCCAATCGACAAAGGTGTGCCGATGAAAACGCCCGGGAAACGCCCAGAGAGAGCATCCGCGATCCGCCCGCGACAGGTGGGGGGCGAATGGAGCCGTAAGAGACGCGAACGCAAGCCGGTCCTTTCATTCGAAGCGATGGAGGGGCGGATCGTCTGCGCTGCGGGCAATCTCGACACGACGTTCAACAGGACCGGGACGCAGATTGTTCGCTTCCCAAACACCGACCTGCAGAGTCCGACGGCCGTTGCCAATGCGATCGCTGTTCAGAGCAACGGCAAGACGATTTTGGCAGGCCAGATCAACGGAGGATTCAATTTCGGATTTCAAATGGCCGTGGCCCGTCTGAACACAGACGGTTCGCCCGATACCACATTCGGCACTGGGGGCACCCTCACCATCCCCGTCAAAGTGAACGGCGAAAGCACCGCCGTGGATGACGTTTCCGGAGTCGTCATTCAGCCCGATGGAAAGATCGTCATTGCCGGAACCGCCGATTGGGGATCGCGGTTCGCCGTCTTTGCGGTGGTGCGCCTGATGCCGGACGGCTCGCTCGACTCGACGTTCGGCAATGGCGGCGTCCAGACGGTGGGATTCGCAGGAGCCGCCACCACCGCGGGAATGGCGATCGATTCTTCCGGGAAGATCGTCGTGGCGGGCACCATGACCACAGATACGAACGGCTCCGAGTTCGCCGTCGCCCGCTTGACGTCCAACGGAAGCCTCGACACGAGCTTCGGGCAGTCCGGCACGCAGACGATCACGTTCGATCCCGCCTCGTCCTCGAAGGACACGGATCGCGCCATCGCGATCCAGTCGGATGGAAAGATCGTCCTGGCAGGTTATCACCCGAGCGTCCGGCAGGGATCCTTTGCACTCGCCCGGTTGAATTCCAATGGCACTCTGGATCGTTCCTTTGGGACTTCTGGTGTTCAATACACGGCGCTGGCCGGGACTTCCAACACAGGCGCGACGGCGATGGCCATCCAGCCCGACGGCAGGATCGTCGTCGTCGGCACGATGGATCACACCGGTTATGAAATCGCGCGTTTCGACACCTCCGGGGCGCTCGATCCCACCTTCAATGGCACCGGTCAATTCTTTCTCCCCTTCCACAATGCCCTTGGATTGGGTCTGACCGCCGACGCCAGCGGCGTCGCCATCGAACCCGATGGCCGGATCCTTGTCTGCGGGAACGTCACCGCGGCAGTGTCCGGCGACCTTGTCGATTTCGGAGTTGTCCGCCTCAACGCGAACGGAACCCTCGACACGACCTTTGCCGAGAGTGGCGAGCGATTCATCGGCTTCGATGAGAAACCGACCGGCATCGATCAGAACGCCGCCCGAGCGCACGCACTCGCACAGACACCCGATGGAAAGCTGGTGGTCGCAGGCTCCGCCGGGATCAGCTCGATCGCCAGCGCCGACGATCTCAGCTCGGATTTTGGCGTCGCCCGTCTCATCCTGGGGGGATCGACCACACCCACTCCGACACCAACCCCGACTCCCACCCCAACGCCAACTCCCACACCTACCCCAACGCCAACGCCGACTCCCACCCCGACTCCGACCAGGGGTCCCATCAAGTCGCCATCAGGGGCGACGAATCCCAACCAACCACTCACACCGCCTCCGGCAGCGTCGCCGCTCCCCCCGGGCTATGCGACCACCCCTCCGCGCATCATCCGTAATCGGTTCGTGCGCGGACGCGGCGGCGTGAGACAGATCGTCCTGAAACTCGACCAGGCCATCCCGTCACGGGCCGCGATGAGCGCAGCGATCATCACCCTGGATGGATTGGGCGTGGCCGGGACGTTCGACCAGACCATCCGCATCGCAAGGGTTGTCTACAATCGCGCAGCCCACACGATTTCCATCGTGCTACCCAGGCGCCAAACGTTTCATGGGCAGGCCCAGTTAACCGTCAGCGCGGCCGGCATCGTGAATCTGCTCGGCCAGAAACTCGACGGCAACGGCGACGGAACGGGAGGGTGTGGCAAATAATCCTGGCGCCAGGCCTGCGGGTTAGTCAAGATAGGCAGGAACTCTTTCCCATCGGAGGTCTTTGCCATGTCAGCCGAGCCGAAACTCTCACGCGACGAGTTCATCGCACAGATGCGAGCCAAGATGGAGGCGATGCTCGGCCAGGTCGCCGACGCGATCAACGACGCTCCCCCTGGGTACATCATCTCGGGCAGCGAGGAGCGGGTCCGCGACCTCTTCGCGGGCCTGCGACAGCAGGCCTTCGAGAAGGGATTGCAGATGCGAGTCGATGCGGCGGAGGCCGCTTCCCCCCCCTCCGGTGGACCCGAGCACCGGCAAGGCCAAGCGGAATAAGGGCCGGCAAGACTTCACCGTGCTGACGATCAATGGCCGGGTGCGGCTCCGGCGACGCCGCTGGCATTCCCCGCACGAAGGCTCGACGGCGCCGATGGACGCCTGGCTGGATACGGTCGAGGGCACGATCAGCCTGGGCGTGCGCGAGATGGCCTGCCGGCTCAACGGCGATGGCAAGAACTTCGATAAGGCCGCGGCCAACCTCAAGCGCACCGCGCAGGTCCAGCTCAGCGGCGAGACGCTCCGGGTGCTCGTCGAGGCCGAAGGCAGGCGCGTCTTGCAGGCGCAGCGGTCGGGCGGACTGCCGTTGGGCTGGTCGGCGGCCGACTGCAAGACCGAGGGGAAGGCCACGCGGATCTATGTCGGCAGCGACGGCGTGATGGTGCCGCTGGTGACCGAGGCCGAGAAGGCGTCGCGACGGAAGAAGGTCAGGGAGAAGCGGCGGCGGCGAGGGAGGAAGGCGCGGCCGTTGCCCGCGAGGAAGCCGGGCGCCGACCAGTCGTACAAGGAGTTCAAGATCATCGCCATCTACGACGAGGCCCAGGACCATCGCCTGGTCTGCGGCACGCGAGGCGATTGCGAGGCGGCCGGGCGGCTGATGCGGCGAGAAGCCGGCCGAGTCCGGCTGGACCGAGCCGACGAGAAGGTAGGCAACGTCGACGGCTCCCCGTGGATCCGGAACCAGGTCGAGCGTCAGGGCCTGCCCCTGGATGCCTTGGGATTGGACTTCTACCACCTCGGCGAGAACGTGCATAAGGCCCGGCGGGCGATCTATGGGGATGATGACGAGGCGGGCAAGGAATGGGCCGGCCATCTGCTGCACGTCTTCAAGCACGAGGGCTACGAGGCGGCCTGGACCCGACTGCTGGCGTGGCGCGTGGCGCTGAAGCAGGGCCGTCCTGCGGCGGATCGGCTGGTGAACTACATCGGCGAGCGACGGGAGATGATCCGTTATCCCGAGTTCCGGTCCAAGGGCTGGCAGATCGGCAGCGGTCCGACGGAGGCGACCTGCAAGACGCTCACGGCGCGGCTGAAAGGGTCGGGCATGCGCTGGGACAGCGACAATGCCGAGGCGATCATGGCGCTGGAAGCATTGACCCAAAGCGACCAGTGGGATGAATACTGGCAAACACAGCTACGGCGAACGGGTTGAGTCCGCCATGAACTTTTGCCACACCCGAACGGGAGGGGATGATTTCGTCGAGACGGTCCGTCTCTAAAATGTCCCGGCGACGCTGGCGGCTGGCGACCTGATCTTTCCAGGAGGTTTTCCGCTCCGAATCTCCCCGTGACGAGCGGTCTTGACGCTCCACCGCCAGCCGATCGCAACTCCCGGAATGGACTCGATCCGTTCGGAGGCGAGGGAGGTCTCTGTCTTCCGCCTTGCTCTTCCCCCGAACCATGTTATAGGGAAGCATGGCGAAAAAACGCACCCCTTCCAAATCCGTGGCCGCCCAACTGCCGGACGCCGGCTACGACGCTGTCCTGGCCGAAGTGATCCATCTGCTGGAATCGGCCCGGCAGGTCGCCGCACGTTCCGTCAACTCGATCATGACCGCCACCTACTGGGAAGTGGGTCGACGAATCGTCGAGGAGGAGCAGCGGGGAAAGGGCCGCGCCGAGTATGGCGAGCAACTCATCACCCGGATGGCCAAAGACCTCACGAAACGATGCGGCCGGGGCTTTGGATACCGCAACCTTTACCAGATGCGTCAGTTTTACTCGGCTTACCCGCCGATTTTGCAGACGCCGTCTGCAAAATCCGGACGGGGCGAGATGCCCGAAAGGCCGGCGCTGGCCGATATCGCAACCCGGTTCCCTCTCTCCTGGTCTCACTATATCCGCCTGATGTCGGTCGCGAATCCCAAGGCTCGGGACTTCTACGAATCGGAAGCCTTGCGAGGCGGGTGGAGCGTTCGGCAACTCGACCGCCAGATCAGCACGCAGTTCTACGAGCGGACGATGCTCTCTCGCAACAAGGCGGCCATGCTCACCAAGGGCCGGAAGGCGCGGCCCGAGGACGCCGTCACTCCCGAAGAGGAGATCAAGGATCCGCTGGTCCTGGAATTCCTCAATCTCAAGGATGAATACTCCGAAAGCGACCTCGAAGAGGCACTCATCCGCCACCTGGAGACCTTTTTACTCGAGTTGGGGGACGATTTCACCTTCGTCGGCCGCCAGAAACGGCTACGCATCGATGACGAATGGTTCCGCATCGATCTCGTCTTCTTTCACCGCCGCCTTCGCTGCCTCATCTTGATCGACCTCAAACTTGCTGCCCTCACCGCAGCAGATATTGGTCAAATGAACCTCTATTTGAATTATGCCCGACATCACTGGACACGCGTAGGCGAGAACCCGCCGGTAGGGCTGATCCTTTGCGCCGAACACCGGGCCGGTGTCGCCAGATATGCTCTGGAAGGCCTGTCGAGCAAGATCCTTGCCGCCGAGTATCGCACGGCCCTACCGAGCGAGGAAACCTTGACCGCCGAACTGGAGCGGACGCGCAAGGCCCTGGAGGCGCGGAGCGGCATTGCCCCAGACGCTGATCATTCTTGATCGAGAGCGTTTCCCGACTGCTGCGAAATCGAACGGCCCTGGACCTGTCGGGGCGCAACGATCGGCACCGCTTGCGGGCATGGCGGCCTCCATTGAGATTTGCCTGGGCGGAACGGCGGACGCGAAATCTCGTGCGCCCTGTCGCTCCGATTCCAACGGACGAAGCCATGCCGATTCCGTCGCCTGAGGCGTCCCCGCTTCGCGGGCCGGGTGCTTTCAGGCTCCGCTTCGCTGCGGTCCCTCCGGGACGGCCTCCGGCCCCTTCCCGCCCCCTGACGCTGGTCGGCGACGGGCAAGCAGAACGCCCGGCATCCCTGCCGGTCATCCCGCTGGCCGATCCGTCGCCTGGCGGAAGGTCGCTGCGCTCCCGCGCGGTCATGATTCCAGCCGGTTTCACCCCATGTTGACGTGGGGGGTGAAACCCGCCGGTTTGCTTTGAGCGGAGGGCCGCTTCGCGCCTGCTCCGCAAGGATCCCCCTCCCGTCCCCCGGCGGGGGACGCGGGGAGTTAAAGGCGAAAGAAGGGTATCGCCGGTTTGACGGATCGCTCCCGTTGGTCGGCATGTGCTGTTGTTCTCAAACGTGCCACCTCGTCGCTTCCGGCTTGCGCTTTCTCTCCCTCTGTGCTATGAGCCTGACAAACAGCGATCGATCGTTCCCACCTTCCCATGGCACCGGGGCCGTCTCTTCCACCGCCCCTCCTGCCGGGGTTTCTTCGCAAACCCGACGATGCCGACAGGCGCCGGGACGCCGTTTCGCAACCAGGAGGCGCGGCCCATGCAATACAAGACGATCATGCTCGAACTGATCCAGGACCGCCCGAAGCTGCACAGGCAGCTCCAGGCGAGCCGAACGCTGCTGTCGACCCTGGACCGCTACGCTTCGAGCCTCAAATCCCGCCACGCCCACTGGACCGGCCAGCTCATCCGGGCCGGGCTGGCCAAAGACCCGCTGGTGATCGCGAGCGAGGCCCTGGAACTGGCGATCGAGGAGATGAAGAGCGCTTTACCCTCGGGAGCGACCCCGAGCGGAAGCGATTCGGAGCCGCCCTCTCTCGACGCGGCGATGAGTTATCTCCGCCGTCATACGCCGCCCGCCTGAACGCCTCGCGTGCGACCTCCCGCCAACCCCGCCTTCCCTTTCAGGTTTCTCCAGGCCGGCGCGATCCTGACGGCACTCCCCAGCCGCAGGAACCGCCGGCACCAGTTTCAGAGGATGCCCCTCCCCTGCCCTCGTCCCCGCACCGGGCCCTGGATGACGGCACGGTAATCAGCCCGCCGGGCCGGGCCAGCGGAAACCCGGTTCCCCCTGAAGGCCTCCCCCCATTTTCCGCTGGCCCGGTCGCTGCGCTCGCTTTGCCCCAGCCTGGGGCTGATTCCTTTCCGAGCCGTCAGGCCCCGATGGCGGGGCCGGGAACCGAAGAAGGAAACCACGTCATGGAAAGCACCGCCACACACGTACCCATTGCCAGACTGCCAGCCCTTGAATGCAGCGCCGACGTCGCGCGGACTGGCGGCGAGAAAGCCAAGGCCCGAGACCTGCTGGCGGCGATCCGCACCCTGAAACGGATCGAGCAGGACCAGCGAACAGCGACACCGGAGGAACGCGAGATCCTCGCCCGCTTCGCAGGCTTCGGCCCGGTGGCGCTGTCGATCTTCCCGGACCCCGGCACTCAGCTGTACAAGGACGCCAGCTGGCAGGCGCTGGGCGAGGACCTGTTCTCATTGCTTACGACCGAGGAATATGAGAGCGCCCGGCGCACGACATTCAATGCGTTTTACACGTCGCCCACCGTCATCCGGGCCTTGCATGCGGCGCTGGCCCGCCTCGGTATACCGCCAACCGCCACCACGCTCGAGCCGGGCTGCGGCGTCGGGAATTTCATGGGCCTCGCCCCGCAGGAGATGCGTTTCATCGGCGTTGAGCTTGATAGCATCTCGGGCCGCATCGCCCGCGTGCTCCATCCCCTTGCGGACATCCGCATCGAAAACTTCCGCGACACGCGCCTCCCCGAAGGCAGCATCGACGCCGTGATCGGCAACGTCCCCTTCGCCGACGTGCGGCTCGACTATCGCGGCCGGAAGCTGGCCCTGCACGACTACTTCTTCGCCAAGTCACTCGATGCGCTCAGGCCCGGCGGGGTGCTCGCGCTGGTGACCACCCACTTCACCCTCGACAAGCAGAACGCCGCCATTCGCGAGACCCTCGGCTCGAAAGCCGATTTCCTGGGAGCGATCCGCCTGCCTTCCGACGCCTTCAAACGCGAAGGCACCTCCGTCGTCACCGACATCGTGTTCCTGCGCAAGCGAGCCCCTGCTGAGCCGGTCAACCACGCCGACGACACCTGGCTGGAGACCGCACCGCTTGTCATCGAGGGGGTCGAGTTTCCCATCAACCGCTACTTCCTGAAGCATCCCGAGATGGTGCTGGGCACCTGGAGCCGCAAGAACCGGCTCTATGGCGATGAATCGGGTTACAGCGTCAGTGGCAACGGCGATCTCGCCTTGCAACTCGACGCCGCCATCCGGCATCTCCCTGAACTCGCACCGGCGGCGGTCTCGGACCGGCCCGCACCGGCTTTCACTCCGCCACCCCTTGAGCGACACATCGCCGAGGGAAGTTTCTTCGTAGGCGATGACCGCACGATCTGCCAGATCGAGGAAGGGCAGTCACGACCGGTCACCTATAGCGGCACGCTGCTCAGAGCCGACGGCACCATGACCGGCAAACGGCTGGCCGCCCTGGTCGGCCTACGCGGCCTCGCCCGCCGTGTATTGCAATCGCAGAACGAAGGCTGGCCGGAGGAGGACCGCGTCGAGGCCCGCCGTACCCTGAACCGGGCGTACGACCTGTTTGCGTTTACCTACGGACCCATCAACAAAACCACCTTCTCCGAGGCGAAAGACGGTGGTGTCATCCGCCGCATGCCCAACCTCGTGAAATTCCGGGAAGACCCAGACGCCATGCTGGTCATGGCCCTCGAGGACTATGACGAGGTGACCGGCAAGGCGGTCAAAGCCCCGATCCTGCTCAAGGACGTGGTGGGCAAAAGCCCGCCGATCACATCGGTGACCTCGGCCGAAGAAGGGCTGCTGGTGTCGCTCGACCGCACCGGCGGCATCGACTTGCCGTTCATCTCGCGGCTCTACGGCAAGCCGGAGGAGATGATCGTCGCCGAACTCGGCGACCTGATCTACCGCGACCCGGAAACGAACGACTGGCAGACCGCCGACCAGTATCTCTCGGGCAACGTGCGCGCGAAGCTCGCCATCGCCGAAAGCGCCGGCGCCGAGTTCTCCCGCAACGCCGAGGCGTTACGTCATGTCCAACCGGAAGACGTGCTGCCGGGCGACATCGACGCCGGCCTCGGTGCCCCGTGGATACCGGTCAGCGACATACAGGCGTTCGCCGCCGAGTTGTTTGGCGTCGCACCGACATCCATCCCCATCGGACATCTCAAGAAGGACGCCCTCTGGAGCGTCGAGGCAAGCCACGCCGCAGAGGCCTCGGTGGCGGCCATCGCCGAATACGGCACGAGCCGGGCCAACGGCACCTGGCTGCTCGAGTTGGCCTTGAACCTGAAAACTCCCGTCATTTACGACATCGTGCATAACGGTGAACGTGAAGAGCGAGTGGTCAACCAGGACGCGACGCTCGCCGCTCGCGAGAAGCAAACGCAGATCAAGCAGCGCTTCAAGTCCTGGGTCTTCGCCGATCTTGACCGCACCGAGCGACTGGTTCGGCTCTATAACGACACCTACAACAACCTGCGTCCGCGGCTGTTCGACGGCTCGCACCTGGAGTTCCCCGGCCTGAGCCAGGGCATCCGGCTCAACCCCCACCAGGTGGATGCCGTGTGGCGAGGGATGAGCAGCGGCAACACGCTGCTCGCCCACGCCGTCGGCGCCGGCAAGACCTTTACCATGGCCGCCACCGGCATGAAGCTCAAGCAGGCCGGCTTGGTCAAAAAGCCCATGTACGTGGTTCCCAACCACATGCTGGAACAATTCGCCCGCGAGTTCATGCAGCTCTACCCCAACGCCCGGCTTCTCGTCGCCACCAAGGACGACCTGGCCCACGACCGCCGCAAGCTTCTCACCGCCAGGATCGCCAGTGGCGAGTGGGATGGCATCGTCATCACACATTCGAGCTTCGAGCGCATCGGCATGTCGAACGACTACCTGGAGCGGTTCCTCCGCGAGCAGATCGCCGAATACGACCAGTTGCTCCGCGACCACGCCAGCGGCGGGACACCGCGCAATATCATCAAGACCATCGAGAAGCAGAAAGTCCGACGCGAGGAGCGGCTGAAGGAACTGGCCGCCGAGGACAAGAAAGATGATGGGCTGGTGTTCGACGAGTTGGGCGTCGATCACGTGTTCATCGACGAGGCCCATTATTTCAAGAACCTCGAGACGCCGACGAAGATGGAACGCGTGGCCGGCATCCAGACCGGGGGCAGCGAGCGGGCGTTCGACCTCTACATGAAGGCCCGCTACCTCGGCGAGCGTCACCCCGGCCACGGCGTCACCTTCGCCACCGGCACGCCGATCAGCAATACCATGGTCGAGCTTTTCACCATGCAACGCTTCCTCAATCCCGAGGGCCTGGCCTCGCGCGGCATCGAGCATTTCGACAGCTGGGCCGCCACTTTCGGCGAAGTAGTCGACACCATGGAAATCTCGCCCGACGGAGCGTCCTTGCGACCCCGAAGCCGGTTCGCACGCTTCACCAACCTCCCGGAATTGCAGCAGATGTTCCGCGCCTTCGCCGACGTGCAGACGGCCGACATGCTCGACCTGCCCCGGCCGAGGCTCGAAACCGGCAAACCGATCGTCGTCGCCTGCCCGATGTCTGACGAGCAGCGGGCGCTCCAGGCCGAACTGGTCGCCCGCTACGAGCGGCTACGATCGCAGAAGGTCGATCCGAGAGTCGACAACGCCCTGGCCATCACCACCGACGGCCGCAAGCTCGCCCTCGACGCCCGGCTGCTCTCGAATACGGCCGAGGATTTCCCCGGCTCGAAGATCAACGCCCTGGCCGAAAACGTGACCGCGGTCTGGAAGAAAACCGCCGCGACACGCGGCACGCAGATGATCTTCTGCGATATGGGCGTCCATCCGACACCCTGGGACTATTGCGTCTATGATGAGGTGATCGAAAAGCTGATCGCGAGCGGGATTCCCCGCGATCAGATCGCCGCCATCGGCGACGCCGATTCCGACGCCAAGAAGCAAGCCTTGTTCGACCGGGTCCGCTCGGGTGCGGTGCGAGTGTTGCTCGGTAGCACCCAGAAGATGGGCACCGGCACCAACGTCCAGAAACGACTGGTGGCCCTGCATCATCTCGATGCCCCATGGAAGCCGGCCGAGGTCGAGCAACGCGAGGGGCGCATCCTGCGACAGGGCAACGCCAATGAGGAAGTGGCGGTCTACCGTTATGTGACCGAAGGATCATTCGACGCCTATATGTGGCAGGCACTCGAGACCAAGGCCCGTTTCATCTCGCAAGTGATGACCGGCGACAACGCCGCGCGCCGGGCTGAGGACATCGGCGGCCAGGAATTGAGCTATGCCGAGGTGAAGGCGATCGCCTCGGGCAACCCGGCCGTCCTCACGCTGGCCGAAGCAGACGCCGAGTTGCAACGCCTGGCCGTGCTCAAGAAGAACCACTCCGACGAGCAGTACCTCGCCCGGCGCGCCCTGCGCGAGTTGCCGCAGACCATCGCACGGCTCTCGCAACGCCTGGCGGGGCTATCGTCCGACCTGGCCACCGCCGTCGCACATGCCGCCGATCCGCTCACCGTCAGGGATCGCGCCTACCGCGGCGACGAGGCCCTGGCGGCGCTTGGCCGCAGCCTCGACGCCTTGCCGGAAAAGCCGCGCGCCTTCCAAACCTTCACGCTCGGACGATATCGCGGCCTCGCCTTCGGGCTGATGCTGCACGCGAATGGAGTCGCCGAGGTCTTCCTCGAAGAGCAAGCGGTCCGCTCCGTCATGCTCTCGCGCGACCATCGCGGTCCCCGGGCGGTGCTGAACGCCCTGGCCCGGCTCGCCGATAGCTACCCGGACCACTGCGCGGCCACACAGCAGGATCTCGCAATCGCCGAGGGTCAGCGCCGCGACTACGAGGCACGCATCGGCCACCTTTTCCCTCATGACGCCTATCTCGCCGCGCTAACCGACTTACGCAACCAGCTCAAAGCTGGACTGTCCGCATCGCAGCACGAGCCAACGGAGGGCAAGCTGCCCGTGTCCGAGCTTGCCGACCGCATCAAAGCCTTGAAAGCCGCCCATACGATCGACGGGACGCCAGAGAGGACTGTGGCACGCCTTCACCTCGCCGGCGAGGTACCCGTCACCACCCGCATCCGCCGCCGCAATGAAGGGCCCGCCACAAACTCGGGGCCAGCCTTTAACGAACCGACCTCCATTGCCGTCCACCAAGAAGCGGCGTCAGAAAGCGATTCCCAATCGCGTTCACATGCGATAATACATCTGGCAGACGATGCAGAAGACCGCATGTCAGAACCAACGACTCAACAGGAAAGGAGATACGTCATGGGAAGGAGCAAGAACAAACCCGCCGAATCCGCACAAGACATGGACACGTCAGGGCAAGCCGCCAAGGACGCCGCGCCCCCAAGCGCCGTTGATTCCACTCAGGCCGGACATGACCTGGTGTCGACTCCAGACCGGCCCTCTGGCCAAGAAATCGGGGCGGAACCGAGAAAGCCCATCGTCACGCCAGACCCGCGCCCGGTCATGTCGATCAGTCTCGGCGATACGCGGGGAAGCCCAAGGGTTCAGCTACGGCGCAGTCATAAATACCGACAGATGCAAATTTATTTCGAGCAGCGGCCCGAGGATAAATATCTTCTGATGCTCAAGCACGCCGGTTGGATCGACCGCACCGAAAGCGAAGGCGTGTGGACCAAGCAGATCGCCCCGGACGCGCGCTGGCAATCGGTCGATAAGATGGAGCGAGAGTTCAAGGAGGTCGTCAACGCCATCCGCCAGGACAAAGGCATAGAACCAGTCATGGCCGTAGTTTCCATCGCGTAGACTGAAATGCTTTCGGTTAGTCGGACACTACGCGCAGGTTCCGACCTCGGTTCGGGAACGCCCTCCAAGGTCGATCCGAGAGAAAAGGGACGACGCTCCTCTGGAATCGCGGCGAGAAATGTTGAACCGGCACCCGATTCGAGGACGGACGATCCCGTAACTGGGGCACGCTGACAGGTGTTGACACTCGGCCCGCTGCTAGGTTGCTGTGGCCATTCATTGGGAATTAGCCGATCTCACTGCCAGTCTCAGTGGTTCGGAATTCATCACAATCGAGTTTCATGTTGCATTGAGCTGTGGCGGTTGCCTTTCGATCAATAACGCTCCTTCGGATCCGTATAACGAAGTGGACACATCTCGAAGCCATAGCAGCATCGTCCTCAGCCGGAGGCGCGCCATCTGGTAGCGCGCCCCGCCGCGGCGAGGGGTCGACAGCACCTCCCGGTGCAGCCACACCCAGATGCTCCGCAGCAGGAAGCCGATCTCCACGTACAGGAACCGCGCGTCGAATCTCCGCGTCGTGGTTCAAATCCAGCACTGGTTCATCTGGCGATAGCTGGTCTCGACCCCGAACCGCTTCCGATAGGTCAACCGGACCCGATCGGGCGACTTGCGGCCGATACACCAGCAGGCGTAGGCGAGCGCCTCACGGCCCTTCTTACCCCGCTCGCCGCGAGAGTTGCGGCATTGCACGCGGATCGTCACGATCGCCTTGCGCCTCGCGGAATTGCTCAGGGTGTGGCGGGCCCATCCGCCCCGCTTCCATCGCTTGAGGGCCTGCGAGCCGCTCGGCCCCGAGGGATGGGTCGCGGGCCGGCCGTGGGCCACCACGGGCATCAGGAACGGATGGCGAGCGGCCTGGAAGTAGCGGATCTCCTCGACCGAGTAGAACTCGCGGTCGACCACGATCTCGCCGCCCGCTAGGCCGAGGTGCAGTCCGTCCCGGAGGGGAGTTCCGGGTCGTTCGGAGGCGTGCCATCCGAAACTGGAAGGCTGCCTTCACCGGGAGCTCACTGCGGGCCAACGCGTCATACGGGCTGATTCACCCGCTTCCGCGCCTCTGCTGCAAGGCGGACATTCTATGGCCGACATCACGCCCAGAGACGCTGCTCGAGCCACTGGAACGAGAGCTTCCTCTTCTCATCGCTCAGGGCCATATCCGGCTCGCGCTTCACGCCCTCGGGCATCCAGATCTCGATCCTCACCGAGTACCACTCGGTGGGCTCGCCGCGCACGATCTCCGCGTGCTCTGGATTCGTCGGGTCGTGGATATAGGACAGGTCCAGGCCGGTGAAGGGCTTCTCCGATTTCGACCCTGTCGATGCCGAAGATTATCGAGCTGGCGCGTTGCGAGTGGATCGGCCAGAAATCGAACTGTTGACTCATCAGGAGCCATAGAACTGGAAGGACACATATTTCAATTGGACTCGGACTTGCCGCGTGTGGGTCGGGCCTGCGGTTGCGGTTCTTCACAGCGGCCGACTGGACAATCGACTCGGGGTGGAACAAAAAAATAATACACACTCGATCTCTTCTTGTTTTTCTAGAACTATATTACTTGTTGATCGGTGATGAGTTGGGATACGTCACCATGAGAAGGGGCGGAGTTGATCTCCTGTTCCGAGTCGTAGCCGACCGCCACGAACGTGGCAACATCCTGGTAACGAGCAACCTGCCGTTCAGCCAGTGGAATCAAATCCTTCGGGGCGAGCGGATGACGGCGGCGCTGTTGGATCGCCTGGCCCACTATTCGCAAATTTTCGAGATGAACGGAGAGCTGCCGTTTCCGAGAGCCGATGAAAAAAATAAATATAAAATTTCAAGTGATGATTTGTTGACGCTCTTGCCCAGAGCGGCCATTCTGAAGACCGAGGTGGGTTAGCATTATTCGCTCAGGGTGGATCAATTTTGCGCGCCCGGTTCCACATGAAGTGGCCGAGCGCATTTGAGGTGATCATGATGGCGCCAGGCATCTGATGGTCCTGCCACCACTGCTTGTCCCCCTGGGCACAGAAGATGTCGTGAGGTTGGCGAACCGGAGGTACTCCCATCAATGAGGAATGCCCGGTCAATTACCATATCAATGGCAGCCTCTCGGAAGTGTTCGGCATCGCACCGAGGTCCTAGCCGACGAACCGGCGCAGGACGATGGTCGTGTTCTGGCCGCCGAAGCCGAAGCTGTTCGAAAGGACCGTGTCCACCCTTTGCTCTCGGGCCGCGTTCGGGATGTAATCGAGGTCGCATTCCGGGTCTGGATTCTCCAGATTGATGGTCGGCGGCAGGACGCCATCGCGGATGGCGTGCAGGCAGGCGATCGCCTCCACCGCGCCACCTGCCGAGACGAGATGGCCGGTCATACTCTTGGTGCTCGAGATCGGCACCTTGCGGGCCGAATGGCCGAAGACGCCCTTGATCGCCAGGGTCTCGATCGAGTCGTTCGATGGAGTGCTCGTCCCGTGCGCGTTGATGTAGTCGATGTCCTCGGGGTCGACCCCCGCATCGGCCAAGGCCCCGTTCATCGCGGCGATGGCGCCGCGTCCCTCGGAGTGGCTGTCGGTCAGGCGGAATGCGTCGGCTGTGGAGCAATAGCCGATGATCTCGCCGAAGATGCTGGCCCCGCGGGCTCTAGCATGTCCCAGTTCTTCGAGGACCAGCACGCCCCCCCCCTCGCCGAGGACGAAGCCGTCGCGGTCCCGGTCAAACGGCCGGCTCGCCCTCTCCGGCTCGTCGTTCCGGGTCGACATCGCCGTCAGGAGGATGAAGCCCGTAAGCCCGAGCGGATGGACCATGCTATGCGTGCCCCCGGCGAGCATCACGTCGGCGTCGCCCCGGCGGATGACCTCTGTCGCCTCGCCGATCGCCTGGGCGCTGGCGGCGCACGCCGTCTGGCAGGTCGCGTTGACGCCCCGGGCCCCAAAGACGGCCGAGAGGTGACCGGCGGGCCCCCCTGGTTCCTGGTCTGCTTCGCGGACCGGGTGGAGTGTTCGGAGCCCGAGGCTCGTGAATCGCGCCGTGTCGACGACGCCCTCGCGGCTCGAGCGATGCATCAGGCTGGCGAAGCGATCGAAGTCCTGCTGGCCCTCGCCGGAGCCCAGGTAGACGCCGAGCCGGGACCGATCGTGCTGGGCGTCATCAAGGCCGGAATGCTCGATGGCGAGCGTCGCCGCGGCCAGCGCGAGCTGCGTGGTGCGGCTGTGATGCTCCCAGCGAGAGGCATCCCCCCGGTAGGCCGACAGGCTGAACCCGGTCACCTCGGCCGCGATCCGCGTGGCGAACATCGAGGCGTCGAAGAGCGTGACCGGCCCCACACCGCTCCGGCCTTCGCGCAGGTTCCTCCAGGACGACTCGGTGTCGCCCCCCACCGGGGTGATCATCCCCATGCCCGTCACGACCACCCGCCGCCTGGCTCGATCCATCGTTCACGCCCCCTATACCATGCCAACGCCACCTGGGCGCTTGTGTATACGGCGGCCGGCCGATGCGGCGCGCATGAGAATTCTTCGCAGAGCATGGCGAGTTCGATCGCCTACACGCCGCCGTACCGGATTGCCGCCGCTTCATATCCGCCGAGGGGCTCGATGCGCATCAACTTCTCGACGCCGAAATCGTCGCGGGGTGGCGCCTCCGAGAATTGTGTGCTCGTCGCCCCGCGCAGGAGGGCGCAGACCGCGTCCATGTGGGCGTCGAACAGCCTGATCAGCGAATCGGGGTTCTCTTCTAGCTCGGTGGCGTCTCCGCCGGGGCGGAAGGTGGTGGCTAACCCGGATGGGAGCTCCTCCACTGCCGTCCCGCCGAAGCCCACCAGGACGCTCCTCAACATCAGGGCCAAGGACCCGAGCGGGCGAGAGTTCCAATGAGGACTCGGCGGCCATAAGTTCGCAGGGTTGGGATTCGAGCCGGTGGTGGATATTGCGTCCCAGGCGTTCGAACCCCTGCCGGAGCTGCTCCGGGGTCTCCGCCGTCTGGTATTGGGGTTTCATGACCCATAAGAAGTCATCCTGCGTCTCGAATCCATTGATAGGCCTTCAAAGTCATGTGAGATCCCCGATCTAAATCAAGCAGGTATGGCTCCCCTACGGGCCTTGTTGACCCTCGGCCCCACGCCCACCTATTGGCCGCCCTTCAGGACACGCTCGGTCGATGCCGGATACTTCGCCAGCATCGCGGCCGGCCGCCTGGGTCGGGCGACGAGTTCGCCGCCGCAGTTCGGGCAGAGCCCGTGCAACTCGCCCTCAGCGCAGGCGGAGCAGAAGGTGCACTCGAAGGAACAGATCCGGGCCTCGGGCGATTCCGGGGGCAGATCTCCGTCGCAGCGTTCACAGTTGGGGCGAATCTGGAGCATTATTTAATCTCGGAGCCAGGTCTTCGTCCGCCGCAGCCCTCGCCGATCGGGCCCGGCCCAGCGCGACCCGATGCCGCCGCCAGACGGCGGAGCGATCGAGCTGGACGTGGGTCAGTTGATGTTGCAGCACTCTCCTGGGCAACCGAAGACCTTCTCGCCCTTATTGATGGACATCCTCGCTTCGGCGCGAGCTTTTTCTAACCGAATCTTGTGGTCGAAGAAGCCGAGGTTCAACTCGATGTCCTTGCCGACGGTTTCGGTGGCCGCGTCAAAATTCTCCTGGATTAAGGACCGCTATCGTCTTGGTTTGCGGGTCCTTGAAACATACCTGTCTGTTTCGAGCGTGCGATTTTAGAGCGGGACGGGGGGAAAGGCAACAGGCCCATTCCGGGCACGCCCCCCCTGCCCGCCTGTGTGCATATCGCCCCCTCGTTCATGCCGTGCCTTCAGGCCATGCCGGTAACCTGACCGATCCGCTTGTGGAGCTGGCCGAAGTCGATCCCCAGAGTGGTCGAGGGTTTTTCGCCGGAGCCTGTCGCCAAGTCGCCGGACAAGAGCTCGGTCGCCGCCTGGGCAAGATTTCCCATGACGCGAGCGTAGAGCGCGACGCCGAGGCTCAGCCGCGCCACGCCGGCTGCCTGGACCTCGGACCAGGGTGCGATCCCTTGCATGGTGCCGACGACCAGGTTCACCGGTTTCGGGGCGACGGCACGTACGATGGCGCGTACCGCGTCCATGTCGCTCGGGTAGGGTGCGTAGAGGACGTCGGCGCCGACCTCGGCGAAGGCTACGAGCCGCCGGATCGTGTCGTCGAGGTCCGGCCGCCCCTGGAGGAAGTTATCCGTGCGGCCTGTGAGCACGATGCGGCCCTTGGCGACCTTGGCAGCAGCCTTCACCCTGGCCACGGCCTTATCGAAGTCGTGGATCGGCCGCTCGGGGTCGGCGGTCGTGTCCTCGATCCCGACTCCGGCGAGCCCCGCGGCGATCGCCGCCTCGACCGTCTCCGCGACGTCGCTCGGCTCCGGGCCGAAGCCGTCCTCGAGGTCGCCGTTCACGGGCAGGCCGGTGACGCGGATGATGAGCCGCGCGTTCGCCAGGTGCTCGTCGCGGCTGACGGCATGACGCCCGTCCTGTCGGCCGAGGGACAGGGCGATCGCCGCCGACGACGTGCCCAAGGCCTCGAAGCCCGCGTCCTTCATCAGGAGGGCGGACGCGCCGTCCCAGGGATTCGGCATGATGAATCCTCCGGGCCTTTCGTGCAAGGCCCGGAAGCGTTCGTAGAGTTCTGACTGGCTGGGCATCGTGAATCTCCGTTTCGATTTCAAGTCACAAGGAACGCGCCAGGGCAGTTGACGCAGGCTCAGGTGAACGTTTTCCGGTGCGCGCTTTACGTAGCGGCAAATGGCGTATCAGGCTGATCGGCGGGCTCGACCTGCTGCCGATCTCTCGATTTGCTCCTATGAATGATCGTGTAAAACGCAGGGGTGAACACGAGCCCGAATATCGTCACGCCGATCATCCCGGAGAACACCGCAGTCCCGAGAGATTGGCGCATCTCCGAGCCGGCCCCGGTCGCGACGGCCAGCGGCGCCACGCCCGCGATGAAGGCGAGCGAGGTCATCAGGATCGGGCGGAGGCGCGTCTGCGCGGAGTGTACCGCCGCTTGCTCGGCGGAATCGCCTTCGTTGTCCTGCCGGTGCTTCGCGAATTCGACGATCAAGATTGCGTTCTTGGCCGCCAATCCCAGGAGCACCACGAATCCAATCTGGGCCAGGATGTCGATCGGCATGCTCCGGGCGTCGAGACCGAAAGCCGAGGCGAGCAGGCACATGGGCACGATCAGCAGGATCGCCAGCGGCGTCTTCCAGCTCTCATACTGGGCGGCGAGCACGAGGAAGACGAACAGGCCGGAGGCCGCGAAGATGACGAGAGTCGGGATGCCCGGCTTCTGTTGCTGGAAGGCCAGATCGGTCCACTCCGTCGCGATGCCGGTGGGGAGCACTTCGCGGGCGATCTCGGCGATACGCTTCATCGCCGTGCCCGAGGAGACCCCGGGCCCCGGCGCGCCCATGACCTCGGCGGCGGGAAAGAGGTTGTAGCGCGGCACGCGGTAAGGCGCGGGCTTGTCCCTGAAGCTCGCCACCGAGCCGATCGGCACCATCTCGCCGAAGGCGTTGCGCACCTTGAACCGCGAGGCGTCCTCCGTCGTCCTCCGGAATTGCTCGTCCGCCTGGACGAACACCGGATATGTGCGCCCGAGATAATTGAAATCATTCACGTACTGCGATCCGAGATAGAGCTGGAGGGTGGAGAATACGTCGGTCGGCGTCAGGCCGACCTTCTCGGCCTTCAGCCTGTCGATGTCGGCGTAGACCGAGGGCGACGACGCGTTGTAGAGGGTGAAGACGCCGCCGAACGTCGCATCCTTGTTCGCCGCGGCGACCAGGGTGTTGGCCGCTTTGGCGAGCGCCTCTGGGCCCACTCCGGCTCGATCTTCGAGCATCAGCTTGAAGCCGCCCGCGGTGCCCAGGCCCTGGACGGGCGGCGGCTGGATCACGAGGATGTTGGCATCCTTGTAGCCGACGAAGCGTTTGCGCAGGGATTCGATCATCGTCACCGCGTCCGAACCGGGCTCCGAGATCCCGTACAACGAGGGCAGCGAGCAGAAGACCGTCCCCACGTTGGGGGCGACCGTCGCGGTGGTCACGTCGTACCCGGTAGCGGGCGAGGTATGCGCGACGCGGGTCTTCAGGGCGATGTCGTTCACGTCGCGCACCACCCTGTCGGTCCGCGCCAGGCTCGAGCCCGGCGGCAGCTGGATCACGATGGCGAAGTAACCGATGTCCTGATCCGGGATGAAGCCGCTGCTCATGCGAGACATCTGATAGCCCGTCAGGCCAATCAGCCCGAGATAGACGACCACGATGACGGCGGTCGCCCTGACCAGGCGGCCAGTCACCTTGCCGTAGCTCGCGGACAGCCACTCGAAGGCGGCGTTGAAGCGGCCGAACAAGAGCCGACCAAGACGGCCCAGGACGTTCGGCTTCTTGTGGTGTTCCCCCACTTCGTGCGGCTTCAGGAGGACGGCGCAGAGGGCGGGACTCAGCGTGAGGGAGACGAAGCACGAGATCACCGTCGAAGCGGCGATGGTGGTCGCGAATTGCTGGAAGAACAGCCCCGAGATGCCGGAGATGAAGGCCGTCGGGACGAACACGGCGCAGAGGGTCAGGGCGATTGCGATCAGCGCCGTGGAGACCTCGGTCATCGTCTGATGCGCCGCCTCGCGCGGCTGCATGCCGAGGGCCATGTTCCGCTCGACGTTCTCGACCACCACGATGGCGTCGTCCACCACGATCCCCACCGCCAATACCAGGCCGAACAGCGACAGGTTGTTGATCGACATGCCGAACCCGGCCAGGGCCGTGAAGGTGCCGATCAGCGAGATCGGGATGGCGACCACCGGGATGATCGTCGCCCGCCAGCTCTGCAGGAATATGTAGACGACGCCGACCACCAGGGCGATCGCGATGAAGATGGTCTCGATGACCTCCTCGATGGAATAGCTCACGAAGGTCGTCGGGTCATAGATCTTTATGTAGTCGATGCCCGGCGGGAAGCTCTTCTTCAGCTCCGCCATCCTGGCCCAGATCGCCTGCTCGACCTGGACCACGTTCGCATCCGGCGTGGCGATGACCCACCAAGGGCTCGCCACATGGCGATCCGCATAAGCCAAGGAGCCATAGTCGATCGAGCCGAGCTCGACCCTGCCGATGTCGCGGATGCGAGTGACGTGCCCCAGGTGGTCCGATTTGACGATGATCTCGCCGAACTGCTCGGGGGTCGTGAGACGGCCCAGCGCCTCGACGTTGATCTGGTAGGCCGCGGGGTTCGTGACCGGCGGCCGATTCAGCACACCCGCCGAGACCTGGATGTTCTGGGCGCGCAACACATCCAGAATTTCATTTGCGTTGATGTTATAGGCCGCGGCCTTGTCCGGATCGATCCAGATCCGCATAGCGTACTGCCGCTCGCCCAGGGTCCAGAAATCCGAGACGCCCGGGAGCCGCGCGATCTCGTCCCTGATGCGGAGCATGTAGTTCGACATGTACTCGGCACTGCGAGATCCGTCCGGCGAGTACACGTGCACGCCCAGAAGGAGCGCCTGGATAGTCTTCTTCACCTGCACGCCCTGGAGTTGCACCTCAAGTGGCAGGCGGGACAGCGTGTCCTGCACGCGATTCCTCGTGAGCAGGAGCGCCGTGTTCGGGTCAGTGCCGATCTTGAAGATCACCGTGATGGCGAGGCGGCCGTCGCCCGTGGACTGGCTGGTGATGTAGTCCATCTTCTCGACGCCGTTCACCGACTGTTCCAGCGGCGTCGCGACCGAGCGTGCGATCGTCTCCGCCGATGCGCCCGGATAGTAGGCGGAGATCTGGATCGTCGGCGGGACGATGCTCGGGTACTGCGAGATCGGCAGGAGCATCATCGCCGCCAGGCCGAACAGGGCGATGAAGACGTTGACCACCGTGGCGAATCGCGGGTGGTCGATGAAGAAATGCGCGAGCTTCATGGGATTAGTCCTGGTCGTTCCCGAACTTGATCGAACCGGCCTTCGGCGAGACCTTCGATCCCGGCGTCGTCGTCTCAACGCCCTCGACGACGACCCGGTCGGTGGGGTCGAGGCCTGAACGGATCACCCTCAGACCGCCGCGAAGGTCGCCCAACTGCACGGCCTTCGGCTTCACCACGTCGTCCGACCCCACGGTCATGACGGCGTACCCCGATTGATCGGGGAGTACGGCCGAGTCCGGCACGAGGAGAGAGGCCGAATGGTTCGGCAACGCCAGGCGGACCCGGGCGAATACGCCGGGCGCCAGCAGCAGGTCGGCGTTGGCCACGGTGGCCCGGGCGTGGATCGTGCCGCTCGATCGATTGAGGCCATTGTCGATGAAGTCGAGGGTGCCGATGCGGCTGTAAACTTTTTCGTCGCCGAGCGACACCTGGAGCTTGTCGGCGAGCGGCCCCTTCTGGGTCGCACGTTCACGGGCGAACGTCAGGTAATCCGCTTCGCTCATGTCGAAGTCGAGCCAGATCGGGTCGAGCGACACGAGCGTCGCCAGGAGGGTGGTGGCGACCCCGCCCCGGCTCCCCGCGATCAGATTGCCGACGGAGACGAGATGGGTCCCCATGCGGCCCGTGAAGGGCGCCGTGATGCGGCAGCGATCCAAGTCGAACTGGGCGTCGCGGATCATCGCCTTGGCGCCTTCTACGGATGCCTGGGCCGCCCTTTGTTCCGCGGCCCACTGGTCGACTTCCTCAGCGGTGCCCGCGTCTCGGCGCCTCAGAGCCTCGCGACGGTCGAGCTGGCGGGCGGTGAGAGTCAGGCGCGCATTCGCGCTGTGCAACTGGGCCTGCGCCTGACTCAGCTTGATCTCGTACGGCACCGGGTCGATCGCGAACAGAAGGTCGCCCTGCTTGACGACATCGCCATCCTTGAAGCCGATCTCGGTCAGCGTGCCGCCGACTTGGGCACGCAGCTCGACTCGCTTAACCGGCGAGAACTGGCCCAAAAATCCGAGCCTACCCTCGATGTCGCGCTGGAGTGGCGTGCTGACGATCACGGTCGGGAGAGCCGGAGGAGGAGCCGTTTCAGCCTCTACCGACGACGGGAACGGGTATCGCGTTGCGAAGGTTGCAGCTACAAGCAGAGCCAGCGCGACAGCCGTGCTCGCAAGAATCTTGACGCCGCGCCCCGTCGAACTTTGGTGGGCGGAGGGGGCGGCTTCCAATTGGTTGAGGCTGACGTTCACTGCATCCATCGTCTAAGTCCTTCAAATGACCTTGTGTTTATCGACTTCCTCGCCAGTCCCCCATCCTCATTTCGACGCTCGATAGATGATCGACGTCCTCTATAAAAATTTATAAGAGAGCCACCGGCGATTGTCAATGGCTGGAAAATCCCGGTCATCGGCGTTACTATACATGATAGCCAACAGCTAAGATTTTTCCGGGAGGGTCGTTCGGATGAAAAAATCGAGAGAGGAGACGGCGGAAACCCGGAGGCGGATCCTGGAGGTCGCCGCTCAGGAGTTCCGACGCAAAGGGATCCTCGGGACCGGATTGGCCGAGATCATGGCGGCCGCGGGGCTGAGCCACGGCGGCTTCTACCGCCATTTCGCATCCAAGGACCAGCTGGTCGCCGAGGCCTTCGCGGCGGACATGGAACAGTTCATCGGCTCGGCCGCGGCCGCGGCCGAGGGGGGTGAGGACAGCCTCCTGAAACACTTCGAGGACTACCTTTCGGGCGAGCGGCGCGACGATTGTCTGGGGCCATGCCCGCTCACCGCCCTCGGGAGCGAGCTGGTGCGGGCCGACGCGGAGACGCGCCAGGCCGCATCGCTGAGCGTCCGCAAATTGATCGACGCCCTTGCCGCGCGAGGGCACACCAGGAGCGCGGCGTCGGCGAAGGCCGACGCCATCTTCACGCTGTCCTCCCTCATCGGGGCGGCCACGCTGGCGAGAATGGTCGACGACCGCGAACTCTCGGACACGATCCTCGGCGAGGCGAGGAAGCGCCTGGCGACCTCGCGGATGAGGCACCGGTCGAAGCCCGCTGCATCGACCGGCCAATGACTCAAGTACACCGAGGCCGGCCTTTCGCTGGGCGAAGAGCGAGTCGTCTCCTGTTCCCCCGGCGAGGACGGGTGGACGGGCCGTGCCTCTTTCGTCGCGGGGATCGATAGAGGCCGGGAAGCGGTGGGGTGATGCGTTGAGCGGATATGAGCCGGACATCCTTGGTGACGGTCTCGACGTGATATTTTGCGGCTTGAACCCCGCCGCGGGCGCCGCGGTAGCAGGCCACAATTTCTCGAATCCATCAAATCGCTTCTGGCGGGTGCTGCATCTGTCCGGGTTCACGGGCGTCTGCCTCCGACCTCAAGACGAGCGCCGCCTGCTCGATTACGGATGCGGCATCACCGCGGTCGTCCGCCGGCCGACCAGGCGGGCGGCTGAGATATCGCCGGAAGAATTCAGAGCAGCCCGGCCCGGCTTTGAGGCGAAGATGCGGCGTTACGCACCTCGTTCGATCGCCTTTCTCGGGAAGCGGGCCGTGTTGGTCATGCTCGGCCTGCCGGAAGTCGAGTGGGGTCAGCTCCCCACGGGATTCGCGGGGACGAAGGCCTGGGTACTCCCCAACCCAAGCGGCCTTAACAGGGGGTTCACGCTCGAAGCTCTCGTGGGAGCCTACTCCGAACTTCGGCGGCAGCTTTGATCCTCGGTCGGGCCAAGTCGCCCACGCGATCACGAGTGAAGATCGCCGTGCTGCCGTCGTAGTAGCACGGGGCGTCCGTCGACCTGAAGCGCATGAGGCTCATGGCTCTCCCTGCCTGTCAGGCTTCATGAGCCGGGAAATCCGTGTACCCTACTCCCCGCTCGGCGAGTACCAGGTCGTCTCGTCCGGTGCCGCCAGCGGCCAACCGTTCCTGAACCGCTCCACGAGGTCCGGATTGCTGATATACGGTCGTCCAATTGAGATCATGCAGATGGAGGGGCCGGAAAAAGGCGCTGCCCATGCCTGCCTCTTATACAACCATGTGAGGTGGTGTTCCAAACAATTACAAGTCACCGACAGCTCGGCGGAGCCGGAAGATGGCGAGGCTCTCGTCGTAGAGCGCGCTATAGAAGTTGTAAAGGGACTGGATTCGCCGATTCTCGGCGTCGAGAACTTCCGTATAATTGCTCACTTCATTGGCATAACGATCTCTGATGACATTGGTGTTTTCTTCGGCCTGGGCGACCGCGTCGCGAGCGACTGGAACTCGGAGATGGGCCGTTTGCAGGTCGATCCACCGGGTTCGCACCTGGAGAGCGATATCGGCTCCGAGGTCAGCGCGCTGGTTGAGCGTGGCTAACTCTCGCTGGCGGATCGCCGCGGCGCGTCGGCGTGTAGCCCCACTGTCGGTGATGGTCCAGTTGGCCGAGAGCGACATCGCCCCGTATCCTTGGGGCGCGAGGCCGTCGGCTCCCAGGAACGCGAAACCGCCGCTGATGCCGACTTGCGGACGAATGTTCGAGAGCGTCGACCGTGCCTGGGCACCGAACGTCTGCGCTTGCGAGGTCAGGCTGGCAAGTTCAGGACGCCTCATCGCTTGACTGGTCAACGAGGCGAGCTCGGATTCGTTCATTTCCCCGGAATCCGAATTCGCCTCCATAGCCCGCTCTGCGAGCGCCTTCCAGTCAGCGTCCATGGGCGGGACCTTCGACAGCTCGTCGAGTTCAACGACAGTGCCGAGGGGGCGACTGAGATAGCGGTTGTAGGTCGCCCAAGCCGTCTTCAGCGCGTTTGCCGCCTGGATCTCGCCGATCCGGGCGTTCTTCAGAGAGACCTGGGCCGCCAGTTCATCGCTGCGGATCGCCAACCCCTGCTCGCGGCGAGTCTTTACGTCCTTTGCGAAGGACGAGAGTTGCTTGACATTGCTCCTTGCAACGTCGAGATTCCGCCGGGCGCGAAGGACGCCGATGTAGGACTCGGCTACGATCAGTTTCAGGTCGAGCGCGGTCCGAGATTCCTCGTGCCGCTGCGTGTTCATCCGAAAGCCTGCGGCATCGATGTCGCGTAGGAGTTTGCCGCCGGTGTAGAGCGGCAGGTTTGCAAATGTGAGCGATATTGGAAGATCGTTCTGATTCTGCCCTATCGCAGGGAAGTAATGTGGTAGGCCCGTGCTCGGTGAGATCCTTGAGCCGAGATTGACCGTCGGCGAGTTGGTGAGGAGGAAGTTGTAGTTCTGCGTAGTCACGGTCGGCAACCGTGCCCGCTTCGCGGCGGACAGGTCGCCTCCTGCCGCGTTGCTCAACACATGTTGTGACTGCAACCTGTCATTGACCTGGAGAGCGATGCCCCAGGCATGGTCGAGGCTTTCCGCTCGCGCCTCGCGGACCGGCTGCCCTACGGCGAGGAGCGCCGTCAGTGCGAGGACGGCCCCAGAAATTCTCGTCATCAGAATCACCACCCTTCCGTGGGCTAGGCGAGCATCCTTGTTCTTGCGGCTTGCCTCGCCGCCCTGGCGAACTTTCGGCCGATCCGGAGGACCGTCCTCCATTCTTCTGTCTTGTTGCGGAACCGGCATCGATTCTCCGTCTCTGCGTCGCTGAGTCCCCGCCCGGCAGACCTCCGACCGTACACGATCCGCCCTCGCTGCCGCTGGGACACCCGGCACGTCGTTCAACAGGGACCGGCGGAGCGGATGGGCGCAGACGTGCCACTCGCCACGTCCGCATGTCTCTCTACTCCGAGGATTCGTAGAACGCAGCAGGCTCTATGGAAATACATGCCGGCGTAATCGAGCGCAGCGGCCGCATGGCCGTGGAGAGTGTCATGAGGCAACAGCGAGCCGAGGCTTAAACCGTCGCAGCGCGTTGAATTGAGAAGGGATGAAGGCCCTGCTCAGTCTAGGAACGAGACAAGCTCTTCGACCTGGACGTCGGACACCTCGATGAGGCGGCAGTTCGCCTCTGGCGCCCGCGGCCAGCAATAGCAACGGGAGGCGTGTCGCCCCAGGCGACGGGCGGATCAGGGGGACCATGGATCCCGCCTTCGGTATTATCGTAACAATAAAAGGCACAATTTAGAAATCCCGGGTCTTTTCGCCCCCACTCGATCGTCGATCGGTCAAGCGGAGCAGCTCATCGCACGGGTCGAGCGCGGCGGGCTTACCCAGCGCCAGCCGGATCACCGACGCCTCGCCGGCCAAGAGGTGAATGTAGCCGGAAACGGAGAGGATCATCTTCTCGACCGTCGCGAAGTAGAAGAGCCCATCCTCATCGAAGGCGCCCGGTGAGTCGACGGGTTCGCTCAGATGGTGTGGTCCGAGGCTCCGCAGAGCTCCAATAAGGGTCTCCAAGTGCTCCGAGAAGATGAGGGTCAGGTCGGGGACGGTCTCTTCCAGTTCGGCCCCCGTCCCCCAGCGGGCGTAACGGGCCTCGAAGCCGTCGGGAACTTCCGGCAGATCTTCATGGCGGATGGTTACGAGCGTCTCCCTCAGGGCCATCGTCGCCTCGCCGAGGAGAGACTCGATGCTCCTCCATCCGTTGCCGGGCTCGCGATCCATCTCCTTCGCGCAGATGCCGGCCACTGCCGACCGCATCGAAATCCCTGCCGTCGTGAGGCTTATGATGAATATGGCCGTTACTTCGGGCATGCAATTCTCCTTAACGGCAGGCGTCGGCGAACGGGTTTCTTGACGATGAGCGGCCGGATCTCCGCGACATTGAGCAGACGAACGGTTGGCGATAGAACAACTACTGTTCGCTCAGGCGCTGACCTTGGCTTTCACCAATCTTGATTGCATCTGACACAAGCAAGAGAGCCGCGCGTTCGATCCACGGTCATCGACTTGGCGCCATCGCTCGTTTAGAATGACTGAGCGTGTGGCTCCTTCGACTGGACGCTCACATGAAGGAGCGGATGAGGTGCGCGCCGAGTCGGTCTCGAGCTTTTGACGGGGCGCGACATGATTAGAGCCGAAGTCACAATATGCGAAGCTCGAACGTCCAGTTTTCTGTCGCCGTGCACATCATGACGGTCCTCGGGTACTACGACCACGCGCTGAATTCCTCGACGCTGGCGAAGAGCGTCGCGGCCGAGCCCAGCTTCGTCCGCCGCTCGCTCTCCAAGCTCGTCAAGGCGGGCCTCGTCAAGACGACGCGCGGCAAGACCGGAGCCTCCGTGCTGTCGCGCCCCGCCGAGGACATCACCCTCCTGGAGATCTATCGGGCAAGCGCCGCACCGGGCGTGTTCACGATCCACGAATACCCCGTCGATGAAGAATGCCCGATCAGCTGTCATATCAAAGATAGCCTCTCGACGGTTTTCAATGATACTCAGGCGAGCTATGAGCGAGCCCTGGGCAGGACGAGCCTCGCCGACATCGTCGCCGACATTCGGCGGCGGGAAGGCTGACAGTTTTCCGACGCTCCTTATTGTGATATTAGTCGTCGCATTTCAATAATGCAAGGGTCGGGATGCCGTCCTCAGGGCACCGACTCCATGGGGACTATGCAAGTGAGGGGCTTCTGCTGCCGGCGGTCCGGGTTGCCTCCATGCGCCGCCGAGGATTTGGTTCCTGGGAGTTGGGATGGAGTTGCCGATGGCACGCGACTGCGAAACACTCGCTGCCATCCACGGCCGCTTCGACGAGCTCGCCAGCCATCACCGGACCGAGGACGTGCCGCAGGCGATTCAGGAATTCGTTCGCCGCGCCGCGAATGATCAGCAGAAAGTGACGCGCGGATGAAACTGCCACGGCATGTATACCACTTGGCCGAGGAGTCGAACTGGCCGTCGATCCGGCGCAGCGGCCTCTTGCCGGCAGCGGAATTGATCGCCCGTGCCGGGCTGAGCGAGTCCGACCGCAATCGACTGGTGCGGTCGCAGCGGCCAGCCCACACGATACTGCCGGATGGGGTCGAGATCCGAGATCAGCGGCCGATGCCGGCCACCGCCCTGCTCGCCTGCCTGGTCGGCATGGATCCGGCCGACTGGTATGCCCTGGTGAACGCTCGGGTGTTCTTCTGGCTCGATCCGGACCGGCTCAACCGGCAGCGAGCCGCATGCCGATCACGGCCGCAGATCGTCCTCACCATGGACGCCGCGCGTCTGGTCCGGGGCTATGGCCATGCGGCGACTGTCAGCCCGATCAACAGCGGTAATGCCCGACGTCGGCCCGCGCGACGCGGGGCCGCGACGTTCGTCCCCTACTCAACGTGGATCGAGTCGGCATGGGCAAGCGAGGCGATGTCGCTCGGCACCAAGGAGCGGAAATCATCGCACCAGCCGGCCGAGCTGACGATAGCCGGAGCGATCCCCGACGCGATGCAATACGTGCTCACCACGATCCGTCTCGCAGCGGGCGAGCGGTTCCAGGAGAGCTGAGAGTTCTCTCGTCACCAGGTACGACGTGCTGTAGAGATATCCGAGCAGGGTCCTCGGCTCGATGCTCGGGAAGTGGTCGCGAGCGAGGGCGGCGCCACGTGCGAAGTGATGCGCACCGATCAATTACCCGCTCCTGCCCGGGCCTCATGAACGAGCGACGTCTCCCGGGGCCTTCCGCTCAGCTTGAGAAGGGCGACATAGAACGCCGGGGTGAGGAACAGGCTGAAGATCGGGACGCCGAGCATCCCTCTAAAGACCGTGATCCCGAGCACCTTCCCCATTTCGGAGCCCGGACCGACCGTCCAGGCAAACGGGAGGACGCCGAAGATGAAGGCTAGGTAGCCGTCCAAATCCTGGGGAGGCTGAAAGCAAGGGGTCTCGGAGGCCTGTGCTCCTCAAGACAATCGGTTTGGGAACATCCTGTTCACTCAAACCGCTTGTTTTCCAGGGTCTCCAGACTGTGAACAGCTAACGAGGGGCGTCATGATGATCGGCCGGAGCCGAAGTCAACAGGCCTCGGCGGCGGCCTCGAAGGCATCCTGGCCAAGTTCCTCCTGCTGCTTGGCGAACTCCACGATCAGAAGGGCGTTCTTGGCCGCCAGGCCGAGGAGCACGACGAAGCTGATCTGGGTGATCAGGTTGTTGCCCATACCGCGCAGCCACATTTCCCCGAAAGCGAATGGGAGGCAAGTCGGGGCAATCAAGATGATGGTCAGCGGCAGCGACCAGCCCTCACACTCCGCCGAGTGCACGAGGAAGGCGAAGAGCACGCAGATAGCGAAGTTGTACAGTGCGATGTTGCCCGCGAATTGCTCCAGGCACGCAAGGTCGGTCCACTCGATCGTCAGATCGGCCTGCAATAGAGGCGCGTGGTCCTGACCGCCGCGAAGAACAGCCATCGAATCGATGATCCCGCGCGGCCACGGCTTCGTGCCAACGGTCAGAGTCGATTAGCCCGAGCTCTTCCACTTCTTGCACGATATTCGGGCCTACTGAAGGTTTCACTGGATGACTGTCGGTCCTCATCCCGATCGCCATCCCCTTCGGCCCGAAACAGGCCGGAAATGAGGCACACCGCGACCCGTCACGCAGGGGTCACCATCCTGAACGTGGCATGTTCCGGCCCGAGCGCCTTGAGCAGGTCCTCGGGGATGAAGACCTCTCCGGGGGCCCTCGCGCCGACCGTGATGAATTCACCCCGGACCAGGCGATCGACCGCTATCCCGGTGAGGGGGGCGGAGACCGCGTATCCGTCGCGCCCGCGCGTAATGGCCCGCCGTCGTTCGTCACCGCGAGTGACGATCACATCGACCACGAAGTTCTGGTCGGATCGGCCCATCTCGTCGGCGGGTTTCGGCCCGGGCGTCGAGGGATTAAGGACGTCCTTGATTGCGATCTGCGTGAGATAGTTGTGGTGCTCGGCGGTCTTCACGTGCCGCGAGAGGAGTATGGTTTCGCAGAACGGCACCTCGAGGACGACCTGCTCACCAACCGGTTCCTCAAAAATCCAGGTCTTCTGGGCGGGCTGGGACGGAGCGGGCGTGAGCCGGCCGCCGACGTAGATCAGATTTCCGACGCGCTTACCTTCGATGGTATTCCGCGTCCCCTGCGTGGGATGCCACCTGTCGAATCCGATGTAGGTCTCCACCCGGTCCGCCGCGTCCCACCCCTTCATGAGGGCGGTGACCATCAGGTCGGAGAGGCCGCCGAAGAATGCCATCGCGGGGAGGAAGACGATCCCCGCTTCGCGCGCCGGCCCGTCGAACTTCTCGAAGATCCTGGCCGTCGCTCCCTGCTCCGCGGAGACGTCGGTGTAGTGGATCTTGGCTCGCAAGGCCGCGTCGGCGACGGCCTCAGCCGTGTCGAAGAACGGCCCCGCGGCGTTGATGACCGCGTGAGCCCCGACGAGGGCCCGATCGAGCGACCCTGGATCATCGATCGTCGCGTGTCGGCGAATGACCCTCTCGTCGAACCCCGCCGCTTCGAGCGCCCCTGCGTTCCTCGCGATGGCGATCGGCGTAATGCCGCGCCGCAGCAGGTCCGCAACCATAAACCGGCCCGTGTAGCCGGTCGCCGCGACGACGGCCACCACAAACTCGGTCGCCATTGATTGGCCCATCCGCCCCTCCATTCGCAAGCTACAGACCTGTTTGTATCGGACGCTACAGAACCGTATGTTTCGTGTCAAGCCCACCAGCATCGGACCGCTGGACCGACGCCTCAGGGGCGACCCACTCCGTGGGCGGTCTTACGGCGATCGGCCGGATTAACCAGCAGCGCCGGTCCCTCCGCCATGGAGGGGGCCCTCTGGCCGTGGCTTCAGACGGTCACGACGATCTTCCCGAATTGTGTGTTGGCTTCGAGAAAGCGGTGGGACTCGACGATCTGATCGAGGCTGAACGTCTTGGCAATGATCGGCTTGAGCCCGCCCGACTCGAGGCCGTCAACGACCCAGGCGACGGCGGCCTTCAACTTGTCGGGGTCCGACGTGGTCGTCAGCAGGACGGCGCCGGAGATGTTCAGCACCTTCGGGAAGAGCGAGAAATGTGGCAGCACGATCGGCTCCGGACTCAGCGCGCCGTAGACCAGCATGCGCGCGTGCGGAGCGGCGGCTTCCATCAGCTTGTTGAAGGTCGGGCCGCCCACCGGATCCAAGACGACCTCCGCCCCCTTGCCACGGGTGACTTTTTTCACCTCGGCGACGAGATCCTGCTCTTCGGTCGCAACCACATGGGCGGCACCGGCGGCCTTGAGCCGTTCGCGTTTTTCGCTCGTTCGCGTCAGGGCCACGGGGACAGCCCCGACCAGATTCGCGAGCTGGATCGCGGCGATGCCGACGCTGCTGGAGGCGGCGGGAATGAGGACGAATTCGCCCTGAGAAAGCCGAGCCGAGCCGATGAGGGCATCGTAGGCCGTGAGATACGCCATCCAGACGGATGCGGCCTCCTCATAGGAGAGCCTCGAGGGGTGTTTCACCACCGCACTCACTGGCGCAATGGCCGTGTCGCCGTAGACGCCGTAAGCGTTCATGGAGAAGTTGGGCACCGTCGAGACGACGTCCCCGGCCTTGAAGTTCTCGACGTCGGCGCCGACGGCGTCGATCACGCCGGCCGCCTCGTAGCCGATCCTCGCCGGCAGGATCGGCGTCTCGAAGTATTTCCCCCGGCGGAAGGCCGCTTCCGCGCGGTTCAGCCCGAGCGCCTTGACCTTGATGCGCACCTCGCCCTTGCCCGGGGCCGCGACTTCCTCCTCGAGAACTTCCAACTTCTCGGGCCCGCCGACCTCTTTGAATCGAACGACTCGTGACATCTCTTATCCCCTTTGGTCTCAACAAAATGGCGAATCGTTCCCGGCCATGAGCTGTCCGGATAGCGGCGATCGGATTCGACGAACCCGTTGTCATCCCGCAATAACCGATTCGTCGTCGGCCTTGATGCCGAACGGCCTTAGAATTCTCATTGCTACAGACCTGTCTGTTTCGGACGATACAGATGGCTCCGTAGTGTGTCAAGAAAGCTTCAGGTAGAATCCCCTTATGGCTAATCAAGGGGATCGCATCAGAACGCCCAGGAATTCCTCTGTCGGTCAGGGTGGGGCCGACGTCCGCAACAAGATCCTCTCCACGGCCACGGAGCTCTTCTACAACCAGTGCATCCGCGCGGTCGGCGTGGACCTCGTCGTCGAGAAGGCCGGCGTGGCCAAGACGAGCCTCTATCGCCATTTCGGGGCGAAGGACGACCTCGTTGTTGCCTTCCTGCAGCGCATGGACCAGGACTTCTGGGAGACTTGGGATAAAGTCGCGGAGGAGCACCCGACGGACCCCAGGGCCGAGCTCAATGCGCAGCTCGATTGGATCGGCGAACGCGTCGCCCGGCCGGAGTATCGAGGCTGTCCCCAAATCAATGTCGCGGCCGAGTATCCCGAGCTCGATCATCCGGCGCGCAAGCTCGCCAAGGCGCACAAACTCGAGATGCGACGCCGACTGAGGGTCATCGTGGAGAAATTGAATTGCGAGTCGCCCGAAGAACTTGCGGGCCAGCTCGCTGTGCTCATCAACGGTGCTTTCGTCAGCACGCCGATGTACGAGCCGGGCGAGGCGACCACGCTGCTGCGGCGGGCGGCTGACGCGCTGATCACCGCCAGGCTTCCGGCGAAGGCCGCGAAAACCCGCGTCAAGCCGAAACGCCGATCCGGCGGCAAGCCCTAGGGTCGATCGCAGCGGACTTCGGTCACTCCCGCCTCTTATCAGCCACGGGCCTCCATCCACCGCTTGAGCGTGCAGGTGGATCTGCCGTGAGTCATGCGCGAGTCTCCGCGCCTCAGGAAGACTGCCCCGTCCGAGTTTGGCTCGCTACCCGGACCAGGAACCCCTCCCCCCATCCCTTCATCTGGATCAGAATCGGCTCCAGCGTGCGCCCGAACTCCGTCAGCGAATAATCGACCCTCGGAGGCACCTCGGCGTAGACCTTCCGATCGACGATGCCGTGGGCCTCCAGCTCCCTCAGCTGCGTCGTGAGCATGCGCTGGGTGACTTCGGGGAGTTTACGCTTCAACTCGCCGAACCTCATCGTCCCGCCAAGGAGGTAGCCGAGGATGACCCCCTTCCACTTGCCGCCGATCACCTCCAAGCAGGCTTCCATCGGACAACCGTAATGCCTGTCGTAGCTCTTGTGCCTCATGGTTTCCGCCGCCCCATTGGTATCTTTTTTCTCACTACCACACATTATTGTGCCTACTTGCCACGTTCAAGGGTAGCGTCCTAGGATTCGCCCATTCATGGATCGGATTCGGTAGCGATTCGAGCGAGGACGGAACGATGAGCAGGTTCGGCGACAAGGTTGCGGTGATCACGGGCGGCAGCAGCGGGATCGGACTCGCGGCTGCCCACCAGTTCCAGAAGGAAGGGGCCGCGGTCGTCATCTCCGGTCGTGACCAGCGCACGCTCTCGGAGGCCGGCGGCGCGCTAGGGGACGATACGCTGGCCGTCCAGGCCGACGTTACGGTGATGGCCGACCTCGATCGCCTCTTCGCTGCGATCGAGCAGCGCTTCGGGCGGATCGACGTCCTCTTCGTCAACGCTGGCGTCGCCAAGTTGTCGCCGTTCGAGTCAACCCCCGAGAGCCTGTTCGACGAGGTGGTGGACACGAACCTCAGGGGTGCCTTCTTCACCGCGCAGAAGGCGTTGCCGCTGCTCGCCAAGGGCGGGGCGGTCATCTTCAACACCTCGTTCTTCGGCCATATCGGGGCGGCGGGCACGTCGGCCTACTCCGCCAGCAAGGCGGCGGTGAGGTCGCTGACGCGGACGCTCGCGACGGAACTCCTCCCGGTCGGGGTGCGGGTCAACGCCGTCAGCCCCGGCCCGATCTCGACCCCGATCTACGGCAAGCTTGGCCTACCGGCCGAGGCCGTCGAACGGCTCGGCAAAGTGATCCAGGATCAGATCCCCCTCAAGCGATTCGGCACACCCGAGGAGATAGCCACCGTGGTCGCCTTCCTGGCCTCCGACGAATCGTCTTACATGACCGGGTGCGAGCTGGCCGTGGACGGCGGACGGACTCAACTCTGATTCGCAGGCGGGAAGGCCCATTTTTCACGGCGACCGGAAACGATGAAGGACAATCAACAGGAGATACCATGTTCACACATCGCGTAGAGATGAACTTGGACAAGCAACACTCCGCCCTGGTGTTGACGGACATTCAGAACGATTTCCTTACGGAGGGGGGCATCTACCAAAGCATGATCCGTGAGGGGCTGAAACGCAACAACGTGAATGCAAACATCGAGGCTCTGCTGAAGGCCGCGAAGGACTACAGCTTTCCCGTCTTCCTCTCGCCCCACTACTTCTATCCCCACGATCACAAATGGGTCGCTCCGCTCGGCGCGATGGAGGATCTCGCGCTCAAGGGGGGGGTGGCGGCGCGACGTGATCCGCTCAGCCTCGAAGGCTTTGCAGGCTCGGGCGCCGATTTCCCCGAACATCTCAGGAAGTATCTCCAGGACGGCGAGACGACGGTCACTTCGCCGCACAAGACCTACTCGCCCACCAACGACCTGGTGCTCCAGCTTCGCCGGCGGCGGATCGACAAGGTGATCATGGCCGGCCCCGTCGGGAACCTCTGCCTCGAAGGTCACATGCGCGAGCTCATCACGAACGGCTTCGAGATCGCGATGGTCCGCGATGCCACGGCCGGCGGGACGAACGAGGAGGGGGACGGTTACCAGGCCGCGATGGTGAATTGGCGGTTCATGGCCAATGCCGTGTGGACCACGGAGGAGGCAGTCCGCCGGATGACCGAAGCCGCGAAAAGCTGAGGCACGCTTTGGTCGAGTCGGGCTGACGCCCTTCCGGCCACGCCGGGACCGGACCCGGCGACGTGGCGACAACCGAGGGGCGGCGCCGCGATGCTGCCGCCCCACGTCAGTCCCGCGCCACTAGCAAGGAAGCGCGAACAACTCACGCTTGATCACAGGAGGTTCTCATGGGCAAAAGTCTTATTCTCGTCGTCGGTTCCAACTCCACTCAGCTCGAAGCGCTGGGTGGCGGCACGATCACGGTCGGCCAGTTCCTGAACGAAACCGCTATTCCCATCCTGGCGCTGCTCGAAGCGGGCTATGATTTCCTGCTGGCCACCCCCACCGGCGAGAAGCCGCATGTCGACAAGGATTCCGATGTTCCGTTGTATTTCGGCGGCGACGAGGCGGCCCACAAGCGCGCCAAGGACTTCTTCGTCGACCATCCCGCGATGAACGATGTCCGTACCCTGCGCTCGGTCATCGACGAAGGCCTGGGTCGCTTCGCCGGTGTGTTCTTCCCCGGCGGTCACGCGCCGGTGGTCGATCTCATGCAGGACCCCGAAGTGGGCGAGTTACTGCGTCACTTCCATCACCACAACAAGCCGACCGCCGCGCTCTGCCACGGCCCCATGGCGATCCTGGGCACGCTCGAGAATGCCCGGGATTTCCGGTCGGCTCTGCTCGACGGCGACTTCGAGAAGGCCTCCAACCTGGCCGAGGGATGGCCGTACGCCGGCTACCGTATGACCGTCTTCTCGCGCAGCGAGGAGGCATTCGCCGAGGAGAACGTCTTCCGCAAGAAGCTCCGCTTCAACATGCCCGACGCGCTCGAGACGGCGGGAGGAGAGGTCGTCACCGCCGGGGCGAATTTCACGCCGCATGTGATCGAGGATCGCGAGCTCGTGACCGGCCAGAACCCGATGTCGGACCACGCGCTGGCCTCCAGATTCATCCAGGCGCTCGACCGAGCGGCCGTCCGGTGAGGTCGCAGGCGGTGAATCTCATGCCTCATTCTTCCATTCGGCAAAGGGGCCTCGGGATGGATCAGGAACAAGTCGCCTCGGTGGTCGCCCGGTTCTACGCCGCACTGCGGGCAAACGACGTGGACGCCTGGGTAGGACTCTTCGCCGCCGACGCCACGGCCCGCGACCCGGTCGGGACGCCGCCCCTCCGGGGGCACGACGGGCTGCGGGATTTCCTGCTGGGCGTCATGCGGCAGTTTGAGACGTTCGGCCTGACCGAGGAGGAAGTCTTCTGCGTACCCGGTGGGGCGGCCGTCCGATGGAAGGGGTCGGGCCGAGGCAAGAACGGCAAGGACGTTTCGTTCCGGGGGATCGACGTCTTCGCCATCGACAGCGAGGGGCGGGTCACCTCGCTCGACGCTTATTGGGACCCTGCTCCGGTGATGCAGTCCATTTCCCGGTCAGGCTGAGGGATGGCGCGTCGCCATCGCGATCTTCTCGAATCCAGGCGTGGCCGACCACGATAGTCCGGCCGCTTTCGAAACAGGAAACCAGGCAATCCTGTGACTCAAATCATGGATAACTCGCATCCACTCTTTATCACAATCCGGCTCGGAGCGATCGAGCTTGCTCATCGCATCGTGCTCCCAGCCATGAGTCGTCTGAGGGGTCATTGGCCGAGCAGCGTGCCGAGCGACCTGATGCTCGAGTACTACAGCCAGCGGGCCTCCGCCGGAGGTTTGCTGATCACCGAGGCCACCGCGATTGCGCCGAACGCACGCGGATCCTGGGGGATGCCGGCCATCTACAACGACGAGCAGGTGGCAGGCTGGAAGCGCATCACGGACGCGGTCCATGCCAAGGGAGGATACATGTTCTCCCAAATCTTTCACGCCGGCCGCACGTCGCACATCTCCTTGATCGGTGAGCAGCCGCTCGCACCTTCCGTTGTTCCTGCATATTGCGAAGACCCGGAGGTCTACGTGGCCGTGGCAGACGACGGCTTCGTGCACCCCTCCCCCCACAGGGCCTTGGAGACTGTCGAGATACCGGGCATCGTCGAGGAGTTCCGCGCCGCCGCCGTCAACGCGAAACGTGCGGGCTTCGACGGCGTCGAGGTGATGTCCGACAACGGCCAATTGCTCGACCAGTTCCTCCAGGACAGCAGCAACAAGCGAACCGATCACTATGGCGGCTCGGTCGAGAACCGGTCGCGAATTCTCTTCGATGTGTTGAATGCGGTCATCCCCGTCTGGGGATCACACCGGGTCGGCGTACGCCTCTCGCCGAGCGGAACGTTCAACGGCATGACGGACAGCAACCCTCGCGTGCTGTTCCGTTCCATCACAGAACGGCTGAACGACTTCGGCCTCGCCTATCTCCACATCATCGAGCCGCGAGTCAAAGGCCACGAGACGATTGCCGAACGCCAGGAGCCGCTTGCGGCCCGGGAGTTGAGTAAGGTATTCAGCGGGCCGGTGATCGCCGCGGGCGGCTTCCGCCCCGAGACGGCTCGAGCCGCCGTCGCGAACGGCGACGCTAGCTTGGTCGCGTTCGGCCGCCATTTTATCTCGAACCCAGACTTGCCCAAGCGGATCCGGGCGGGAATCCCGCTCACTCCGTACGATCGGAGCACCTTCTACACACATGACGCGCGAGGCTATACGGACTATCCCCCGGCCGGCTCGGACTCAGCGAAATGAGCGCGACGACGACTTCGGTCGCGTCTGACTTTCGGTTGCTTCTGGCAACCGACACTCGTGACGCGACTCGCCCGAGGTTACCCCAGGGGATCCCGATCCAACGAGCCATGGCTATCCCGCCCTTCATCGGTCATTACCTCGCCGACGACTTTCTCAACGGATGGACGACGTCCAAAGGCGTCAAGGCGGATTGGGTCCACGATGGGAGAGCGTCCCAAGATTGGCTCGAGCGATCAGCGGTGCAATCGCGTCTCGCTTTCGTGAAGGCGCAGGCAACGGGCTACCTCTCTATGCAGCCGCGTGAGGGCCAGGGACCTCCGCGAGTGGCCGCAGGAACCCGCCCGACCTCATACCGGCCGAGGGCTCACCGCCGACGTTTGCCCCGGGTTGGCCCTCCTGAACGAGCTTCTCCTCAGAGGAGACAAGCATCTTCGCGTCGAATCTAGCGGCCAAGTCGATGAAACGTCGAAGTCCGACCGTCGGCCCCACGGCCTCGTCGACGTGGGGCGGTGGACTACGAGCGAACATTTCCTGGAGCCTATCGCCGAGATCGCTGGCCTTCCTCGACGAGATCAAAGCGCCCGTCAGGCAGTGGTGCAGGATGGGCCAGTGCCGCAATCGGGCAATGGCCGCGGCACGTCGGGCTCGCGCCTCGCGAGGCGGCGGTCCCAAATGGCGGCCGGCGAGCGTCCTCCTGGCGACTCGACATTTTGACTCGCATCGGCGTTGGCGGCGTGAAAGGCCAGCATATCGAATCCGCCTATTGATCTTTTGGCAAATTTGACGGCAGAATTGCCGACACAGGAAACAGACCGTTCTGTTTCATCGGCCGCCGTCTACCTGATCGGTCGAACCTCAAGCGAATAGGAGTTAGCATGACTGCACAGCCTGGGACGATCGTCACCTATCCCGAAGACCTGAAGTGGCAGGCCGTCGGGCCGCTCGACGAGAACGGCAAGGGGATCTTCGTGTCGCTCATCTATGGCGACCTCGAGAAGAAGGGTCCCACGAATTTCCTGATGAAGTATTCCGCAGGAGTCAAAGCGCCGCCGCACATCCATTCGGGTGATTACTACGCCGTCGTGGTGTCCGGTCGATTTCGGCACTATCTCGAGTCGGAGAACGAATACGAGATCCTGACGCCCGGCGCGATGTGGTTTCAACGAGGAGATGTGGTGCACCAAGACGCCTGCGTCGGCCCCGAGGACTGCATCCTGAACATCTTCTGGCCGCAAGGCTTCGACGTGCATTTCGTCGACGCGAAATGACCGCTCTGGGCCTCAATCGAGGAGATTTCCGGCGGATCCTGGCAATTCACGCTTCGAGTTCCGGTGCCTGAGGTATCCGGTGAGGTGGTCGTTGACGATCCCCGTCGCCTGCATCAAGGTATAGCAGATCGTCGCCCCGACGAAGTCGAAACCCCGCTCCTTCAAGTCCTTGCTGACCGCATCGGACAGCGCGGTACGAGCGGGGAACTCCTGGTGCGTCTGCTATGCGTTCTGCACCAGTATTTCATCCCGGAGCTTATATGTATAGTCATTAAATACCCAGAATTTCTTATGCGTCGCCAGAAGATGACCTGCCCCCGGCCGTGCTCCCACTCGCTATGTTGGTGCCCCAGCTGCTTGGCCCGCTACCGATTTCCTGGCCCATAAGCCATGCGTCCTTGGATACGATCTCGCTCTTGGTCGAAGAGCACCAAGGCCATGAAGAAGTCGCGCTACACCGAGGAACAGTTTGCCTTCTCGCTTCAGCGGGCCGAGGCCGGCACGCCCGTGGAGAACTTCTACCGCAAGCTGGGCGTCAGCGAAAGGACGGCAGCAGACTGCCCCTGCAGACGCGCCTCTTCCGTGTCCGGGCGACCCTGGGATAATTGAAGCTGTCGCCCTTCTCCGCCTGAGCCGATGGATTGCTCGAAGCCTCCATCAGTCCGATGGAGCTATGCCATGTCAACTCGAATCGAATGCCGGCCTCCCGCTCCTATCCCCCCGCCTCCACTACGCCGCCCGAATCAACGAGGGCGAGGATGGCAAGGACGAAGTCCTGGGGGAGCGAAGCCCAAGCCGCACAAAGGCATTCGAGATAGGGTCAGCCGCTGTCAAATCGTGTAATTCGGTGGCCGGGGCGTGCTGCTGAGGCGTTGCCAGCAAGCGAGATGAAATCCGTAAATCATTGTCGTTAAAAGAACTTGAGGACGCCGGACTTCGGGTACAATTCCCGCCACTCGCGGCGTAGGTACCGATCGACTACCCACCCAGTCGGCACCTAGCGTTACCGTATTCAGAATGCCAACTTCGATCACATGCTTCGAGATGCCGTAACCTGCTTCTGTCTGGTCTACGGTGGCTTTGATCTACGAGCGAAATCGGGTGCTATTCTCGCATGTCCCGATGATCCCAACCACCCACGGCTTGATACTTCCCAGATATCATTTCGACCAAGTATGCACACATTCATGCAATCCTGAAACCATCTGGGTGACATGCCTCTTCGCAACCCAGGTGTCCGGCCGCCCGAATTCCACAACAATTCCACAACAAAATGGCACATGGACAGACCATGCAGCCCACATCCAATCCCCACGAGGAATTTCCATAACTCTCTTAAAATCAAAGTGTTGCACTTAAATCCAATACAAAACAAATACGAATCCATTGCGGCAAAGTCAGACTGGGGGTCTAGAGGTCGTGGGTTCAAATCCCGCCGCCCCGATTGACAGAAGTCCTTGCGGGACAATAAGGTAGGACGACCGAAAGGTCGTCCTATTTTTATTTGTCCCCTGCCTATGACACGCTATCCGGAAAATTGTCCGCCGATTTGCACGGATTCTTACCGCTTGGGACGGGTTCCAGGGGCGGCCGGCCCGCGATAGAATCCGGGCCGTCGAGGACTTCACGGAGGGGAACCTATGCCCGAGATGATCTCTCTATCTGAATCCGCCTCGGCGTTGCTCCGCCGCCTCGTCCTCACGGACGACCATGTCGAGGTCACGCCCGACACGAGGCCGCTCTAGCGGGAGCTGGCCGAAGCCGGGGTCATGTATCCGGTGTCGGGCTTCCGGCACGGGCCGGAGGCGATGTTCCGCTTCACCGAATCCGGCTGGAGGGACCGCCTGGAAATCCTCGCTCGGAGAGGCGGATCGCCCTCAGCAGCTTCCTGACCCGGCCGCCGACCGGCAGGTCGGGCTCCGGCGCGTGCTCCACGGCGAAGTCGTGCGTCCCGCCCCGAGCCTCCTCGTATTCGTGGGCGATGGTTGCGTCGATGCGCACTCGCAACGTCTCCGCGGCTCAGGACCCGATCGGGTGGAGTCCGGGATTCAGCACGCCCGAGTCGACGCTGATCGTGCCCCCGGGGGCCACCCAACTTCGGTGACCAGTTTCATTGCGGCACGGCACCTAAATCCTTGGCCGGAATCGCTTTTGTTGCCTGTTCAGGGTGTGCAGTTTCGGGGGCTTCGGAGGCTTGTGTGGCTTCCGACGGGCCACTCCCGACAGGCCTTGGCACTCTTCTGCTCTCGACCTTCGGCAACGCATCCCTCCAGACGCTTGCCGTAGCCCTGATTTCTCCCTTTGGCCCGCCCTTCGAGTTCCTTGCGGATCTCGATCAGCACCCTCCGGGGGCTGATCGCCGGCCCTTCCACCTTCCTGGCACCCTCTCCCCTCAATGCCAGATCGGCATGGGCCAAGAGCACCTGCGTCGCCAATAACGAGAGCTCGGCCTCGCGACGGACCAGCCTCACCGTACGGCTTGACAATTTCACTTTATTAATCGTACGCTTGTAAATCCGGAACACCCCCTCATTTCGCCAACGCCATCGGTAGAATCGGGCGGCCGTCTCCAACGACAACCGGGCCGGGTCGAGGATATCGGTCAAGAGCCAGACATTTCGCTTCGCACTCCCCTTGGCCTTGATCCGGAGCACGCGGCACTTGATCGCCGGCTTCCCCGCCTCCTGCATGCACTTGGGCCAGTACAGGACCGGCCCTTCGCTCCATGTCCGCATCTCCGCCTCCTCGAGCGTATACAGCGAGACGCGAGATGACATCCGGAACAGGAACGAGCGGTCGGTCTGGAGGATCGCTCGCACGAGGTCGTAGCCCATGTAAGCGGCATCGCAAATGATCAACGCCCGTGGCGAGAGCGTCGCCAGCAATCCTCGCAGGTGCACCTGCTCGGCCGCGGTGCCCGGGCCGATTTCCCAGGACCACAACAGCCCGGTCGAGAGGTGCACGAACGCGGTCACCCAGAGGGTCGGGGCCCCATCGGTCTTGCCCGCCTAGCCGAGCCGCGCCTCGAGTTCGGTGGTCCGAGGGCACTCGAGCCGGGAGCCGTCGCAGCCCATCGGCTCGAAGCCCTCGACGGTGAGGCGCGAGGCGTAGCGGTTGCGGAGCTCCTGTCGGACCCCCTCGGCCAACGCCCCCAACTGACGCATCGGGATCCGACGAAAGGCCTTCTGGAATCCTTTGATGGTCGCGCCCGGCCGCTTGCGCGCCCGGTAACAGGTGACGTAGAACCCGCGAGCGGTCTCGAATCGTTCGCCCTGGGAATCGTCGGCGGCCCAGGTCATGGTCATCATGATCAGGACGAGCGGTTGGAGGTCCCAGCGCGGCAGGGACCGGCGCCGGGCGTTGGCCCCTCAGGCTTGCTTCCAGACCGAGGGGGTAAGAAACTTGCCGGAGGTTGCCGATCAACGATTGAGGTCGTTGCAAGGTGCGCAGCTTTCGGGCTGCCTTCATCGCCGTCGTTCCTAAGCCGGGTGAGTGTTGGTTGGTAGCCACACCCATCTTGCCGGACGAAGGCGATGTTTTCATCCCAAACGCGAGGGCGCCGGATGGCGGCAAAGCACCCGTCAGGTTGAGTTTACGAGCGAAACCTGGCATCAATCGTCATCGACATTGGACGCCACGCCGAACCTCAAGGCTCGGGCCGAGGAACTACCTGCGGAGGTCTGGGAGGTCCTGGAACGCCCCGCGCGGCCGGAGCCGACGAGCGGCCGGCGAACGCCAAGGATGCAATCGTTCGACGCCGAGAGTTCACCACGTTGCGATTGGTGTCGGAGGATGTGGCGGAATTCGACCATCGGCCGACGACGTGCGAGCAGGACTATCGGTTGGTGGTGGTGCGCAAGAACATCTCGAAGGAGAAGGGTGAGGCTCGGTTGCAGGACGAGGTCCGGTATTTCTACTACATCACCAATGACCGGGAGAGCACGAAGGCCGAGGTGGTGTTCGCGGCGAATGACCGTTGCGACCAGGAGAACCTGCTGGTCCAGTTGCACGGCGGGTGTCGCGTCTTGCGGGCGCCGCTGGGCGACCTGTCGAGCATCTGGGCGTACATGGTGATGACGGCGTTGGCGTGGGTTTTGAAGGTGTGGTGGGGGCTGCGGCCGCCGGAAGGCCCCGGTCGCCATCGGGAGTCGTACCGTGAGGAGAAGGAGTGGGTGCTAGGCCTTGAGTTCGAGTCGTTCGTGCAGGCATTCGTACGCCTTCCCTGCCAGTTGGTGCGGACGGGCCGACGGCTGGTCTATCGGATGTTGTCATGGAATCCGTATCAACGGATTTTCTTCCGACTTGTCGGTGTGTTGCGATGTTGAATCGAGCCTCCACTTGAAGTCGGAGTCCGGATGCTCCGATCAACCCGCGGCGCCGAGAGCGATCGAGCAGTCAAGCGGTGTGAAGTGATGCAGACTCGATCGCCTGTGGCTCGATCGCTCGAAGTCGGGCGATAGGATCGGCGTCCGCTCATGATTACCGGGCGAGCGAGCTGGCAAACGCACGATCGGTTCGCTTGTTTAAGGCCTAGTGGCGGATATCTCGGCGTCCATATGTCATGAGCAAGCTCTCGCTTCCGAATCCGCCGTGTCCGTTAGGGGAGATCGGATCTCAGCAGGCCGCCCACGGCCTCGTGAAACCGATCTGACAGCCGAATCCACATATTGCGATCGGCCTCGGCGTTCAGTCTAGTCGGATCTCCAGCGGTGGCGATGGCCAGCCGTACCAACTCGGCAGTCGTGAGATCCACGACCTCCTCCCGTGGATCGATCCCGTCCAACCGCTCGGCGATCTCGTCGTCAAGTTTCGCCGTTTTGAGGATCAGACGACGTTCGGCGGCTGAGAATGGCACGCTCACTGTATGGATGCCTCGGGCCATTGCCCCCGTCGCTTCTCCACCTCGGCCCCGAGATGGTTGGCGTCGTGCAGCAGCCTTTGTGTTCTTCGCCCGCTGGACGGGCCACTTCGCCTGGGCAATCCACTCTTGCAAGGTGGTCAACGCTTCGCCCACAGTTTTGCCGGTCTTGCCTTCAAACACGACCCCTTCCTCGTCCATGACACGGACCACGAAGCCTTGCCCTGCTTCGACTCCGATCTCGATGCGGCCGTGGGTCTTGACCCAGTTGACCACCGCCGGGAAAGCCTCGTCGAATTGCTGGGGAGTCGTGATGATTGGCACCTCCTGCCCGATCCGGCTCGACTTCAACTTCCTGACATAATCGGCGGCGGCATCATCCCAGAGGGGAAGCTCCCCCTGCGTCTCGACCTCGATCTTGAGTTGCCCGAGGTGTGGGATCAATTCTTGCCACTGCGGGTTGTTCCGCAGGATCAGACGGGCGGGTCGCCGTGCCCCCATCGTCCAGGGACGCTCCATCGCTTTCGCCAACAGATTGGCGAGATCGTTGATCGTCGGTGCTTCTTCGTGTGCCAGGAGGGCGAGGTGGAAGTCCTCAAGCCGGGTCAACACCATGCCAAGCCAGAGTTCGCCATGACGCCGAGCATTCCAGCCCTGGACCGAGATCGGCTGGATGTCGGCCTCCCAGACCTCGTCGGTCCTCGGGAGGCGACTCAGGCGGCTCTTCACGAAGTGCGAGGTCTTCCCCAGGATTAGTCGGTCGGGGACTTGCGTCATGGTTCGTGACTCCGAATCGGGGAGGTTCGATCGAGGCCGCCGGATCAGAGCAAACGGGCCTCATTCCCCCCGGCCCCGTACGCCCCGGATCGCCGGCAAGTTGGCCTCTGTCAGGACGGAGTTGAGTCGGTCGATCACCGCCTGCTTCTTCGCCTCGAAATCGTGGAACATCGAGTGCCTCCAGAATTCGCAAGTGCAACTCTCCTCGTCGATCTCACCGGACCTGACGTGCGACGTGTAGAGGCCACGCAACACCTTCATTTCGTGGTAGAGGGCTTCGAGCGACATCCGCCACGCTCCGAGCAAGCTCATCGACTCGGCCAGGATGCTGGGCCGGTCGTGCTCATGGAGTAGAAGACGATGCCGATGAGCATGCCATTCCGGCAGAGCCAGTAGCTCACGAGCAGGGACCAGTCGGTGATGTCGCCCAGGGGAGCGAGTCGGGCCATCATGGTCCCGGACGTTATGCGTCCCTGAGCAACCCGATGCGGCCCCGTCGGGAACCTACATCCAACGTCACGCCTCGCTCCTCACGGCCCGCACCATCGCCGCCGCCGACTCCCTCCCGAATCGCCGCTGGACCCGCCGCATGTACGGGTAGCCGATCCGGGCCAGGACGGTGTGCGGGCGGGAGAACGCCAGGATGTCGTACCAGACCCCGCCGCCCGCCCTGTCCCACTCGACCAGGAACCGCTCCTCGCCCGTCCCGGAGTGACCCGGCAGCGTCCCGTTGGCGAACCCGAACCTCGTGACTGGCCCCGCCTCGTCCACGACGTAGGCGATCCGGCAGGCGTTGAGCCACCACAGGCCCAGGCACCGGGCCACGACCGCCACGACACCGCCCGCCTCGATCGGAGCCTCGGGTGGCCACGCCTCCACCCAACCCAGGGGGAACTGGTCCCAGCGTCCCAGGGCCGCCCTCGCCGCCCGGAACGCCGCCTCGCCCTCGCCCAGCCTGATCCGGGTGTGGTCCACGAGGTAACCCGGAGGGGGCGTCGTCGCCGTCGCCCCGACCTCTGGGTAGGAGAAGTCGAACTGCGCCTGCGCCGCCAGGAAGTCCCGGATCGTGTCGTCGGACGGCCTGCGGAGCGGCATCATCGGCGTCCCCTGGGTTGGCCGTCGCCTATCAACGGCTCGGGCCCTGAGGTTATGATAGGCATCGTCACGAGAGATTCCAGCGGCCCACGGGCCCGGGGGACACCAGACCATGCCGATCCGGGAGGGCGAGGGCGGCCCGATCACCCTGCTGACCGGCGGCAGCGGCTACGTCGGCGGGCGGCTGATCCCGCTGCTCGAACGGCGGGGCGGCAGGCTGCGGTGCCTGGCCCGCAGCCCGGAGGCGATGCGCACCCGTGTCGGCCCCACGACGGAGGTCGTGCGGGGGGACTTGCTGGACCGTCCGTCGCTGGACATGGCCCTGCGGGGCGTCCACACGGCCTACTACCTCGTCCACCTGATGTCCGGGTCCGGGTCGAAGGACTTCGAGCGGGAGGACCGCCGGGCGGCGTCGAACTTCGCCGACGCCGCCAGGGAGGCCGGGGTCCGACGGCTCGTCTACCTCGGCGGCCTGGGCGACGACGCCGACCCCGGCCTCTCGCCCCACCTCCGCAGTCGCCACGAGGTCGGCGACATCCTCCGGGCCTCCGGCGTCGAGACCGTCGAATTCCGGGCCTCGATGGTCGTCGGGGCCGGCAGTCTCTCCTTCCAGATGATGAAGGCGCTGACCGACCGGCTGCCGGTGATGCTCTGCCCGAGGTGGCTGACGACGCCCACCCAGCCGATCGCCGTGGACGACGTGCTGGCCTACCTCGTGGCGGCCCTGGACCTGCCGCCGGGCGGGAGCCGCACCTTCGAGGTCGGCGGCACGGACGTGGTGAGCTACGGCGACCTGATCCGGGAGTACGCACGGCAGGTGGGGCTGCGGCGGTGGCTGATCTCGGTGCCGGTCCTAACGCCGTGGCTGTCGGGCCTCTGGCTGGCCCTGGTGACGCCAACCAGCTTCGTGGTCGGGCGGCACCTGATCGAGGGGCTGAAGAACCCGACGGTCGTGCGGGATCGGGCGGCCCTGGAATCGTTTCCCATCCAACCGATGGGCGTCGGGGAAGCGATCCGGCGGTCGCTGGAGGTCGTGCCCCCCCCGGCCTGATTCCCACCTCCTCTGCGACCGACCCCCCGCTACCGCAGCCGCTTGAGCGGCTTGTTCATGGCGTCGAGGTCGTGAGCCTCCGGATCGAATTCGCCCTCCCACTCCAAATACTCCTCGTGCCGCTCGTGCTCGGGGTCTCGGATCGCCTCTGCGAACTCCAGGTAGCCCCACGGCCCGCCCAAGTCGCCCGGTGGGCCGGCCCCGCTTGCCGTCGATGCACAGCGGGTGGGCCATCCCCTGCTCCGGCGACACGATCTTCTCGACGAGCACCTCGTGCCGCCAGTTGTCGCCGAAGTCGTAGGTGTAACGGAGCTTCGTCTTCCCCTCCGAGGCGAACCAGCCGAGCTTCGCCCGCCTGGAGTGCTTCATTTCGAGGTCGGTCATATCGCTGGGATCGGAGTAATGCAAGCCGCCGACCTCGAATTCGTACAGGTGGTAGTTCTCCTAACTCATCGCCACCTGAATGACCTCGTGCAGCTTCGCCAGCGAACAGTCGGGGACCAGCCGCCGCCGCCAGATCGGCGGCCTGATGTGCTTGAACTTGACCTTCAGTTGGTAGACAATCCTCGTGGCTTACGACTTCGCCGTGACCCTCTTCGCCGTATTCCTGCCGGCCTTTGGGGTGGCCCGCCTGGGCCCTCCGACTCGCTCCACTTCGGCGACGGCCTGGTTCAGCAGGTCGGTGATCTTGCCGGTTCGAGCTACAACCTCCGGACGCAACTCCGAGGAGACAGGCCAGGCACAACACTCAGCCGCTCGTAAAACGACGGTGGAGTTCCTGGACGGTGAGTCGAACCCTGCGACAGAGCAAATGAGCCGTTGGGGCATCCACGGGGTCACTCTTTTCTTCATCATTTGCCTCAACCATGGTGGGAGGGTCGTCTTCCACCACTTCGTCGGGGATGGCTGAGAGGTCGAACTCCTCGACATCGGAGGTCTCACCCTCCGTGACGCTTCCAGACTGAGTCATCGCCGCCCTCATAGGGGACACTAACCGGGTCACCTCACTACCTTCTTGTCTAAGGGAATAATAATTGAACTTCCCAACCCGCCTCGTCTCTACCAGTCCGCCGTGACGCAGAAGCGCAAGGTGGTGGCTGACGGCGGGCTGGCTCATGCCGCCCAGGTCGGAGCAGAGTTCGCCGACGTTTCTATCTCCGCCAGATAGCATGATAAGGATCTGGAGCCGGGTCGGGTCCGAGGCCTGGCGGAACAGGGCGCTCACCCTGGTCCCATCCGGGTTTCCGAACCGAAGTACGGCCTCGGTCAGCGTGACGCCCTGGTCGGTCAAATTATAAAAATTAAACTGTCCTTCCCGACTGGGCGTGACCAGCCCTGAGACCCGCAGGAGTGCAAGATGGTGGCTGACGGCGGGCTGGCTTTGGCCAAGCAGGACCTCGCAAAGTTCCCCGACATTGTGGCTCTGGTCGGCGAGCAGGATGAGGATCTGGAGTCGGGTCGGGTCGGCCAGGATTCGGAACTGGTTGGCAACCTCCCGAACGACCTTATCGAATGAGGGGCTGGCTGCCACGGTTGCCTCTCGGACCGGCGGATCGGTATCTTCCGCTTGGTCTTCTGGCTCTTCGGGGTCGACGTCTTCCTTCTCGTCAGCCTCCAAACCCCAGAGGACGAGCTCCTCCTTTTCCGTCCGCTCAATGTCCTCCATATCGGTGAGGCCGTGATCTCTGCCAGGTTCCTCGAGCTCGGGTATGTCCGTGGCACTCGTGTCATTTAGGGCCACACGATCGCCAGCGTCATGCGAAGTAACCTGATGAGATCGCCTCAGTGCAGCTGTTAGTTCGGCGATTTCCTGGGCGGACCCCTCGGCCTCGACGACGACCCCATCGAGTAGGACGATCTTTGCCCGCATCGCTAATCTCCGCTCTTCGTGCAGTTTCAGACCTCAGATGCAATCAACGCCCCGTTGGCTTCCGCCCGCTGCCACTGGCTCCGCTGAACGATCTCCTCGCTGAGCGAGCGGTAGAGCTTGGCGAAGGGCGGCGTATACTTGACATTGAACGATCTCGGATTACGGTTCGGCTCGGTCGCCTCGGCGATGGCTGCGGCATTGGGGATCACGGTCTCGAACGGTCTCGGCAGTTGGGAGTAAGGCTCGATGCCCTTGGCCGTGGCTTCGATGACCTTGCGGTGCATCTTGTTCTGGTCACGATAGAGCGACCAAAGTGTCCCCATGCCCTTGATCTTGATACCTTGTGACTGGATACGCTCGTGCAGGTATAGCGAACCCCGGACAGAGAGCCGGTCCGGGATGGAAGGGACGATAAAGGCGTCGGCGACCATCAGGAATACTTTGACCTGGAGGGCGATACTAGGCGGGCAATCGATAATTGTAAAATCATAATTTGCCTGAAGCCATCTCTGTAAAACCTCTCTGCGATTTCGGAAGAAGGCGAGGAACTGATCGTTCGACTTATGGCCCCGACGTGCCTTCGCCATATTCGTCGAGAAGTCATCGATTCGGAACGAGCAAGGGATGGCGGAGAGCTTTGGTATCCCTCCCCCGATGTCCGACACCTTGGAAATCACGTAATGCGGGAATTGGGACGATCGAAACTCGTCATCGAGCATCGCCGCCAGCATGTCGTGGAGGGTGGACTTCTTCCGTTCGCTGTTCAGCAGACGGCTTTCACCTAACAGGAGTTCGCCGGACATGCACTGGTGATCGGCATCGATCAAGAGGGTGCGATATCCCGATTCAGCCAGGCATTCGGCGACGGCAACGGCGTTGGTGGTCTTCGCCACGCCGCCCTTGAGGTTGACGAAGAGCAGGATGGACATCGGAGGCTCCGATCATCTTCGGGTATAGCCTCCTTGCTCGGCGGAAAACGTCGGACGAGCCGTCGTCGGCTTCGAATCGATGGAACCCCGGGCCGCTTCGCGTGACCGGGGTTTCGTAGAAAACACTTTATCCAGCCTGCACCTCTTACGCAATCAACTCACGATCGATTTGTTCAGCCGAACTAATCCGTGATCTCCTCAATGCGATGACCGGCCCAGATCCTCGCCGCGCCAAAGTCCATGGTCGAAGCCGATGTCGGCAGCTGCTTCGACAACCCGCCCGAGGGGGTGGTCATGCCCCACGGTGACGGGAAGCCGTGACTCTACCGACGGGGCCGGAAGGTAGGCTACGCCCGCCGGGACGCCTTCGACCGCTAGCCCTAAAACAAGCGTACCCAACACGATGACATAGGGATGACAGCGGTCTGCGCCCTATAAAACAAGGCATGCCACGAAACTATGGAAATCGAAGAGGCGCTCACTCGAAAACGCACACGCTCGCGCAAGTGCCGTTGCCAAAACCCCTTAAATCCAAGTTGGAGGGGCGTGAGAGGGTTTTCGATACGCTTGGTTTAGGGCTAGCTGGGCCGACTGGGCGAGCAGTTCGCCGTCGAGGTCGAGCGGCGTCGGCTCGTGGAAGCCGGGCGTGATGACCTGGCGACCAGGGTCGAGCAGTTCGCCGAAACATGCGGGGACGGCGGGGGGTTCGACGTGCTGTCGTTTGAGGGGACCGACGACTTGGTGTGGTGGATCGAGGTCAAGACGACGGGGCTGGGGAAGTATTTCTCGTTCGTCATGTCGGCCAACGAGGTGCGGTGCATGGAAGCCTTCCTCGAGCGGTTCTGCCTATATCAGGCTTTCGAAATTCGCCGTGGATCTTGAGATCGCCATTGAATACGACCGTTAGACTACACAGCCTATCTAAAACCAGATGTTCTTAAAAAAAGCACCCCTATAAAATTGATGCTAATCCCGAATTCAAAGAATCGACCAAAGTGAAAACATACGGTGCTTACTGCCGCCACGGTGCAGATCCGCAATTCCAAGACCAATGCTCCCCGGGCGAATATTCCCTTGTATGTCCAAAATATTTCTCGAATGTACGAGTAGCCTCTGGACTTCGGCTTCCCTTCCGTTTGCCATGCATTTGTTTATGCGCAAGAATCCGCTTGATTAATTCGGGAGGCCAGTCGTGAGTTCCTGACGAATCGAGAACAATCAGTTCGTCCAGCGACAACTTTCTCAATTGCTGAATAATTGCACTGCTTAGGTGCATAGTTCTGTTTCAGAACTTGCTCTGCAATCTTTTTTAACTCTTGATCGTTTTCCTGCTCAATACGACTTGCGGTTCGCTCGTGCTGAGGGATAGATTTCGAGAATCCCGGACGCAAAAGTGGTCGGTGGGTAGACTGGCGGGATGAACACCACCGAACCCCGCATCGTGCGTGTCGAAGCCGTGGCCGACCTCCCTGTCCTTTGGGCCACCTTCCAACGACTGGACCTGCCGGCCACCCTGGACCGCCACTTCCCCACACCGCTCCACTGGAAGGGGCCGCTCACACCGGGCGAGGTGCTGACCGTCTGGCTCCTCTTTCTCGTCTCTCAGGGGGATCACTGCCTCAACCACGTCCAACCCTGGGTCGCCCAGCACCAGGGGACCCTCTCCGCCCTTCTGGGCAAGCCTGTCCGGCCCACCGACGCCCACGACGACCGGCTCGCCGATTGGCTCACTCGACTCGGCGTCGGCGACGCCTTCCGCGCCTTGGAGCAGGACCTGAGCCAGCAGACCGTCCGCGTCTACCAACTCCCCACCGACCTGGTCCGCATCGATGCCACGACGGCCAACTCCTACGCCGAGGTCCTCTCCGAGCAGGGACTCTTGCAGTTCGGCCACAGCAAGGACGACCCCAATCGCCCCCAACTCAAGATCGCGGCGGCCATCCTAGATCCCCTGGGCCTGCCCCTGGCCACGACCGTCGTGCCCGGCAACACGGCCGACGATCCGTTATCTATCCCGGCCATTCAAGCCGTACAACAGTCCCATTGAGCCTGGCATTGCGTGCGTTGACGCTGGTGGAGTGGGTGGTGCGCGAGAGTCTGCGGGTGGACGGTTCGAAGCATGGAAGGGAGCTATGCAGGTCAGCCGGGCCGCAAGACGGCTCGTCCCGGCGCGGAGTTTCTGCTGGGAGCGATGGAAACGATCAGCGCGAGCGTAGTGGAAGTCAACGGGCAGAGATACTCACTGCTTTCGCCGTTGACCGATGTGCAGAAACGCCTACTCGAACTCTGGGGACTACCACTAGACTTATATGAAGCGGTCGCCCGCGGATTCCCAAAACTTCCCGCAAATACGAGCGAACCGTAAGTTTGGATGATCATCCTCAAAAAGTCTTTCGGTGTCGAAAAGAAGTTATCGTTTCTTCTTGCCGACGGCCTTCAGGCGTGGCAGGAGCAACAAGTCGGCCGCTTCCTCGACATCTCCGAGCAGCGTCTCGCGCGGCGTGCCCATCTGTGCGCGCACGGTCAAACCGCGGGAAAGGTCGATGACTTGGCTCGCGCGTGCGGCGATAGGGAAGTCGGACGGGATTTCTCCCGCGCTGATCCCCTCCCGGAAACGACGTTCCACCAGCGCCACGGCGCCTGCTGCGGCGTTCTGGAGGAACTGCCGAACCTCGGCGTCGTTCACGAGCGGCGCGACGCACACGATGAGACATCCCGGGACGCACCCCTCTTCGGTCGCACTTTCGACGGCGAATCTCATGAAGCTTGCGAGCGAGTCGCGAATGGATTGCGGCGTGAGGAGTGCCTTCGCGGCGAGAGCGCCCTTCGTCTCGGCGTACGCGCGGAGGACGCGCAAGAATAGAGTCCGTTTGTCCCCGAAGACGGAATACAGGCTCGGCCGTCCCACGCCCATCCCGGCGACGAGGTCGTCGATCGTCACACCGTCGTAACCCTTCGACCGGAACACCCGAGTCGCCTTTTCCAGCGCCTCCTTCTCGTCGAAGCCGCGCGGTCGTCCACGCGGCCTAGCGTTATTTTGAATCATTTGGTTCAAAACTCCTTGACGATGCCAATCACTCCCATTATCCTACCGTGCGGTTCTAAATTCAAGGCATAAGGAGAGCATGCATGGAACATTCGATCGCGCTCGTTACCGGCACGACCTCCGGGCTCGGTTATGCGGCAGCCAGCATGCTCGCCACCAAGGGCTACCGCCAGGTCCTCGTCACCGGGCGCAGCCTGGCGCGGGTCCAGGAAACGGCCGCTCAACTCGCGGCCGAGACCAAGACGCAGGTCTTCACGCCGCTGGAGCTGGAGCTGGACACCCCGTCCAGCGTCAAGTCCGCGTTCGCCGAGTTGGTCAAGCGGGGTCGGCCGATCGATTTCCTACTGCTCAATGCCGGGATGGTCCCAGGTAAGGAGCGCGTGCTCACCGCGGAGGGCATCGAAGCGTCTCAGGGCCCGCTGATCGGCCATCATGAACTGACTGTCGGGTTGCTCAGCGCCAACCTCCTGAGCCCCAACGCGCGGATTGTTATCGCCGGCGCGGAACCTGCCCGAGGGGGCGTACCCTTTTTCAGCTACACCGACGTGCCCGCCTTCGCGGCCAAACACCATCAGGGTGACCGAACCGCCGCTGTGGAAGCCCTGATCCGCAACGGGCCGAGCGTCAAGTACGTGCCCAACAATGCGTATGCCGACGCAAAGCTCATCATCGCTTGGTGGGTCGCGGCGCTGGCGCGGCGGCTGCCCTCCGGCATGGCCGCGTACGCTGTCTCGCCCGGTGCGGCGACCGACACCAAGGTGGTTCGAAACGCTGGCCCGGCGTTGAAGTATCTGTTTATCCCAATCGTGAACCTCATTCCCGGCATGAATCAGACGCCGGAGACCGCGGCCCGTCGGTACCTCCAGGCGTCGGAGTTCGGAACCGACGTCTCGGGGCAATTCTTCGCCTCGGCTCAAGGGAAATTCACAGGCCCCATTGAGGCGATGCGCCACCCTCACCTCCACGACCGCGCCAGCCAGGAAGCCGCGTGGCAGGCCGTCGTCAAGGTCTCCGGCGTCGACTTGTCTTACTCAGCCTCAAGGGCGGTGTCCTGAAGGAGCGTCAGTCGCCGAGAACTGGTGGCGGCGACCGGAGTCAGCAGGCGATCGCAGAGCTACATGCTCGTCCATGGGGTCCTCCGGTATTTTAAAACAGATAGTTCAAAAATCCCTTGACCGCGGGCGCAACGCCCCTTATGATACTAAACAGTTCAAAATCAGCAAAGCAACCCTGACCTCAGGATAGGAACAAACATGGATCGATACCAAGGCAAAAAGGTGGTAATCATCGGCGGCACGAGCGGCATCGGGCTCGCGACGGCGAAGATGCTCGTCGATGGGGGGGCACGCGTCCTCGTGACGGGTCGCTCGCAGGCCGGCCTGGAATCGACGCAGAAAGAGCTTGGGAAGGGCGGCGTCGCGGTTTCGAGCGACGCGCGCTCGTTGACGGACATCGACGCCCTCGCCTCTCGGGTGAACGCCGAGTTCGACACCATCGACCTGCTCTTCGTCAACGCCGGCTTCAGCCTCTTCGCACCTCTCGAGAACACGACCGAGGCGACCTTCGACGAGATGTTCAACCTGAACGCCAAGGGACCGTTCTTCGCGGTACAGAAGCTCGCGCCGCTGATCAACCAGGGAGGCGCCGTTGTCCTCACGACCTCGACCGCAAACATCAAGGGGATGCCCTTGATCGCCGCATATGGGGGGGCCAAGGCCGCGCTGCGATCATTCGCTCGGACGTTCGCCGCCGAACTGCTTCCTCGGGGGATTCGCGTCAACGCGGTGTCGCCCGGCCCCACCGAGACGCCGATCATCGGCAAGGCGTTTCCCGATAAAGCAACGGCCGACCACCTCACCGGGCAGATGCGCGAAGCCAATCCGATGAAGCGCTTCGGGACGCCGGAGGAGGTCGCCAAGGCCGTCCTCTTCCTCGCGTTCGACGCGACCTTCACGACCGGCGTCGAGTTTCCGGTCGACGGGGGTTGGTCGCAACTCTGAAATGCAGGGCACTCCGCACACTTCACCCAGACGGAGGTTCCGGCGTAACAATCCTTGTGCCGGTCCTCTGTTCCATTGCGACTCACGGGCCGAAGACACTCCGATCTCGGTGCGATCGGGAGCGCGTCGATTCGCCATCCGATCAAAGGCGGTGTCGCTGCTTAACTTTCCGGGGAGACTTGCAAAATGAAGATGCGGAGAATCGTGACCGCCGAAAGCAAGGCGGGCGTCGTGGTGCAGGTGAGCGACCTGCTCGAGACGACCTCGGCCGATCTCCCGACCAATATCTGGGGGTTCGACCAGCTTCCTGACCTGCCCCTCGCAGCCGAGCAGGTGCTCGGCGAGTACAAGCAAAAGGGCTTGTTCGGTCCGAAAGGCGCCGTCCGCGTCGACGTCCAATCATTGCCCCCGGAGACGGGCAACCAGGCGCCGGATCTTGAAGCGCTTCTGGCCAAGCTCGATCTCGGGACGGGCCACAACATCACGCCCGGCAAATCGGGCGGGGGGATGCACCGCACCGACAGCATCGATCTCGTGGTCGTGATCAGCGGCGAAGGGGAACTGGCTTACCCCGACGAAGACGGCCAGTTGAAGGAAATCCACCTCGAACCTGGCGATTTCATCGTGCAGAACGGCAACTTTCACGAGTGGCGCAACCGCTCCGGCTCGCACTTCGTGGTTCTCATCGTCACGCTCGGGGCCGAACGAAAAGCGACCTGAGGAACAAGGGGCCATCAAGCAAGCACCCGACGCTGCCCCCAACCGGGAACGAAACAAAGTGCCTAAACTGAAAAATGAGAACGTTCCCGTGATGGTGTTTGATGGCGTCGTAAAGCTTCCTCCAGAAGCAAACGGTGCCGTCATTGTTGGCGGTTCGAATGCCACGGCTTACGCGGCGTATTTCTCGGCCAAAGCCGGCGTTCGCGCTGCCATACATCATGACTGCGGCATCGGTCGGGATGAGGCGGGGGTCAGAGGTCTGCCTTGGGCGGACCAGCATGGCATGGCTATGGCGGCCGTAGCGACGGACAGCGCCCGGGCCGGCGACGCCGCAGACATGCTCCACCGGGGGATCATCAGTCGCGTCAACAAACTTGCGGCCATGTGTGGCGTAGAGACCGGTCAAACCGTCGCACAAGCAGTGGAGCTATTGAAGTCTGCCCCCTGGCCCCACGCAGACGTGGAAGCACTGGTAGAGGAACGCGCCTTTGTTGACGGCATCCTCTGCATAGGCTCCATCTCATTTGCTACTCCAGAAGATGCAGGCTTGGTCGTGGCAAGCGGTAGTCATGGCGGCGTAACGGCTGCTCCATTTACGCGTTCCTTCAAGCCTCGCCTTGTTTTCTTCAACGATGCCGGCTTCGGCGTCGATCGCGCGGGCGTAGCCTGCCTTCCTCTTCTCGATTCGGATGGTATTGCCGCCGCTACGGTCGCCGCGAGTTCGGCGCGTATCGGTGATGGCGAGTCGACGCTGACACGGGGCATTATCTCGGCGGTGAATGAAACGGCATACCGACTCGGTGCCAGGGTCGGGGCGACGGCCCTTGAAGTGGCGCGCACCGTAGTGGAGAGAACATGAATAGTCCACGCGCGGAACAAGCCGAATCACAACGAGGAAGAAAACAAAATGTCTTTATTGAAAAACAAGATCGCCGTCGTCACGGGGGGCAGCAGCGGCATCGGCCTCGCGACCGCCAAGAGGTTCGTTGAAGAGGGCGCCTCTGTGTTCATCGCCGGTCGCCGCCAGGCCGAGCTCGACCAGGCCGTCGCGGAGATCGGCATGAACGTCACCGGAGTAAAGACCGACATCTCAAAGCTCGATGATCTCGACCATCTCTACGAGATCGTTGCGAAGAAGGGCAAGATTGACGTGATTTTTGCGGGTGCGGCTTTCGTCGAGAAGACGATGACCGCAGCTGCGACACCTGAGCATTTCGACAAGACCTTCAAAACCAACGCCAGCGGCACCTATTTCACCGTTCAAAAGGCGCTGCCCTACTTGAATGATGGGGCTTCCATCATCCTCGTGGCGTCCGCCGGGAAGGACAGAGGCTTTCCGGGCCGCAGCACCTACAGCGCCACCAAGGCGGCGCTCCGGTCGTTCGCCCGGACCTGGACCAACGAATTCAAGGAACGGAAGATCAGGACCAACGTGCTGAGCCCGGGCCCGGTCGACACGCCGATGTTCGACTCGCAGTTCCCGTCCAAGGAAGGCGCCGCCGAGGCCAGAAAGCAGATCACGGCGATGATACCTCTGGCGCGTCTGGGGCGCCCCGAGGAGGTCGCCTGCGCAGCCTTGTTCCTCGCCTCGGGCCTGAGCAGCTACGTCGCCGGCATCGACCTGCTCGTCGACGGAGGCCTGACGTCTGTCTAGCCGATAGGTGAGAGTACCGTGATGTTTTTGAACTTCCCCGCCTCGCGCCGCTGGAGTTGATTTGGTCCCCGACACGACGTGGGTTACCCGGACGGCCATTCCACGGTGGGCTGAGACGCCACCCGGGATCGCCCCTAAAAGAAACGGACGAAGATATGGCCCCGCGTGAAGCCGTGTTTCCCGCCAACCGACATGCTCTCTACGAGGCCCACGGCTATTCCGCCGCTGTGCGGTCGGAGAATCTTCTATTCGTGTCGGGCCAGGTCGGCGCCCGCCCAGATGGTTCGCCCGAACCCGATTTCGAAGCTCAGGTTCGCCGAGCCTTCGCCAATCTAGAAGCCGCGTTGATCGCCGGAGGGTGCGGGTTCGATGATATCGTCGATGTCACGACGTTTCATACCGACCCCGAGGAGCAGCTCGGCACGATCATGACCGTGAAGGGCGAAGTCTTCAAAAGCGCTCCTTACCCGAGCTGGACGGCGGTTGGGGTCAACTGGCTTGCGGGCTTCGACTTCGAGATCAAGGTAATCGCACGCATTCCGTCTCGTACATCAGCGTCGGTGAGCCGCAGCAACCCTCCAACGATGTGGAATATGGCATCGGTCGGGTTCTCGCAGATCAGTGTGGTGGAACCAGGCCGCCTCGCCTTCCTGTCCGGCCAGATCGCAGCAACGCCTGGCAGCGAGGACGTGCCCGAAGACGTCGCTGGCCAGGCCAAGCTCGCAACCGCCAGCCTCGCCGCTGCACTCAAGGAACTGGGGGCGTCTGCACATGACATTGTCATGCTGCGCGTCTACGTCGTGAATGCGACCCGGGAAACGTTCCAGCAGGCCATTACCCCTTTACGCGAACTGCTCGGGGACGCGATGCCCAGCATCACGACGATTGGCGTCCAGGCACTCTATACGCCGGAAATCAAGGTCGAGATTGAAATGGCGGTGCGTCTCCCCTGAAGAGGGAAATACCGGTCACGGCCATCGAACTCCGGCGGGCGTGTCAAAGGCGGAAGCGCGTGTCGGCTAAATTGCTAGCGATCCGTCAATCGAAGATCGACGGATCAGGGGCGTGAGTAGCAATGGACCGTAGCCGTTCACAAGGTGGCTTGGCTGCTTCGGTGTGGTCGATCGGAGGGTCTGATCTGCGAGCGAAATCGGGTGTGCTTCTCGCATTTCCTGATTACCCCAACACGCCGTGCCCTGATACTTCCCACGTATCAAATCCGAGAAAGAGATACAACCGTTCACGCAAACTCGAAGGCATCTGGGAGACCGCCCTCCTCGCAATCCAGGTGTCCGGCCGCCCGAACTCCACAACAAAATGGCACATGGACGGGCCATGCAGCCCCCATTCAATCCCCACAAGGGATTTCCATAACTCTCCTAAAACTATTGAGTTACACCTATATCCATTACAAAACAAATACGAATCCATTACGACAAACTCAGACCGGGAGCCTAGAGGTCGCGGGTTCAAATCCCGCCGCCCCGATTCGACGAAAAGCTTTACAAGACATAGAGATGCGACGAAATCAATGTTGTCAATTTGTTATTTGACCATATGACCTTATATTCTATCCGAAAAATCATCCGCCGATTCGCACGGATTCCCATCGAATGGGATGGGTTCCAGGGGTGGTCACGCGGTGATAGAATCCGGTCGTCGGAGGTCATCACGGAGGGGAACCCAATGCCCGAGACGGTCGCGCTGTCCGAATCCGCCCCGGCCCTGCTCCGCCGCCTCGTCCTCACGGACGATCACGTCGAGGTCACGGCCGACACCCGGCCGCCCTACCGTGAGCTGGCCGCGGCCGGGATCATGTATCCGGTGTCGGGGATGACGCGCGGGCCGGAGGCGAACTTCCGCTTTACCGACGAGGGCTGGGCGCGCCGCCACGAGATCCTTGCTCCTCAGTCGGATTGTCCTGAGCAGACTCCTCGCCGCCCCGCCGATCGGGAGGTCGGTCTCCGGGGCGAGTTCCACCGCCGCCTCGTGAGTACTGGCTCGCTATTCCATGTCCTCGTAGGCGATGGGGGCGTCGATTCGCGTGCGGGGCCGCGCCTCCCGCCAGGCCTGCGGGGTGGGGGGCGGCAGGTGCGGCATCTGCTCGGGATTCAGGACGCCGGAATCGACGTTGATCCTCCCGTCCGGCGTGACGCCGCCCGCGTCCCGCTCGTACGGGTTGAAGGCGCTCGCCGCGAGCCCTCGCCTGACGTAGGACTCCGCGATCTCCCTCCATTCGCGGGCGGACGACACGGCGTGCAACGCCGGATCGGCGGGCACGGCGGCGAGCCCGCGCCCGGAAGGCGACGGGCCGATTATGCCGGGAGATGAGGTTCAGTCGGGCGGATCCGCGCTCATGGGACGAGCATACAACGCCCAATGGGCCGGCGCAATCATAGAGACGGTGCTTGGCCATAGGCTCGCGCGGAGATGCGAAAGACGGACGGTGCCGAACTTTTCCGGTATTCGGGACGATTTTCACCGATTATAACTGATCCAATTAACATCGAGCCCCACCAGCTAGTAATCTCGCTGCGGTACGATCCGTCAAGGATCGAGACTCTGGAAAAGAAGGTTGAAGCGCTGGTGGGGAGCATCAAAGACGGCCTTCTCCACATCAGAGAACTCGTGGACCACTACAATTCCTATTGCAAGTAGAATGCCCTTGCAAGGATTCGGGAACGGCAGCAGGAAGTCGCAAAACACAAGTTTTTAAATCGGGGATGACGGCGTGGGAATCAAAGCACTCGTCTTCATTTGCGCCCTTGGCCTGGGGATTGGCTGTGACCGTTCGAACAATGTGGGTCCTAGTCCCGTAAGCCCCTCGACGCCGGGCAATACCCATCAGCAAGAGGGAGAGTTCGCCTCGAAGGACGCATTCTCCTACGCGGGGAGGGCACAAGACTTTCTGGTTGAGGGCAAATACGACCAAGCCTTGCAGCAATATGATCGGGCCCTTGAGCTTAGACCTGACGAGTCAACGTTCCGGAATTCTCGCGGTTTCACATGGCACATGAAAGGAATCCAAGACAACGATCGCCCTGCTTGTGAAGACAGAGCACTGGCTGACTACGCTGAAGCAATACGGCTTGCTCCGAATCGTGCCTCGGCTATCAACAATCGGGCGTGGCTTTACGCAACTTCCAAAGTTGATCGGTGTAGAAATGGGAAGCTCGCAGTCGAGGAGGCCACCAAGGCGTGTGAACTCACCGGCTGGAATAATCCCGGTTACGTCGACACGCTCTCGTGCGCATATGCCGAGATCGGAGATTTCGAGCAGGCCATCCGATGGCAAAGGAAGGCGCTCGAAGACCCAACCTACCGGCAAGATGAGGGTGATAATGCGAATGTCAAACTTACATTGTATGGCGACAAGAAACCATTCTGGGAATGAGCAGGACTGCGATCGATTAAAATATTAGCTATCATTATTAAGATATGTTCATTATTAAAAGTTTCGGCCTGATTCAGGACTGAATGGCACTCGCCATAGGCTCCGCCGAAAAGGGGCCTCTAGCAGGTGATTCGGAGATAACGTTTGATGAACGTCATTTTGATCATGCCGACGCAATTCACCGCTGTCTTCTCGTAGCGTGAGACGATCCGGCGACATTCCTTCCGCCAGCCGATCAGGCGCCACGACGTTGCGTCGACGGTGCGCCTTTGTCGAATTCCACCGGCCGCCGAACGATCTTCGTTCTCCTTCGATGGGACTACCAACTTGATCTCCAGATCGATCAGGTACTTGTCGATCCAATCGGCCCGGTATCCCTAGTCCCCAGACGCCGCCACCGGCAAGGCGACCGGCTCACCCTCGCCGTTGCGGATTTGCTCGTCGGCACCCACCAACACTGGATTGAAAGGATCGCATGTCCCCAAGACGGGATTTGAATGGAAGGTCTGCGGGCGGCCGGGCGCGATACCCGATTGTGATGGTAGGAATCGCTGATTTCGGTTATGGTCGCCCGCGGCGCGACCGAACTGGCAAGGTGGCCACGTCCTGCATCACGGCCGGAGGACTTCGGCGAACTCGTGGTTGTGGGCGAACGGTTTGAGGATTGTGCCGCGATGGTGCTTGGCAATCGCGGTATCACGTATTCCATGGATGGGATCGCTCCCTCGGATAGAGAATATTCATGCCGCTCAAGCTGATCCCCCTCGGCGCCGTTACTTCTGGCTCGGCCGGGAGTTCGGGCTCTCGATCCCCCCGGTCCGTCCTCCGCGAGGGCGTACTGATCGGCTTGTTGGCCTTGACTCTCAACCTCATCGGCAACGGCCGGATCAGCCTTTGGGATCGGGACGAACCGCGATATGCGGAAGCCACCCGAGAGATGCGGCAAAGCGGCGACTGGGTCCATCCCACGTTCAACGCCGAACCGCGCTACCATAAACCCGTTCTGATTTACTGGCTGATGCTCGCCGGGACGGCCATCGGCGGCGACAACCCGTTCGGAGCGCGTCTCGTGTCGGCCCTGATGGGTACGTGCACGGTTCTCCTGACGTGGTGGTGGGGGCAGCGTATCCTGGGTGATCGGGTTGGGCGCCTTGCGGCCCTCGTGCTGACGACCATGCCACTCATGGTGGCCGAATCGAAGTTGGCGACGACGGATGCGACCTTGACCTTCTTCGTCGTCGGCTGTCAGGTCGCGCTGTGGGAGCTCTGGCAAAGGCCTTCCCGCGGAGCCTGCGCGGCGTTTTGGTCGCTCCTGGGACTCGCGGTTTTGACCAAGTCGCCGGCGGGCCCGGTGTTGCTCGTCGCCTCGGTCATGACCGGCTGGCTCTGCGGCGGACCAAGCCCGCTCACCTACCTTTCTCGGCTCCGATGGCGGTGGGGCCCCTTGTTGTTCGCGGCGATCGTGGTGCCGTGGAACGTCGCCATCCTGTTGCGTTCGCAGGGCGAATATTTCAATGTCGCAATAGGCTTTCACATCATCAAGAGAGCCACTCACGGGCTGGAGGAACACGGCGGGTTCCCCGGCTATTACGTCGTGCTGGGGATGGCGACCCTCTTTCCATGGTCGGCGCTCTTGCCCACGGCGCTCGTGTCGGCCTGGTCGAGCCGGAAGGCGACCCCCCTCGTGGGCTTCTTGCTCGGTTGGGTGGTGGGGCCGCTCGTCCTCCTGGAGTGCGTGCGGACGAAGTTGATCCACTACTATTTGCCGGCCGTGCCGGCGATCGCGCTACTGATCGCGTGGGTGCTCGTGCGATCGAGCGAGTCGCGAGTCGGTTTACCCTCGTGGCGGCTGGGCCGGGTTGCTTGCGCGACGCTCGCAACGGTCGGCTTCGCCTTGACGGCGGGTCTGGTCGGGTTTGCTCTCAAGGTCCTCCCGCCCCCCATGCAAGTCCCTGCGTTGGTCCTGACCGGCGTGATCGGGGTGGCGACGGTTTTCAGCCTTCGCGAGCTGTCGGCCGGCCGGATCGAACGCGCGACTCGAGGAGCGATGATCTTCTCGGCGCTCTCGCTCGCCATCTTCGCCGGCTGGCTTCTCCCCTCGGGCGAGCCGTATCGCACGTCGGCCGTCGTCGGCCGTCGTCTCGCCGCACTCGAGGCTTCGTCAGGGGCTCAACCGTTACTTAGCTCCTTCAAACCGCCCGGGGCCGTCTTCGCGCTTGGCCATCCTGCCCCTACGGTCCGGACCTGGGCCGACCTCCGGGAGAGGGTCGATGGCTCCAACGCGGTCCTCATCCCCCTGATGCCGCACGAACTCTCGCAACTTCGACGTGACCCCCAGTTCGTCGCCGAGATTCAAGAGACCGTAAGCGGGTTCAACGCCGAAAAGGTCCAGTCGGAGACCTTGTACCTCACCATCGTCCGCTCGAACCCATCTCAGGTTGCGACTCGACGTATTCCGCAGACGAAGTAGGTCGACGGAAGCCGTCGCACAACGACGTGAATCCCGAGGCCAGCGGACCGGTCGGGGGCGTGGTGCGGGCGCGTCCTCGATTCCCTCCACCCCGATCACGGGGCACCTGCGTGGCGGTCGCAGGCCCAATTATCCGCCGATTGGCTGACGCGTTCTGTGGCTCTCCTGAAGCGATCGGAGCCATATAATTCGGCGAAATGGGCGAGGAAGGCTGCAACGGCGTTGAGTTCATTCGCAGTGAACACTTTCCTCCGGCTATAGTCCAGCATCGAAGAGGCGATGCCTTCGGGTTTGACATCCGCAGCTTCCGAATCCTCCAGGGAGCCGAGCATGAACGCGGGGAGCCAATAACGGAAGGCGGGCCCGGTGAAGAAGGAGAGCGCGGCAGAGTGGTGACGCAGGTCTTGGATCCCGTGACCTCGCCAGGTCGTCCCTCGAAAATATTCGACGATGCCCTCGTCCTGATGGGTTGCGGAGATCTCGAGGAAGGCGTCACCCGGCGCGGGAGTCTCCGCGAAGGCCGCCTCGATTCGATCTCGAATCTCTGCGATTGTCATGATTCTTGACCTCCGTGGGTGTGCCGCATAGAAGCCAGGACCGAATACCCAGGATCATCCGCGGGGTTTCATCGGTTCAAGCTCGAATCGTGCGACAGGAAAGCATCGCGGGGCCAGCCATGAACATGACCATCGCTCGACAGTCCGAACAGACGAGCATGCCTGCCATCCGGTCGATGTTCCTCGACTACGCAGATTCGATGGGTCTCGACCTCGAATTCCAGGGATTCTCCGAGGAACTCGCCTCGCTCCCCGGCAAGTACGCCCCTCCCTCCGGTTGCATCCTGCTGGCGACGGTCGAAGCCGAACCGGCGGGTTGCGTCGCGTTGAGGGCGTTGGGCGACGGTGTGTGCGAGATGAAACGGCTGTTCGTCGATCCGAGATTCCGGGGGCTCAAGCTGGGCCGGAAGCTCGCGGGGCGAGTCATTGAGGAGGCACGGACCCTCGGATATGACCGGGGATGCGGCTCGACACCATCGCCTCGAGGATCGGGGACGCGGTCGCCCTCAATCGGGCGCTGGGCTTCCGCGAAATCCCTCCCTACTGCGACAGCCCGTTCCCCGACGCAGCATTCATGGAATTGGATTTACGTTGAATGATCATCAACCAATAGATTCCGCCGGCGCAGCACCTCGCGAAGGACGGAACGATCGCCGCGCATGGCGCGGGCTTCGTCATCGGCCCGAGGGCGCGTCTCGCCGTTTGAGCATTCCTCGTTTTGCGACACAACCTATCGAACGGGTCGCTTGAGCAGCGGTTGGAGAACCTTCTCGAACTCTTTCGCCTGCCGATAGAAGCCAAGGTCCGTCGGGTGTGAAGAGTCGACGGCTCCTTCATTGTCGTCGCCGAGCAACTGGTCACCGGATAGATAAAGCAGGTTCTTGTCTCCCGCCGCGATCAGGGCATCGAAGGCTTTCTTGAGGGCGGCATGGTTGCCGACGTTGCGTTCGGCATGTTGGATTTGGATCCAGGAATCGGTGTAGCGGCGATCCTCCACGAGGAGGATCGGGACGGTGGGGTGGGCCGCGCGGAGTTGGGCGACGAGTGGTCCGGTCCGCTCGGCCGTTTCCTGGCCGACGAGATTCGGACAGCAGTCGATCACGAACACCGCCGGTTTCAATTCCACCAGGAACCGTCCGACCTCGGGCTCCATCTTGCCGTTGCCCGAAAAGCCCAGGTTGATCACAGGTCGACCGAACCAGCGTCCGAGGAGCGCGGTATGCGTCATCCCGGGACGGCTCGCGCTCGCGCCGTGGGTGATGGACGTGCCATAGAACACGATCGGCTTCGCCAGGTCGGCAGGATAATCAGGGGCGTCGGCGATCGATTCGTTCGAGGGGACGCCGACTTCCAAGGACTCGACGATGTTGTAGAGCGGCAGATACAGGAGATACTCGCGGTGACCTGGAACTAAGCCCGTCGCGAGGATGAGCTCATTGGTTTTCGCGGCCGGCTTACCGCAGGCGACCCATCGCCAGGTTCCTGCCGGATCCCTGGCATACAGGTCGACACCGCTCACACCCGTGGCGGACATGTGGGGTCGGGCGAGTTCGCTCTTCGCGAGAGTCCAGCGGGCATGAATGGTCGTCGCCGAGGTCGTGAAGCGGACGCACAAACCGGCCGAGTCTCGGCTTAGATTCCAGACCTCGTCGCGGACGACCCCCTTGGCCCGAGAGGGGAGTCGATCGTAGGGGGCGAGCGTGTCCGTCCAGCCCCGGCCTTCGACTCCTAACTGTCGGACGTCATACCAGCGAACTCCGTCCTTCTCGGTGGACTTCAGGTCGTCCGCCTTGAGGGAGGCCGTCGTCAAGAAGGGTAGCAAAAGCCAAGCAGATAGGACTCGTTGAACGTGGCCGGACATTCGCTTCTCGTTTCTTGTCTATGGGACAGACCCCAGCGACCGCCTGATCGGGGAGAGTGAATTCTCAGTCGAAGAGGAGCCCGACCTAAAACGGATCGACCCCCGTCGAGCCCGTTCCGAGCCGTTGGTTTGCTGAGGATCGTGACGGAATCGCACGGTTTCCGATGCACCGAAGGTGTCCGAGAACACCGGAGGGCGAGGGTCATTACAACGCGCCCATCTCGGACATGCAAATGGGTGACTTCGATCCGTCGAGCGACGGCCGACAACCCTGACCGGAGCTTGAATCGTGCGCGACTCGCTGACCGCACAACTTATGACGCCATCGACACCTGAGGCATTGTCAACGAACCTCGCGGCACGTGGCAGGTCCTCCCTGCGGGTCATGTCTCGAACGACATCAAGGACGTTCCTATCCCTTCACGTCGTCACGACTTCCTGCGAGAACAGGTCGTCGGATGTGGGCTTTTTCCAAACCCTCGAAAAAACTCTGTCACGCCCCGCGCAATTCACCGGTTGAGGACAGATTGATGAATTCCCCGGGCCGAGCCCTTCGGTCCGGTTGGGAATTGCACCCGGGGCACGTGCTCGCGACGTCTCGGGCTCATGGAATTGCGCTTGCGACCCCCTCTCCTCTTGAAGTCGTCAGCCCCGGACCTCGGCCGTTCTCGATTCGACGATTTTCCACTGAAGGAGTCCTTCATGCGACGACGTCGCGGCTTTACCCTGATCGAACTGCTCGTCGTGATCGCCATCATCGCGGTCCTCATCGCCCTGCTCCTGCCCGCGGTCCAGGCCGCGCGCGAAGCCGCCCGACGTGCCCAGTGCGTCAACAATCTCAAGCAGCTCGGGATCGGGATGCATAACTACATCAGCTCGGTGGGCACGCTCCCGCAGGGGATGAACGGGGACGCCTGGGGGACCTGGTGCAACGCGATCCTCCCGTTCATCGAACAGCAACCGCTGTTCAACGCCTGGAATTCTTATGGGAACAACATGGGCCGGCCCGGCGATGTCGACAGCCCCTTGCGCTACAGCGGCGAGTGCAATATCACGGTCACTTCGAGCCGCGTGAGCGCGTTCTACTGCCCGTCGGACTCGAACAACAGGGTCACCTCGGGCATCAACGTCAACTTGAACGGCGTGCCGACGCCGATCACTTCGCAGAACTACGTGGTCAACTTCGGCAACACCGACATGGAGCAGATGACCCTCAACGGGGCCACGTTCCTGATGGCCCCGTTCACCGACATCGGCTCGCCGCTGGTCGACATCGCGGGGGCAAACTACCAGCAGCGTCAGGCTGACGGCACGGCCATGACCACCTACCCGGTCAGCTCGATCAGCGACGGGCTCAGCAACACCATGATGGTCTCGGAGGCCGTGGTGGGCGTCCCGGGGAACGGGGCGCTCGACCTCCGCGGGTTCACCTGGCTTGGCCCTTGTGCGCTCTTCACGGCGTACCTCGCGCCCAACAGCACCTCGCCGGACGTCACGTTCCCGGGCCTGTGCAACTACCCCTACGCCCAGAATCCCCCCTGCACCACCGCCGACCTCATCTGGTACCTGGCGGCCCGGAGCCGGCATTCGGGAGGCGTGAACGTCGGCATGTGCGACGGGAGCGTGAAATTCATGAAGAACTCGATTAACCTCGTGACGTGGAGCGCACTCAGCACGTCCCAGGGAAATGAGGTGATCAGCGCCGATGCGTACTGACATCCCTGGCGTATCCCGAACGGCTTCGCTCCGACGGTTTCTCGGAATCGTCCCCGCGCTCGCCCTGGTCGGTTGCGGAGGGGGGGAGGAGGACAAACTCCCCCGGGAGGCCGTCTGGGGAAAGGTCTCGTATGACGGGATCCCCCTCGCGAAAGGGGCCATCCAGCTCCGGTCGGCACCGAACGGCGGGGGGACACCCATCGTGATCGGGGGCCTGATCCGAGACGGAGAGTACTCGATCGCTCGGGCCGAAGGGCCCGTGCCGGGGACCTACCAAGTCTCGATCACCGAGGAAACCGAATCGAAACTGAAACCCGGCGAGGCGCCCGGGCCGTTCCTGAAGCCCAAGGCGTCGCGGCTCCCGACGATCTACAACATGCGCTCGACACTCAAGGCCGAGGTCAAGGCCGGCCAGGCCGAGTCCATCGACTTCGACCTCAAGAAGGCCGAGGAACCGGCGCCCGGCTCTTCGAAGTCCAGATTCCGTCACCGATGAGGAACAGGAACCGAGCCCCGATGAAAACGCATCCCGCCCTCATCCTGTGTGCCCTGGCCATGAGCATGATCACCTTCGCCGACGAGGTCCCCCCCACCTCCGTCGGCGTCGCCAGGGTCGACATCACGCCGACGGGGCCGATCCGGCTCCACGGCTACCTCGGCCGCTCCGCCGAGGCGACGGGGGTCGGACAAAAAATCTGGGCGAAGGCCCTGGCGATCGGCACCGACGAGCAAAAGCCCGCGGTTCTCGTGGCGGTCGACAACCTCGGAGTTCCCGAGGCGATCACCGCCGAGGTCGCCGCGAGGCTCGGCCGACGGGCCGGGCTCGCACGAGAGCGGCTCTCCGTCGGCTCGTCGCACACCCACTCGGCCCCCTGCCTCACGGGGGTCGCACCCAACATCTTCGGCAAGCCGATCCCGGCCGAGGACCAAGCTCATATCAACAAATACACACGCGACCTCGTCGACAAGCTCGAGGCGGTCTGCCTCGACGCCCTGGCCGACCGCAAGCCCGGGCGGCTTTCGTGGTCGCAGGGCCGCGCCAAGTTCGCCGCGAACCGGAGAACGCCCGGCGGGCCCGTGGACCACAGCTTACCAGTCCTCAAGCTTGTCGGGCCCGACGGGGCACTCCGGGCGATCGTCGCGAACTACGCCTGCCACTGCACCACGCTCCGTCCCGAGGAAAACCTCATCGACGGCGACTGGGCCGGTTACGCCCAAACGGCGATCGAGGCCGACCACCCGGGCTGCATCGCCCTGACCCTGGTCGGCTGCGGGGCCGACGCCAACCCGACCCGGCAGTACGTCGCCGGCGCCGCGAAGGACCACGGCAGGGCGCTCGCCGACGAGGTCAACCAACTGCTCAAAGGGTCCTGGACCGAGCTCCCCGAGGTCCCGAAGATCTCCTATGAAAAACTCTCGCTGCCCTTCGACAAGGTGCCCACCCGCGCCGAGCTCGAGGCGATCGAGAAAGGGGGCGGGCCCGTCGGCCACAACGCGACGCTCCAACTCGCCAGGCTCGCCCGAGGCGAGGCGATCCCGGCCGAGCTCCCGTACTCGGTGCAGGCCTGGCGGTTCGGCAACGCGCTCGCAATGGTCTTCCTCCCCGGCGAAGTCGTCGTCGACTACGTTCTCAGGCTCAAGAAAGAGCTCGACCCGGCCCGGCTCTGGGTCACCGCCTACGCCAACGACGTCCCCTGCTACATCCCCTCCGAGCGCATCCTCCGCGAAGGGGGCTATGAAGGCGGGCTCGCGATGACCTACTACGCCCGGGCGTCGCGATTGAAGCCCGGCGTCGAGGCGATCATCATCGACGCGGTCCATCGCGTCGTCGGGCCCGGGTTCGACCCTTCGAACACGAAGCATGCGGACGACGACTCGCCCCCGGCGCTTTCGCCCGAGGAGTCGCGACGGGCCTTCCGAACCAAGCCGGGGCTCAAGGTCGAGCTCGTGGCCTCCGAGCCGCTCGTGAAGAGCCCGGTCGCCGTCGACTTCGGCGCCGACGGCAAGCTCTGGGTCTGCGAGATGTATGACTACCCGTCGGGTCTCGACGGCGAAGGGAAGCCCGGCGGGATCATCAAGTTCCTGGAAGATCGCGACGGCGACGGCCGCTACGACACGGCGACCGATTTCCTCAAAGGGATCCCGTTCCCGACCGGCGTAACGGCCTGGCGCAAAGGGGTGCTCATTTGTGCCGCGCCGGACATCATCTACGCGGAGGACACCGACGGCGACGGCAAGGCCGACGTCCGCCGGACGCTCTTCGAGGGGTTCGCGACCGAGAACTTCCAGGCACGCGTCAACGGGCTCGCGCTCGGCCTCGACAACTGGGTCTACGGCGCGAACGGCCTGATCGGCGGCGCGATCCGAGGGACCGCGAGCGGGCGGGATATCAGCATCGGCGGGCGTGACTTCCGCATGAGGCCCGACACGGGCGAGTTCGAGCCGGCGTCGGGCCTGACCCAGCAGGGGCGGGTCCGGGACGACTGGGGGAACCAGTTCGGCGGCAACAACAGCGTGCTCATCCAGCACTATCCCCTCCCCGACCACTACGCCCATCGCAACCCGAGGGTCGCCGCCCCCTACCCCAGCGTCGTGCCCGCCCAAGGGGAGGCGATGCAGCGGCTCTACCCCGCGAGCCGGACCCTGGCCCGCTACAACGAGCCCGATAGTGCCAACCACGTGACCTCGGCGTGCAGCCCGCTCATCTACCGCGACACGCTCCTCGGGGCCGAGTACGCCGGCAATTCGTTCACCTGTGAACCGGTCCACAACCTCGTGCGACGGCTCATCCTGGAGCCCGACGGGGTGACCTTCTCCGCCCGCAAGGCCCAGGACGAGCAGTCGTCGGAGTTCCTCGCCTCGACCGACCCGTGGTGCCGGCCGGTGCAGGTCCGCACCGGCCCCGACGGGGCGCTCTGGGTGGTCGACATGTACCGATTCGTGGTCGAGCATCCGCGCTGGATCAGCCCCGAACGCCTGGCGACCCTGGACGTCCGGGCGGGAGCCGAAAAAGGGCGGATCTACCGCGTCTTCCCCGAAGGCCAGCCCCCCAGGGCGGTCCCGCGCCTCGACGCCCTGTCGACCCTCGACCTGGCCTCGGCGATCGACAGCCCCAACGGCACACTTCGAGACAACGTCCAACGCCTGCTCCTCCACCGCGCCGACCGCGAGGCGGTCCCGGTGCTGGAACGCCTCGCCCGCGAGGCCGGCCACCCGGCGGCGCGTGCCCAGGCCCTCTGTGCCCTCGACGGTCTCGGCTCGCTCACCCCGAAGCTGCTCCCGGCGGCGCTCGCCGACGCCAGCCCCGGCGTCCGTCGCGAGGCGGTCCGACTCTCCGAGCCCTGGTTGGGCAAGGATCCCGCGGTCGTTAAGGCGATCCTGGCGATGGTCGACGACCCGGCGGCCACGGTCCGCTACCAGGTCGCCCTGAGCCTGGGAGAGTGGGCCTCGCCCGAAGCCGGCAAGGCCCTCGGCAAGATCGCGGTCGAGGACGGCGCGGACCACTGGATCCGCGCGGCCCTGCTCAGCTCGTCGATGCACCACGCCGGGATTGTGCTGGAGAGCGTGGTCGCCTCGGCGAACGCCGGCGGTCCCCCTTCGGCGCTCGTCGAGCCTCTGATCGCGACGGTCGCGGGATCGAAGGACCGAAACGCGATCGCCCAGGCGCTCGCCGCGATCCGAGTCGACGGCACGAAGCCCGAGCCCTGGAAACTCGGAGCCCTCGCCGAGCTCCTCGACGGCGCCCGCGATGAGTCCCTGGCCAACGACCCCGTCGTCAGGGCGTCGATCGCCTCGGCGGCCACCCTGGCGGCCGACCAGGGGGCGCAGGTCGCCGCTCGCCTCGTCGCGCTCCGGCTCCTGGGCCGTGTCACTGCCTCGCGCGACGCCGACCGCAGTACGCTCGCCGAACGACTCGACCCGAGCGAGCCGGCCGAGATCCAGCTCGAGGCGGTCCGAACCCTGGCCAAGCTCGGCGATCGCCCTGCCGCCGAGGCGATTATCGCCCGTTGGGCACGCCTCGGGCCGAGCGGCCGGGCCGAAGCCCTCGACGCCTTGCTCGCCCGGCCGGAGACTTCCGAGACGCTCGTGGCCGCATTGGAGAGCGGCTCGATCGTCCCCGGCCAGATCGACGCCGCGCACCGCGAGCAGTTCCTCTCGAAAGGTTCGGAGTCGCTCCGCGATCGAGCCTCACGCATTTTTGGATCCCAGGGAATCGGGCCGCGCCGAGCCGTGCTCGAGGCGTTCGCCCCGGCCAAGCAGATGACCGGTGATTCGACGCGCGGCAAGCAGGTGTTCGGGAGGATCTGCGCCGCCTGCCACAAAGTCGGCGGTGTCGGCCACGAGGTCGGCCCGGACCTCGCCGCGTTGACCGACACGTCGGCCGACGCGCTGATCGGGGCGATCCTCGACCCGAACCACGAGGTCGACGCACGATACGCCAGTTACACCGCCGCACTCAAGGATGGTCGTGTCCTCACCGGACTGATCGCCGGCGAGACCGCCAGCGCGATCACCCTGAAGCGGCAGGAAGGACAAGCCGACACGATCCTCCGCGCCGACCTGGAAGAGCTGGCGACCTCGGGACGTTCGCTCATGCCGGAAGGCCTGGAGAACGACCTCAAGCCGGCCGATTTGGCCGACCTCATCGCCTTCCTCTCCCGGGACGTCCCCCGTCCGAAGGACCTCGACGGGAACCGGCCGAGGACCGTCGAGCCGGGCCCCGACGGTTCGATCCGCCTCGCGGCGGAGGCGGCCGAGGTCTATGGCCCGACCCTCACTTATGAGACCGAGTTCGGCAACCTCGGCTACTGGCACAGCGCGGGGGACCGCGCCGCCTGGAACTTCCGCGTCGAGAAGCCGTCGACGTATACGGTCACCGTCGAATGGGCCTGCGACGACGCCTCGGCGGGCAACGCCTACCTCGTCCACGTCGACGGCGCACCGATCCGGAGCCGGTTCACGTCGACCGGATCCTGGGCCAATTATGACTCCATGTTCCTCCGCGAGCTCACCCTGGCGGCCGGGGTCCACCGGCTCGAGATCCGGCCGTCGGGGCCGGTCCAGGGGGCCCTGGCCGACGTCCGCGCGATTGTGTTCACGTCACGATCCGGCGGCGGCCTCCGCGAGGATCCTGCTCCCGCGACGAAGGCGAAGCCCAAGGCCTCGGCGGACGAGTTGGCAAAGACGATCCTCGACCCGGCGACATCCGGCCCTCGGCGGGAGGCGATCATCGGCGAGCACCCCGAGCTCTCGTCCGAGCTCGTCACGGCGATGAGCCGAGGCCTGGGCCCCGACCGTGAGGAGCAATACCGCCGGATCCCCTGGATCTGGCGCGTCGCGATCGCGGCCGGACGCCGCAACGACGCCGACGAGCTCGGTCGCCTGCTCGCCGCGTCGCTTCCCAATGACAAGGCGCCGCTCGAGGACTGGCAGGCCGTCGTGATCGGGGGAGGCCTCATCAACGGGATCACCCAGGCGGGTGCCTGGCCCGCCGAACGGCTCGAGTCCATCGTCCGCGACGACCAGGCCCTCAGGGGCCGTTGGCGAAGGGCCCTCGACCTCGCCTCGACCATGACCGACGCCAAGGACGTCCCCGAAGGGACCCGCTACGACGCCTTGCGCATGCTCGGCGTCGAGCCCTGGGAACGCCGCGGTGCCCAGATCGCGCGTTACCTCGCCAAGGGCGTCTCCGCCGAGCTCCAGCAAGGCGCCGTCTGTGCACTCGGCGACGTCCCTTCCCCCGAGGCGACCAAAGCCCTCCTCGCCAACTTCGGCCACTACACGCCCGGAAACCGCAAGTTCACGATCGAGGCGTTGCTCCGCGACGACGACCGACGCGCCTCCCTGCTGGACGCCGTCGAGGCCGGCCGCATCACCAAAGCCGACCTCGGCGACGAGGCGACCCAGACCTTGCTCGACCCCTCGAAGAATCGCTCCCACGAGCGGGCGAAGCGGCTCCTCACCCGGTGAGCTCACCCCGCCGACATCTCAACGACATGGCCCCCGGCATCATCCAAAGATGTCGAGGGCCGTTTTCGTTGGCACCTCGATCGGGGAAACCCGTCGCACACTGCGTGAAGAGGCTACCCTGAGATAAGAGGACGTTTCGCGGCCACAAGACCTCGGCAGGGTCTCAACTTTAGGCTGGGTCCGGGCGATCGGCCACGGCAGCCCCCATCGGGGCCCGAAGCCGAAACGGCCACTTTCCAAGCCTCGATGTCGGACCTCACCGGAAAGGATGGGATGCGGCGATGAAACGCACCTTAGGCGCGATCCTCCTCTGCTTGATCTCGGGCGAGTCGCTGGCCTGGGAGAGTCCTCCGAGACCGTCCCCCGGATCGGCGACGTCGAGTCCCTCGTCCGCTGCCATCGACGAAGCCATCCTGGGCGAGATGCGGAAGCGTCACGTCCCCGGCCTATCTCTGGCCGTGATCCAGGGGGGCAAGATCGTCAAGGCGACGGCCTACGGCGTGACGGAAGAGGGTGGAGTCTCGCCGGTGACGACCTCCACACTCTTCCAGGCCGGGTCGGTCAGCAAATCGGTCGCGGCCTCGGCCGCTCTGCGACTGGTGGAACGGGGCAAGCTCTCGCTAGATGACGACGTGAACACTCGGCTCACCACATGGAAGGTCCCGGAGAACGAATTCACCAAGACGAAGAAGGTCACCCTCCGCGGACTCGTCAGCCATACGGCCGGCCTGACCGTCCACGGATTTCCCGGCTATCCCTCGGGTGCGCCGGTCCCGACCCTCGTCCAGATCCTGGACGGAGTGAAGCCGGCGACGACCGAGCCTATCCGGGTGGACTGCCTTCCCGGCAGCCGTTGGCGATACTCGGGCGGGGGGTACACCGTGATGCAGCAGATGATCGTCGACGTCACGGGCGAGCCGTTCCCGAAGTTCATGCGCGACACCGTGCTGGAGTCGTTCGGGATGAAGGAGAGCACATTCGAGCAACCGTTGCCACCCGAGAAAGCCGGGCTCTCGGCGTGCGGCCACGATCAAGCCCGGGGCCGAGTGAAAGGGAGGTGGCACATCTACCCGGAGATGGCGGCGGCCGGGCTGTGGACGACCCCTTCCGACCTGGCGCATTTCGCCATCGGGGTGCAGGAGGCCCTTGAGGGGAAATCGGACAAGGTGCTGTCTCGCTCGATGGCGCGACAGATGCTCACCAGCCAGAAGAACGACGTTGGGCTCGGAGTATTCCTGGAGGGGAGCGGCCATGCGCTCCGATTCGGCCACAACGGCCGCGATCGGGGGTTCGACGCGAGATTGATCGCCTACGCGGAGACCGGCCAGGGCGCGGCGATCATGATCAACGCAAACGACAACTCCGGCATGCTCTCCCGCATCGTGCAAGCCATCGCCCGAGAGTATCACTGGCCCGACTATCCCTTGCCGGATCTCGCGCAGGCTCCGGCGGTCGCAGTGGCCGAGGACCAGCTCCTCGCCCGGGCCGGATATTACGAGTTCGCGAGCCACCGGATCATGACGCTGGCGACGGGCCCTGACCGGCTGCAAACCGTCGTCGATGGGCTCCCAGACGAAGACTTCCTGCCGGAGACCGACGACCGTTATCGTTCGACGCAACATAACGCCCGGATCACCTTCATCAAGGATGCAAGTGGTGAGATCCGTGAGTTCGTCTGGAAGGAAAACGATCGCGAATGGAACGTGCCACGCATCGGGCCCCTCTTCACCTCCCTCGAGCCGCGAACCGATCCCGACCCGCGGAGGACGGAGACGATCGTTGCCACCTTGGGGGCCATCCAACAGGGAGGGAAGTTCGTCGCCGACACGCCCGCACTCACCCCAGGTGCACGCGACGTCTTCGGCAAAGGCTCCGAACCGGAGATGGCCGGCCTGCAATCGCTGAGATATCTCGCCGAGCAGGACGTCTCCGGGCGAAAGATCCAGCGACACAAGAGCGAAGTGGGCCGCATCGTGTTCTTCCAGATGGTGACCGACAAGGCGAATCACTGTCTCCTCATCCACCTCACGGCAGATGGCACGATCACGGACTACGACATCGTCCGAGCCGGAACGAAGCGTTGAGGCGCACCGTCGGGGCCTTTCCTTGATCGCACAAGGGCCCCGCCTCCATGAGCTGCGGATCCCGCGCGCAAGCTCCTCAGGCCGCCCGAGGAGACCGGTCCAAGCTTGCGACCGAGCCAAGGTCCATCGACAGAGCGACTGGCCCTTGGCCTTTTACCACCAAGGTCGAAGTCCCGCTCCTTGACACGATTCGACGTTTAGCTTATTATCGAATCATGAGCCACGTTTTCAAAGCCCTTTCCGATCCGACACGTCGTCGTGTGCTGCTGCTCCTGCGCAAGGGGCCGATGAGCGCGGGCGATCTCAGCGACCAGTTCGACGTCTCCAAGCCGACGATGTCGGCGCACTTCGCGGTGCTGAAGGAGGCCGACCTGGTGCACACCGAGAAGTCCGGCAAGTCGATCATCTATCACCTGAAACTCTCGGTGCTCGAAGAAGCTTTGCTGGGCTTCGTCCATTCGTTCGGCCTGGGCGCGAAGGCAACGGAACCCAAGAAGGAGACGTCTCGATGAACAAGGAACTGAAGGCCGGTCTCGCCTGGTGCGGCGGTATCTTCGCCGTGGCGATCGGCGCGACCATCGCACGCAAGCTCGGATATATCGAGGGCGATACGGTCACACGGATGGTCATCGGCATGAACGGGTTGATGATCGCCTCCAACGGCAACCAGCTCCCCAAAGCCGTGATACCGCACCCCTACGCATTCCGAGCCAGGCGGGTGGCAGGCTGGACCGCGGTGTTGAGCGGGCTCGTGTTTGCCGGACTGTTTGCCTTCGCGCCGATCCCGGTGGCTGCGGCGGTCGGGACAGGCGCGGTCGTTGCGGGCATCGTGGTGACTCTCGGTTATTGCGTGTGGCTGGATCATAAGGCGAAAGCCGCCTGATTCAGCTTTCTCCGAGGCCCGCCAACCGCGTGGCCGGGCAGTCGTCGATCGACGAGGATCGACGAAGACGCGTCGTGGTGCATCGACGGCACAGCACAGTGGGCCAGGCGAAGTCTCGGACGACGAGGCCGACGCTCACCGGGGATATTCCGGATCATTCCCGCGAGAGGACTCCAGGGCCCAGCCCTGCGAGAACGATTCGGCACGCACCGGCCGGAACGCGGCCCATCCCCAAACGCAGAAGGCCCCTGATCCAATCGCCAAGAGTTACCCAAGGAGAGTTCCATGACTAACCATCGATTGAGTTTATGCCAGCGGACTGCGATCTGGATCGCAGTCGTGTGGTTAGGCCCGGTGTGCCTATCGACCGGGGCCGAGGAGAGGGCAGCCTTCCCGGTCGCCACGCCCGAAAGCCAGGGCGTCTCGGCCGAGGCCGTACGACGATTGGCCGATGAGGTGGAAGCCTACGTGATGAACGGCACGATCGTCGGAGGCGAGCTCCTGATCGTCAAGAACCGCAAGACGATCTTGCACGAGGTCTTTGGAGCACGCGATCGCGAAGCCAAACGACCGATGGAGCGCAACACGATTTTCAACATCCGCTCGATGACCAAAACCCTGACGGGCGTCGCCGTGCAGATGCTGGCCGACGAGGGAAAGCTGCGCCTGGACGACCCGGTGGCGAAATACCTGCCTGGCTTCGACAACGACAAGTCGAAGGCCATCACGATCGAGCAACTCCTGCAACATCGGAGTGGTTTACCCCTGACGATCATGACGGTCAAAATGGACCAATACCCCGACCTGCAAGCCCAGGCGAAAGCCGTCGGGGAGAAGGGGCCACAATTCAAGCCGGGCGAGAAGTTCTGGTACTCGGACGCCGGCAGCGACGCCGCGGCGGCCGTCGTCGAACGGATCAGTGGAATGACGATCGACCGCTTCGTCGCGGAGCGGATCCTCCAGCCGATGGGGATGGCCGATACGTTCTATCTCTCGAAGGCCGACGACCCGCGCAAGCCGCGAGTTGCCAGCCTGTATTTCGGCGCCCCGGGGAAGTTTACGCGGTACTGGAAGCCGGACGGGGCACCGTTCTACCCCTTCGCGTGGGGCTCGCAGTCGCTCTACTCCACCCCCGCCGATTATGCCCGCTTCCTCACGCTCTGGATGGACGGCGGCATGGCCGGTGGGAAACGACTGCTCTCGAACGAGGCGATCGCCCGGATCCTGACTCCCGTGTCGCCGATGAAAGCACTCGGAAGCGACGGACCTTACCCGTGCGGGTTTTTCGGTCTGAAGCCGCAATACGGCCAGATGTCCATGCTCTACGCGCCGGGCGAAAGCCCCACCCGGTCGGAAGTGAGGGGCTTCGGTCATGGCGGTTCGGATGGTACAGGGGCCTGGGCCTTTCCCGCGGAGGACCTGATCGTCTGCTACTTTACTCAATCGCGGGGCGGGGTCAGCACGGTCCGGTTGGAGACGACGATCCAGGACGCGCTGCTCAAGCGCGAGGGTACCGGCGAAGTGCCCGATGAGTTGAAACCCCTGATCGGCACCTATACCGCGAACTTCGGGCCATTCAAGAACACCCCGTTCCAGGTGCTATTCCGCTGTGGAAAGCTCGCCCTGGATATCCCCAGTCAACTGGTTTTCGAGCTGAAGGAGCCCGACAAGGAAGGGCGTTGGTCGTTTGCACTCGCCAGCTCCATCGCCGTCTCGTTCAAGAAAGACGGCGGGGGCAAAGTGCTGGCCCTGGTGCTGCACCAATCCGGGATGTCATTCGAGTTGCCGAGGGACAAGCCGGTTGAGGGCGAACCGCCCAGGAAGTGAGTGTTGGCCCACACGGGATGCAATCCTTGCCCCATAAGTCGTCGAGATCCAATCCCTCGTTTCCAAGACCACTGTCATCTTTTACCCATAAGACGCGAGAGATCCATCACTCGTCCCCGCGGGAATGCCGTCTTCGGACGCCCTGCGTCCTCTTTTTCGACGACGGAAGGCCGCCTGAAACCCGTCGGAGCGAGCGAACGAGCCCTCGGCAAAATTCCCGATTCGATCCCTCATCGGCAAGGGAGGCTTGATCCGGATCGTGCCACTTCTGTACGGCACAAGGGTCGTCCGCGGCCCGAAACACCGACGCGGAGCGTCGAAGACGGCATTCCCACGGGGTCCGTGGGACGGAGAATTGAACACTCAACGGCATTTTGTGGCAAAGTGTGGATGTCGTGGAGCTCATGAATGCTGCCCCGAGCACCTGGAGTCAGATGCTCGGGGCGGTTGCCTCTTGATCGACGACATGTTTATTTCCGTTCAGATCCGGAATGCACGTCTTTACTGATCCTTCGGGTCGAGGGGCTGGAACAGGGTCTCGGGGATCTTCACGTCGAAGTCGAGGAAGAACCTCGTCACCTGCACGCCCGAGGAGTTCGACGTCTTGCGGCGCACCCGGCCCGGATACCAGTAGCCAGCCGGAGAGCGTTTCAGGTCTTCCAACGTGGTCGTGTCGATGTATTCGACCTTGGAAGAGTTGGCCCCCGAGAAGACGGCGGTCTCCGTCTTCATCGAGAGATAGCCCTCGTTGGGTGCGACCCAGAGGCGGTAGAGGTCGGGAAATTTCGGATCAGTAGCGTGGGTGTTGCGTACGCGAACCCGGATCGTGCCGGGCGGGCCGTCGTCGGGCTTGGGCTCGAGCACGAATTCGCGGTCGTCGCTCGGCTGCCAGACCGAAGGATGGCCGATCTGCTCGGGCATCATGTGGGCCCAGGGCATCAGCGGGTCGTCCGACGGGTTGATCGCCTGGGTCATCGCCAAGGATACCGGAGGCAACTCCTTGAAGCCCGGATTCAGGTTGCCTTCCGCCAGGCGATAGTATCGGATCTTCTCGCCGTCGCAGATCGCGGATGCGACAGAGGCATAGTCGTCCTGATGGGTCGCCCACCAGGAAGGGTCGGTTAGAGCCTCGGAAGGCCATTCCAACGACCGGGCGAAGAGTTGGTCGATCCGCCACTTCCGGCCTTTGCGCCAGACACGGTTCGCGTCCCCGATCCGCCCCTCGACGCCGAAGAGCATGATCGCCCGGTAGTCGTCGAATCGGTTGCGGCCGGCCTTGAGCCCCGCCAGGATTCGGTCGAGGTCGTCGCCGGGGATGCGGTCGATGACCTTGGCGTCGCGAGGCGCGCCGAGCTGATAGATGTCCGCGGGGCCCGAGTCCGGGTAGTCGAACTGGGTCACGTGCGACATCCCGTCGTTGTCCGTCGTCCACGACTTGGGGAGCTTGGACCTCGGGTCGACGCGGATCGTCATCCGCTGGGGCCCCTTCGCGGGGTTGCCGACGATGCGGAGGGTGAGCGCTATATCGAGCCAGGGCTTCCCCCCCTCTTCGACCTCACGGCGAGACTGGCTGACCACATCCATTCCCGGGAATGGGGATTTGGATGGCCCCTTGGCGTCGAGAAGTTGCTCGTAGAAATTCAAGCTCATGGCCTGGCGATCGGACGACTCGGGGAGGCGGTAGAGGATCCCCTCGGCGGGGGCATATTTCATGTAGATCCGCAGCGTGTGGTCGTGGTACTCGAGGGTCTGTCCGTGCCGAAAGGCGACGATCCCCGCCTTCGGGCTGAACCAGGTCTCGCCGTAGACCTTGTCATCCGGCCCGAGGCTTCGGCCATGGATCCAGGGTTTCCCCTGCATCGCCTGCGCGACCTGGGCCCATGCGACCTTGGGGCGACTCATGGCGACGATCAGGCCCACGACCACCAGGGCGGCCACGCCGGTCCCGAGGAGCCAGCGGAGCGTCCTGGGCCTGGCTTCTCGAAGGGGGCCGAGCTGCTCGAGGATGCGAGAGCGGAGCGCCTCGACATGATCGGGGAGGGGTTCGGCGCGAGGGTCGCCGGCTTCGCGGAGCCAATCGCTCATCTGTCGATCCTCATCGGACGGTCCGGACATCGCTGGGTTCATGGGACTCGCCCTCGCTCGTGTTGGTGTTGGAGACGTAAGGCCGCAGCAACGCCCGGAGCTGTTCCCGGGCCCGAGTGAGGAGCGACTCGACCGCCTTGGCCGACTTCCCGGTCCGGTCGGCGATCTCCGAGACGGACAGCCCCTCGACATACTTGAGCCGCAACGCCCCCCGCCGATCTTCGTGGAGGCAGAGGAGCGCGGCCCGCACCATGTCGACCCGCTCGACGCCTTCGAGCCAATCGAGGGGCGGGAGAGCGTCGGAGGGGCCGTCGACGAAGCCTTCTCGCGTCGCGAGCCGGCGATGGTGGCGCAAGGCCCGATGCCGGGCAATGCCGAGGAGCCAGTCGCGAAACCGGCCGCGGCGGTGATCGAAGCGGTCGAAGCGTTCGATGGCGAGCAGCCAGACCTCCTGGTGGATCTCCTCGGCGGTCCCCCGGTCCCCGCCGACCAGGTGATAGATCAGGCCGAAACTCTCGCCGACATGGCGATCGTACATCGTCGCCCACGCGGCCCGGTCGCGCCGGGCCATCGCCCGCACCAGGCGGTGTTCGTTGTCCATGTCCGGAAGCCCCGGTGGATTGGTCGTTTCCTCCGCCAGTCTATTGCCGCGAGGCGCTCGAATCCTTCGCCTCGCCGTAGTCGCGGCGCGGGCCATCCGCGTGATCCGGTGCAACGCCCTCGATCCGGGGCGATTTTCTTCAGGGCGCTCGAATTCTTGATCGGAGGGTCCCCGGCCACCCCTTATTCTTCATGGTGAGACATTTGAGGCCGGGGGCCGATGACATGGCAAGCGCCACGCTGGGAACCGCGCTGAGGGAGTTGCAACGGCTGTTCACGGGCGGGGGCGTCGCGTCGATGACCGACGCCCAACTGCTCGGGCGGTTCGTCGAGCGAGGTGACGAGACGGCCTTCGGCGTCTTGGTGGCGCGACACGGGCCGATGGTCCTGTCGGTCTGCAGGGGGGTGCTCCGCGACCCGCTCGATGCCGAGGATGCCTTCCAGGCGACCTTCCTGATCCTCGTCCGCAAAGGGGGATCGCTGTGGATTGGAGACTCGATCGGGGGGTGGCTCCACCGCGTCGCCTCTCGGGTCTCTCACCAGGCCAACGCCGACGCATCCCGGCGTCGTGCCGAGGAAGCGAAAGCCACGCACTCGGAGTCCTCTCAGGCGGAGCTCGCCGAAGACGTCCGACGAGTCCTGCATGAGGAGATCGCCCGACTGCCCGAGCGGTTCCGCCTGCCGGTGGTCCTCTCCGACCTCGAAGGGCTGACACACCTCCAAGTCGCCTCGGAGCTCCGCTGCGGCGAGGCAACAGTCCGGCGCCGGCTGGTCGAAGCCCGGGGACTCCTGAAGTCCCGACTGACCCGTCGAGGGCTCGCCCCCTCGAGCCTCCTGGCCACCAGCATCCTGGCGAAGGACGCTTCGGCCGTCCTGCCCGAGTCGTGGACGTCGGCGACCATCCGGGCCGCGTCGAGTTGGCGAGTGTTCGGTGCCACCGTCCCATCCACGACGGTCCTGCTCGCCCGGCGGACCTTGAAGGTCATGGCCTTATCCCGCCTCCGGGTCGCCTCGACGATCGTCCTGGTCCTTGGCGGTACGGTGTCACTCGCACTCTCCCTCGGCCTAGGCCTCGCGACGGCCGGAACGACTCCCACAGGGAATGGTCAGGGCCCGGCCGCGAAGTCGGCGGCACCAACGGTCGCCCAAAACGTCTCCTCCACGAAACCGGCACCGGCCGACCCGGCAGAGGCCGTGACCTGCGCCGGGCGCGTGCTCGACCCGAGTGGAAAGCCCTTGGCCAAGGCCAGGATCTACCTCGTCTATGACAGCACCCGCACCACACTTCCAGCACCGAGCGTGCGTTCCACGACCGGTGTCGGCGGGGAATTCCGGTTCACGATTCCCCGGACCGAGCTCGAGGCCACGGTTTCTCGGGACTCCTCCCGAGCCGCCCAGATTGTCGCCGTGGCGGAGGGGTTTGGGCCTGCGTGGGCCGACGTCTCCGAGTTCGAGCGGTCTGACGAGGCGAAGGATTTGACGCTGGTGGTGGACGACGTCCCGATCCTCGGCCGGATCCTCGACCTCGAAGGCCGGCCCGTCGCCGGCGCGACGATTCGGGTCGAACGGACTTCCGTCCCCCCCGGTGGAGACCTCTCGCTCTATCTCCCCGGCGGCCGAGAGAAGAGAGGCGACGAAAAACTGCCGAAGCTGGAGTTCCGCCGAGGTGTGATCCCCGGGCAGCCCGAGGCCGTGACGACCGACGCCCAGGGACGGTTCCGGTTAGTCGGCATCGGTCGCGATCGGATCGTCTGGCTCTGGGTCGGTGGGCCTCGGATCCAGAACGATACCTTCCATGTCATGACGCGCAACGGCCCGACCCTCGTCGGGAAGGGCCGCCTGGCCCCGGCTCCGACGACGACCTATGGAGCGACTTTCGACCATATGGTCCTCCCCGGGCGGACGCTGGTCGGGGTCGTGACCGACCGAGAGACCGGCAAGCCCCTGGCCGGGGTCGAGGTTCGAAGTTCCGGACCCCACGCCGTGGCGACGACTGATGCATCCGGCCGATACGAGTTGCCCGGTTCCGCGAAGTCGAAGGAGTACAAGCTGTACGTCAGGCCGGCGGAACGAGGGCTCCCCTACTTCAACACCCAGTTCCGGTTCGAAGATACGCCGGGCCTTGGTCCGCTCCAGGCCGACCTCGTTTTGAGGCGTGGAATCCCGTTGCACCTGCGTGTGGTCGACGGCGAGACGGGGAAATCGCTCCCCGGGGCGGTGGTCTATTACGAGCCCCTGTTTCCCAACCCGAACGTCCGCCCGGAGTCGAGCTTCGGCCTGTTCACCCCCGCCTATCCCCAGCCTGACGGGTCTTACCTGGGGGTCGCCTGGCCAGGGCCGGCGGCGATCTGCGTCCGCGCCGCGGGGGATATCCGCTCGCTCACGGATCGCTTCATGCACGTTCCGGTCGACCCGAGACCATTCTTCAACGACAAGCCCGACGGCAAGGCCCAGTCGTTCGGCGACGACAAAACCCTGATCGTCTCGCTCGGGGGCACTCCTCAACCGATCCCCCAATCCCAGTTCCACAAAATAGTCCCGATCAACCCGGCGGTTGATGCACCTCCCCTGCACCTCGTCATTCCCCTCGAGGTTGGGAAGACGCTTACTCTGGAGATCCTCGGGCGCGACGGCAATCCCCTGACTGGGGCCAGGGTCGAGGATCGGGAGGCCCGAGACGGCTGGGGACGACCCTTGAAGACGTCTTTATTTCACGCAATGGGACTGAACCCCCTCCGACCTCGATCCCTCGTGATCGAGCACGAACCGGAGAAACTCGCCGCCATCCTCGTGGCCCGAGGCGATGAACGGGGTGCGGTCCGAGTCCGCCTCAGGCCCTGGGGCTCGGCCACAGGGAGACTGATCGTCGATGGCAAGCCGAAACCGGGGGCCCGCCTGCGTGCGGTGGGAACGACTGACGACGAGCCTTACGCTGGCCACGTTGGGTCGATCGTGCCCACCGACGCCGAAGGGCATTTCGTCGTCGATCGGCTAATCGAAGGCCTTCGCTATAGCTTGGACGTCGTCGACTTCATCGAACCCTACGACGATGTGATCCTCGGGAGGACTGTTAGGGGGGCGACCATCCAAGCCGGAGCCCAAGTCGATCTTGGCGACGTCTCGATGCTACCCCTGGCCCAGTCCCAGTGACGGGCTGGGAACAACCCCGGATATGGCATCACCGGGAGGGAAGCACCGGCGCGACCGGTGCTACCCATTTCAACCAGACGATCGATCAACTCATCGCCCATTAAAACCCATCATTCATTCAGACCAACCTTCGGCAAGGTGACGAGTCCGAAGGTCGAGTCGGACGCCTGGACCTGGACTCCTTCAGGAACGGCCGAGGGGGTCCCTCGAACATTTCCACCTCGGGATGCGAGGGTGGGGAGCTCGGCGGCGAGGGTGTGCAGGAGGCGGTCGGCGTAGTCTCGGAGCTCCTGGGTGGAGACGACGCCGTCGCCGTCGATGTCGGCGTTCGAGGCCCCTTCGAGCTTGGGGAGCGGGGCCGGCAGCGGCTTCAGGCCGGGGGCTTGCATGCCTCGGAGCAATACGTAGGTCAAAAGCCCGTGGCCCAGGGTCTCCGACTCGGTGGCGAGCTCACCGCGGCGGGCGGCCAAAAGGTACGAGGTCTTCGTCCGGCGCGACTCCTGCTCGTTCGCCATCAGTTGCTGGATCTGACGGACGCCGGGGTCGTCGCGGACCGCTTCGGCCTGGCACGCGTCGATGATGATCAATCGTTGGAGCGCCCCGAGCCGGCTCAGGTTGCGATAGATGACGTAGAAGGGAAGGTCCACGCCCGTCGGCAACCCCGGGCCGGCGGAGTCTGCCATGCCGATACCTCGGTTCATGGCGAGCAAGGGGGCGGTCTCGGGGAACGGGAACCGCGAGAGGAGGAGCGTAAACCGCTCGCGGCCGTTCGGGGCCTTGAGGATGTCGGTGTGGCCGGCCAGGAAGACGACGACGGTGTCCTCGGGGCGATCCCTGACCACGCGCCGGAGGTCGTTGAAGGCGTTCTCGACGCTCCGCTCGTTCACCTGGGTGTCGGTCAGGACGATCTTCTCGCCGAGGTCTTCCGAGTCGCCCACGCCATGGCGATGGATGTGGTCGGCGATGCCTCGGGCGTCGCCGTCCGGGTATCGGAGCGAGTTCCGCTGGTAAGATTGGATCCCCAGTGCCAGGACGTGGACCCGAGCCGGGGCGACGCCCTTATCGTACGAGAGCTCGACATCCGGCGAACGGGCGTCGACGTCGTTGTGACGGCTCGCCATCGCGTAGAACCGGTTCGACCCTCGGCGGAGGCGGACCCGGACGGAGTATTGCCCCAGGTTGGCCCCTTCGGGGACGAAGTCGTCCCCCTCTCGGACCGGCACGCCGTTCTGGAACAGCCGGAGCCCGTCTCGAGGGAGCGAGGGGTCGGACGTCGCGACCTTCAGCTCGACGTCCCGGCCCGCGTCCTCGGGGATCGGCGGCACGTCGAGGATGAGGTTCGGCGGGACCGTCGAGGTGAGGGGGACGGGGCTCTTCCCCTGGCGCAGGTCCTCGGTCAGTTGGAACCGGTAGTATCGCGAGGCGTATTGCTCGAGGGGCCGGACCTCGCGGTCGAGCACGAAGCTCACCAGGCGATCGCCCTGGAACGAGCTGTCGTAGACCCCTTCGGGAGTGAACGCAATCCAGTCGGCGCCCACGGACGCCTGCGAGACGTGCTCCAGGGCGGGCTCGTCGACGCGTATGGCGGGGGCCGCCACGAGCGTGCCGAGCAGGTTTCCCTGGCGTGTCTTCGGGTCGAGACCCCAGAGCCGGATGGTCGTGTCGTCGCCGCCGCTGGCGAACATCGTCGCGCCTGGCCACGCGACGAGGGCGTTGACCTGTTCGGTGTGCTGCTGGCCGGGCTGGAACCGTACTCGCGCCGGGGCCTGGCCGTCGGCGAGGGTCCAGGCGTTCAACGAACGTTCCTGGCCGGAGACCCCGAGCCAACGGCCATCGTCGCTGAACACGACCGCGTGGGCCCTCCCCTGGATGTCGCCCAGGGACCGGGGGCGGGCCGGCTTGCCGGCCTCCCACTCCCACAGGACCACCTGGCTGGCATGGGTCCCCGTCAAGTGGCTCGCGAGGACCCGGTGGGGGTCGCTCGGGCTGAACTGGGCCGCCGTGATCGGGGTCGTCTTCGCGTCGGCCAACTCGGCGACCGGCCGGTCCGGGCCGGGGCCTTCGGGCGCGAGGTCCCAGACCTTTGCCATCCCGTCCTCGCTCGCGGTCAGCAGGAACCGGCCGTCCGCCGAGAAGCCCAGGCTGGTGAGCATCCGCGTGTGTCCCCGGAAGACGCGGGGCTTTCCTCCGCCGACGTCCCAGACGCAGGCGATCTCGTCCTGGCCTCGGACGGTGGTCGCGGCGACGTTCCGGCCGTCCCGGGAGACAACCACGCGGTCGAATCCGACAAGGGACAAGCGCTTACCGTCCTGAGAAACGGGCCGGTCGAAGATCGGCCGCACGTTGCCGCCGGCGCGGTCGACCATCACGACGTCGCCGCCGTTCTTCGCGTCGCGCGTCAACACGAGCCGAGAGCCGTCGGCGACGAAGGTCCCCGAGGTCCAGCCGCCGGGGAGGGGTTTGGCCCCTCGGCCGACCTTGAGGTCCCAGAGCAAGGCATGGTGGTCGTGGGTGATCTGGAGGAGATACCGGCCGTCGGGGGAGACTGCGAGGCGTTCCACCTTCCCGCGGTGGGGGGAGATCCGCGGGTCCTCGCGGCGGGCGGCGAGCTCCCAGCTCCGCACGCCCCCGTCGCCTTCGCCCGCGACGAGCCTGCGGCCGTCGCGCGAGAAGGCCTGGCACGTGAATCCAGCCGACCTCCCCTCGACGGGCAAGGTGCGGAGCTCGGGGTGGGCGCGGTCGTCGAGATCCCAAAGGAGTTGCCCGCCGCCGGTCGAGAGGGCCGCCAGCCATCGGCCGTCGGGGGAGAACGTGGCCGAGTCGATCTCGTTGTCGCCCGACGAGAGCACGAGACCGGGGCCGTCCTGTCCGGGGTTCGAGATGTGGACCTTCGCCCCCGAGGCCGCAGCCAGGGCCCCCGAGGGGTCGAAGCGGAGGGCCCCGACCTTCTCGCCAAGCTCGAGGCGGGAGACGTTCGCCCCGGTCTCGACCTCGCAGACGAGGACCCGGCCGTCCTCATCTCCGACCGCCAGGCGACGCCCGTCGGGAGAGAAGCCGAGGGATGTCGGGCGGCCCCCCGTCCCCTTCAGGCGAGGCCCTGCGGGGTTGCCGTCGCCGTCGAGTCGGTGGATCGTCCCGTCGGCCTCGGTGAGGGCGAACGTCGCGCCCGCCTCTCGGCCGGTCCCCGAGACCCGGATCACTTCCGCGTGCGAGAGTGGCTTACCGCGAAGGACCTGGCCCGTGGGATCCCAGACGACGCCCCGACCGTCCTGGTCGAGCGAGATGAGCCGGGGGCCGTCCTTACCCTGCCCGAAGGCCACTTGCGAGATCCGCACTGCGTGCGGCGAAGGACCTTCCTTCGGCTTCTCCGCCTGGGCGACCATGTCCCAGACGCGCAACTGCCCCGTGCCGTCGCCGCTGGCGACGAACCGGCCGTCGGGGCTCAGGGCCAGGGCGGTCACGCCGACCATGTGATAAGGGAGGACTTTGAGCAGGACCGACTCCCGATCGCGGAGCCGCCAGATGCGGACGGTGGAGTCGAGCGACGCGGTGACGAGGAGCTCGCCGTCGGCCGACGAGGCGACGGCGGTCACCGCGTCGGCGTGCCCTTGTTGTAGCAGGAGCCCGGGGCGGAACTGGTGCTCCGGCAGGAGGTCGACCGGCCAGAGCGTGAGGTCGGGGGAGATGCCGCCGCGGACCCGGAACCCTTGCGCCCGGAGGTCGGGGTCCTGCTGCATCCGGTCGAGGCACGCCAGGACGTTGTTGGGCCGCGTCCCGAGCCCGTCGAGCAACGCGGCGGCGAACGGGCTGTGGGTCTTCCCATCGGCGGCGGGCCGGCCGTCGGCGGCGAGCCAGGCCGAGACGCCGGGCCATCGCGTGAGCCGGTTCAGGAAGCGGGCCCCCACGCCCGGGTCGACCTCGCCCGGGGCCACGGCCCGCTCCCGTCCGGACGGGGACGTGTCGAGCCAGAGCGTCACCGCGCAACGCTTCCGGGCCAGGTCGTCGATCGCTTCCTCGGGCGACCAGCCGGTGTGCGTCAAGTCATCGGCCTTGGCGTCGATCGGCAGGAGCACCGCACGGTCGCCGGCGACGGCCGCCTGGCCGGAGTATGAGACGACCACCAGGTCGCCCGGCCGGACTCGGTGGCCGAGCCATCGGGTGAGGGCCCAGTTCAGGTTGCTCCGGGTCGGGGTCAGGTCGCTGATCGGGTCCTCGGGAGCCCCCGGCCGCGAGACTCCGTTCTCATTCATCATGAGGACGTGAGACCGACCCCAGTGCGCGGTCTCCGTGAACCAACGGACCAGCCCCGCGCCGTCTCGAATCGCGCCATGACCGTCGGGGATGGCAGAGTCGTTGTAGGCGTCGATCGCGATGATCACCGCCCAGACCTCCGGCTTCCGGGCGGTCGGCTCCGCGGCGACCCCAGGACGGCTTACCCCCGAGATCAAAACGCAGGCAAGTGCAACACGCGCCGCGGTCATGGCCCTGTTCACGCTCTCGCCTCCGTTTGTCGGCTCTCGGACGACTACTCAGAGCCTCTCTCGAAGCCTGTTTTTTTCTTAAAAAACGGGTTTCTGTGGGATTCGACGACGACATCCCGGGAGGGGTCGTCATCACCCAGGGCGTTAGAAACCCGTTTTTTAAGAAAAAAACAGGCTTCGGGACAGACACTCACGTTTTCGGGTGGGAGCCCTGCGAGGATGACGGGAATAGCCCCAGGTTGTGACTCGCCCGAGGCCGCCCCAACGCCACGTGCGGGAGCTCAACCGGGGTCCGGCGTTCCCATGAGAACATCGTTTCAAAATGCTGACTCCACGAATCTTTTCATGCGCCGACCGCCCCGAGATAGTGGCGCAGGTGCGTGGCCAGCGAGGCCGCCCCGGGGTCGCGGTCGCTCGGGCGCTTCGCCAGGCAACGCAGGCAGGCTCGTTCCAGTATCTCAGGGAGCGTCGGGTCGATCGATCGGGGGGCCGGCGGGTCGTCGTGGATGATCTGCGCCCGCAACGCGACCGTCGAGGCCGCGGAGAACGGGCGACGGCCGGTCAGCAGCTCGTAGAAGACGACCCCGAGCGAGAACAGGTCGGACCGCGAGTCTGCGGAGCCGAATTGCCCATCGAGTTGCTCGGGGGCCATGTAGGGGAGCGTCCCCGCGGCGCCGACGTCCCGGAGCAGTTCCTCCTCGACGACCGCGATGCCGAAGTCGGTCAGGTAAGCCCTGCCCTGCGGGTCGATCAGGATGTTCTCGGGCTTGATGTCGCGGTGGATGAACCCCGCGCGATGGGCGTGGTCGAGCGCCTCGGCGACCTCGGCCACGATCCGGGCCGACTCGCGAGGCCCCGGGCGACCACCCCGGATCCGGGTCGCCAGGTTTTCGCCCTCGATCCACTCGCCGACGATGAAGCAACTCGCGCCGTCCCGCCCGACGTCGTGGACCGGCACGATGTTCGGATGCCGGAGCCGGGCGACCTTCCGCCCCTCGAGGCGGCAGAGGTCGACCTCGGCCCCGGAGACCGTCCGGTTCACCTTCGGGATCTTGATGGCGACCGGCCGCTCGAGCCAGGTGTCGTAACCCCGGTAGACCCGGCCGAAGCCCCCCGAGCCGATCAAGGCGTCGAGGCGGTAACGGTCGGCCATCGTCCTCGGCAAGCCGGGCTCCGGGAGCGGCAATGCCCTGTCCCCCGAGGTTGAAAGGCCGGTCTCGTCGATGGGCTCGTTCAGCCACTCGAGCTGCTCGAGCTTCTCCAACTGGCGGCGGAACTCGTCGAGCACCTCGGGACAGTCCGAGCAGATCTCCTCGGCTGAGGGAGACTGTCCCTGGGACTTCGCGTCTTCCCAGCGGACGATCAGGTCGAGGATCGCGTCGCGTTGCGTGTTCATCGCCCTCCCCTTCATTCCTCGCGCGGAGACTCGCCGTGGAGTGCGTCGTGGAGGAGGAGCCTGGCCGAGGTCCATCGGCGCTGGACGGTCTTCGAGGCGACGCCCAGGGCCTCGGCCACCTGCTGGTGGGTCATCCCCTGGTACCACAGCAGGTCCATGACTTCACGCTCCGCCTCGGGCAGTCGATCCACGGCCTCGTGGAAGGCGGCCCAATCCTCCAGGACCTCGGGCCGGCCCGAGCCGTCGGGGACCTGCGCCAGGCGTTCCCCGGGATCCTTGCCGTCGGTGTGGTGCCGGCCCGCCACCCCCTCAGGCCCCCGGTCTCTGCGGGCCAGGTCGATCAATTCCCGGCGAATCTGCGAGGCGGCCAGGTTGTCGAAATGCCGGACGCTCTCAGGACGGACCTCGGCGAGCCCTCGGTGGAGGCGGAGCAACGCCGCTTGGAGGAGGTCATCCGTCTCCTCCCAGCGCCTCACGTGCGGGAACCTCCGGAGCATCGCCCGCGCGAGGGCCACGAACCGCCCCTGGGCTAGCGAGATAAGCTGTTCGCGCGCGGACGGATCGCCGGCGCGATGCCGATCGAGAAGGTCCTGCGCCTCGGCGGTCCGGCCCATCCCGCTCCTCCTCATCCCCTCAGGAGCCATTCACTCATGCCGCGGGAGTCCCACCCCTATTCTAACGGCCGCCTTCGAGGGTGGCGTCCCCACTCGGCCGGATGCGAAGCACCGAGCTCCTTTCGAGGAATTCCGAAAGGGGGAGTGTCCACCACCGGGGCCGGGTCTCGCATTCTCCTCCCGAGCGATGAGGGTTCAGCACCCTCCTCGAATCCCGAAGTCCGGTTTTCCAAAGAACGTGAAAGGATGTGGGCCATGGCCCGCGAAATCAACGCCGCCGAGTATGACGCCGAGGTCCTCGCCGCCTCGGTGCCGGTCCTGCTGGACGTCTACGGCGACTACTGCCCTCCCTGCCGACAGCTCGCCCCGGTGCTCGACAAGCTCGCCGAAGAATATGAAGGGCGGGCCAAGGTGCTGAAGATCGAGGCGGGATCGAACGGCGAGCTGGCCGGTCGGCTGGGCGTTTCCTCGGTCCCGGCGGTCCTGGCGTACAGCAACGGCCGGGAAGTGGGCCGGCTCGTCGGCTTGAGGCCGGAATCGGCGTATCGGAAGCTCCTGGAGGCCTCGGGCGTGACGTCCTGAGACGTCAACCAGCGAAAGTCAGGAAAGTCATGCTCGGTTCATGATCCGAGGTGGGGCGGGCAACGCCCACGGGGCGCTCACGAAGGCCTCTGAGGGGTGCCCGCCCTACGAGATGCGAGGACCGCCATGCCCCCCGGCCGGCGTCCAAGTTTGGGGGGTTTTGCCCCCCGGGAATGATGCAAGAGTGCGTGTCGGATCCCTTTAGCCCGAACCCCTAACGGCCCGACCACGATCACAACTCGCGCGTTCCACATAATAAGTATAAACAGAGCTTCCGTCTTCGACGATAATTACTCTCGCACGAGGCGAAAAGTGTGCTCTTGCACTCGCAAGCGACGCCGTCGGCGGCCAGGAAGGCTCCGCCGACCCCATAATTCGCGAGATTCCGCGACGGGACCCGAGGCCCATGGCCTCGCCCAAAGACTCATCGGGCGGCTCCGCGGGCCTCGATCGGGCCGGCACCGCGTCACGATCTATCCGTCGTACGAAACTATTAGGAGCTCCTGGCCCGATGGACAGGATCACGAGACTATCACTAGGGATGGTGTTCGCCAGCCTCGGATCGTGGGTCGCGGGGCCGGCCGTTGCAGCAGGTGTTTCGCCCGCCCTTGACGGGGTGCGAGCGTCCGCCGGGGACACGCGTTCGGCTTCGCCGAGAGCCGCGGAACCGATCTTGCTCGCCCAGGCGGGCCCTGCGCCGGGTGTCTATCCGGATGGCCAGTATCCGCCCGGGGTTCCCAGCCCGCAGTACCCCGGCAATGAGCCGGTGCCCGAATCGCAGGGAGGGTTCGGGGCCGACGGATCGACACCGGGCTCGGGGATGCCAGGTCAGGGTGGCACGGGCGCCGACGGGTCATCGACCTCGCCCGGCTCGGGTGCAGGTTCCAACCCCAATTCCCCGGGCGATACCGGGTCGGCGAACACCTCGACACCGGGGTCGGATGCCGCCTCCTCGGGCACGGACGCCGGGGCCAACGCCTTCGGTGACAGCTCGACGTATTCTCCCGCGGCGGGAGGAGTTCAGAGCGGGGCTCCTTCGGCCTTCGGCGTGATGATCGGCGACCAGGCCCCGATCTTCGGCCGAGCCATCTCGAATCGCCCGACCATCCCCGGTGTGCCCCACCAGCCGGGCTCCCGAAGCGAGTTGTCTCCCGCGCTCGCGACCCGGGCCAAAACGGCCGTGCCTTACATCCGGGCCATGAAGTATTCGGATAACCAGAGCCCGATCCCCCAGGATCGTATCTATACGAACTTCAACTACTTCAACAACGTGAACTACGCCACGAACCAACGATTCGGGGCGCCGGTCTCGTCGATCCAGATTTACCGCTACGTGCTCGGGTTCGAGAAGACGATCTTCGGCGGCATGGGCTCGATCGGCTTCAGCGAGAGCTTGAACACCCTCTCGGCCCGCAGCTCGTTCCAGGGCCTCGGCGGGACGAGCACCGCGATGGGCGACCTGAACCTGTTCGGCAAGTTCATCTTGTGGCAGCGTTGGAATACGGACCAGAACGTCCCGGGATTCGGGGGCTTCGGATATCCCGCCCAGTATCCCGGCCAGAGGGACGGCGGCCTGATCTCGGGCGGGTTGTCGATGACCTTGCCGACCGGCCCCGGCTCGTTCGCCGGCTCGAACTTCAGCAAGAGCTTCCGCAACGTCGCACTCCAGCCGTTCGTCGCCTACTTCTTCACCAAGGGTGACTTCTACTTCCACGGCTTCGAGTCGATCGTCGCCCCGACGGACCCGAACGACGTGACGATGCTGTTCAGTGACGTCGGCGTCGGTTACTACCTGTACCGCAACGAGAGGCTCGACACCTTCCTCACCGCCTTCGCGCCGATCTTCGAGCTCCACGTGAACGTGCCGCTGAACCATACCGACGTGTTCAACGTCCGGGACCCGGTCGGCACGCAGACCGTCGTCGACCTGACGTTGGGGGCCAACACCCAGTTCGGCCAGCGAACGGTTTTGACCCTCGGTGCCGTGGCGCCCGTCTCGGGTCCGAGGCCCTTCAGCGTCGAGGCCGTGGCCCAGTTGAACATCTACTTCGGCGGCCGCCAGCGGAATGCCCCCACGATGGCCGGGCAGTAACCGACCTCGTCACCTCCATCCCGACGTCCGAGAACGCGAAGGGCCGGGGGCCGTCCGAGTCGAACTCGGGCGGCGACCCCGGCCTTTCGATGTTTGCAGGCGTGAGCAAAACACTCCGCGAACAGGGATCAACCCTTCTTCGCGAGGTGATGCAAGGGGCCGACCGGATGATGGCCGCCGGATCGGATCGAGAGGTGAGAAACTTTGAGGGCGTGCGCCCCCGACCGAGCCCTCAGGCCCGAGGCCCCTCGGGTGCGCTGCCTGGCCTGGACGGGTCCCCGCTGGGATCCCCGGGCGCTTCCCAGGAAGTGGTTCCCCGCGAGCCCTCCGAACTTCGGAGGCACGTTGTTCCTGAGGACCTGGAACGCCCCGCCGCGGTTGCCTCGGATCAGGTTCCCCGCAACCCCGGTCCCGCCGATCAGGTTCTGGGTCCCGTTGTTGATCAGGATGCCGTAGAGCGAGGACTGCGAGATCGCATTCCCGGCAACCCGGTTCTGGGACGAAGCCGGGCCGTCGAGGAAGACCCCCGAGAAGCCGCTCCCCTGGATCGTGTTGCCGTTGACGACGCCGTTCGTCCCCACGCCGATCAGGTTGTTGGCAGCGTTGTAGAGATAGATCCCGTCGTGGCCGCTCCCGGTGATGATGTTGTTGATCACCGCGTTGCCGATCGAACTCGCCCCCGATGGGACAACCCCGCCACTCCCGGGGACCACGTCGACAGCGATCTGGACGCCGCTGAAGCCGTTGTCCTGGATGAGATTCCCGCCCGCCGAAACGCCGCCGGAGCTCCCGGGACCCGACGCGACACCGCTGGTCGAGGTGCCGACCTGGTTGCCCGAGGCGTTGAGGATGTACACCCCGTTCTGGCCGTTGGCGATGAGGTAACTGAAGGCCACGACGTTGTTCGTCGCGTCGGTCCCGCCCGGGAAGCCGCTATTGAAGATGAGGACGCCGGACGTCGCGTTGCCCGCGACGATGTTCGAGGTGTCGGAAGTGAACCCGCCGATTCGGTTACCGCTCGAATCCGCGATCACCACGCCCGTCTGGTTGCCGAGCGTATGTGCGGCGTCGGCGATCCCGATCTTGTTCCCGATCAGCGTGGTGCCGGTCGTCCCACCGTAGAGATAGACGCCCGCCGCGTTGTTGCCGGCGATGATGTTGCCGGCGATCGTGTTGCCGCTGGCGCCGACGATATCGACACCGTCGAAGTTGGGTAGCGAATGCGTCCCTTGAGCGTCGGTTCCGATCTCGTTGTTGAGGAGCATGTTCCCCGAGGCCGTGGGCCCGAAGAACCCGACGCCGAAGCCCACGAGGTCGCTCGGGTTGCCCGGAGTGGGGTTGCCCGACCCACCGTTACCCGAGATCACGTTCCCCTGGATGGTGTTCCCCGCCGAGACGATGAGCAAGCCCCCGAGCTTGTTCCCCATCGAGGCGCTCGTGGTCGACCCGCTGGGATCGGTCCCGATGAAGTTGCCCGCGATCAGGCTGCCGCCGCTGTTGGAGTCGAGCACGAGGCCCACCCCCTGCGACGCCTGAAACGTCAGGCCTTTGATGATGCTTCCCGGTGCGTTCACGTCGAGCAGGGCCGGAAAGGGCGAGGCCGTCACGCTCGGGTTCGATCCGAAGCTGACCAGACTCCCGTCGATGACGAAGGGCGCCGGGGGAACCTGCGAGTAGGGCGATTGGATCGTGTCGTCGATGGTGGTGGTCGACGTGACCGTCGGCAAGGGGGAGAGCAGATGCAAAACGTTCGGCCCCGCGGACGGGACCGCGAAGGTGATCGTGCCCCCACCAAACTGGTTGGCGGCGTTGATCGCGAACCGGAGGGACCCCCGCCCGTCATCGTTCGTATTGGTGACCACCAGGGCCGGGACGACGATGAACGTGCTGTTGGCCGTGGCGGTGGCCGTCCCGGGTGAGACGTCGCTCAGTGTGACGCGGCCGGCGAACTGCCCGGGCGCGTTGAAGGTGTGCGTCCCCGTGACGGTGTAGACGCCGGGGGTACTGGAGTTCACGGTGCCCGCCGTGGTGGTCCCGTCGCCCCAGTTGATCGTCGCGGTGAAGCTGCTGGTCGGCTCGCCCGTGTAGGCATCGTTGAACGTGGCCACCGTGCCGGTGAAGGCCTGGCCTTCAAGGACGGTGTTGGTGGTGTCGACCGGGGTCAGGACGTTGGCGTCGGAGACGTTGGCCGTCCCGTTGGTCGCCGCGGTCACGGAGCTCACGAAGCTCTCCGAGTTGACCGTGACACCGCCGACCGTGCCCGATCCGCCGTTCCCCGTCGTGGTCTCGACGTCCGTCCCGACCGTGAACGTGCCGTAGGCCGTATATGTGTGCGACCCGATGATGTTGTAGGTCCCGGTCCCCGTGGGCACCACGGTCCCTGCGGAGGTCGTCCCGTCGCCCCAGTCGATCGTCACGAGGAAGTGCTGCGGCCCGACGTAGATCGCGGCGTTGGCGAAGCTCGCCACGACCGCGTTCGACAGCGCCGTACCCTCGGTTGCATTCAGTGTGGTCGGCGTGATCGATGTGATGTGGTCGGTGATGTTTGACAGGTCGATCGTCTGGAACGACGAGTAGTTGAACGTCTGTGTCCCGATGGCCACCTGGGTCGTGGTGAGGTTCACGGGCTCGGTGCCGGCGGCGTCGACACCCAGGGTGCTATTCGCCGCAGCACCGTTGGCGGTGAAGGTGGTCCCACCAGCGGTCGCGGGGGGTGCCAGGCCCGTGATCAACACGTTGACCGCGTTGTTCGCGCCGAGGGTGGTGACGGTCGTCAGGACCGAGCCGGGGTCCAACGCGATGCCCGGGGTGGCCGTCACGTTGACCGTGTCCCCCTGGCTCGACGAGTCGGAGGCGACGTTCAGGGCCACCAGCCCGGCCGAGGCGGTCGGGCTGTTGAGGTTGACGGTATTGGGGCCGACGCCAAGGTTGACGTTGACGGTCTGTTTGTTGGCGAGGTTGATCGGCGCGAAGGCCGACGGCGAGCTCCCCGAGCCATCGGAGACCGTCATCGACTGGGCAGAGCCCAGCAGCGGGCCATCGGTGATGTCGGTCGACGCGAACGGATGGAGGTCCGTGGTAAAGATCGGCGTCGAGTCGTTGATGGAGGCCAGGCCGCTGAAGTCGATCCCGATGGGGACAGTCGGGCCGCTACCAAACGAGAACTGGAATCCGATCTCCCCGGCGCCAGGACCGCTCGGGGTGTAGTCCTCGTCGTCAATACCCCCGTTCACCAGGCTCCCCTGGATATTCAGGGTGTTACTACCGGCCCCACCGTTGAAGACGACCCCGGGGACCTGGCTCTGGGGGATGGGATTCCCGCCCGCGCCCCCGAAATCGACGGTCAAGGCATCCGCCGCGGCACCGCCGTCCAGCGTGACCAGTTGGAGCGTGTTATCGAGCGAATACGTGATGTCCGCCGGAGAAAAACCGGTGATGAGGCCGTTCGCCTGCAACGTCGAGGGGTTTTGCGCGGACGTAAGAGTCGCGTTCCGACCGGGGCTCGTGGTCGTGGAATCGTCCACGACGAGTTGCGTGACCGTCCCGACAGAAGTCGAGGAATCGACGTTGACGGCTTGCGCGATCCCCGACGTGCCGTTGACCCCGTCGCCAATGGTGACGATCCCCGTCCCGGCGATGTTGACGATGTCGACGGGGTCGTTGTTCGAGTGCAGGTCGATGGTGTTCGGGTTGGCCGGCGTGCCCGTGAAGAGGTTGAACGTCAACGACGCCGACGGCGTCGACGAGAGATTCGTGATCGTGACCGTCGGGGTCCCATCTCCCGCCACGGTCACGCCGCCGCCGAGATTCGTCACCGAAATCGTGGTCGACGGGTCGGAGATCACATAAGAATTGCCCGAGAACGACACGTCCACGTTGTTGACGACGGCGAGATCACTGTTGAAGACCAGGTTGTTCCCCGACCCGATCGTGATGTCGGCGGCGAGCAACGTCCGGCGTTCCAGGGTCTCGAGCCGGGCCTGGGAGCGCGTCCGACGAGAGGACGTAGGCCGCTCTCGTTCGGTAGGCCGGGGCTCTGCGGTCTGGCCGTTCATGTCGATCTTCATCGGTCGAAAATCTCCCGAGCCGCGAGGCGTGGCGTCGAGCGGCGGAGTGGGCCAACGATGGACAGTTCAACTCTCGAAGAGAGTCGGCACCTATTGATCCAATCACGATAGGCCATACGAGCGAGGCGTCGAGCGGTCCCGGTTGCCGATCGGGCGGTCATCCCTGTGGGTCGACGTTCGATCCCCCAAAAGGGAGGATCGACGAGTCCGTTCGAAGCCGACGGCGCAACAATTCCACACCCCACGGACAGAGTTTCTCGGAGGCCAAAGCCAACCGTCACCGCCGACATGGCCCGCGAAGCCGGGGCATCCCGACGGATCGCGGCTTTCCACAAAACCGGAACCCGCGATCACTCCTCAATACGACCCATGGGACGGAGGGTCGCGGGTTCGGCCTGGAAGACTCCGACGCTCCCACGCCTAAGGATTACCATCGGGCCCGGTGAGGTCCCAGGACCTCAGGGTTCGCCGACGGCCGAATCGATGGGCGCAAGTCGGTGCTCGTCGCGAGGGTGTAAAAGTTGGTGATCTATAACACAGTAAGATAGAAGATGATTACCACTCGGTCAAGAACTTTTCCCCAGACCACCAAGATCCAGCAAGACCCCCAAACCCCGCATTATGCAAATCACCCGTTGTGGGTAAAGTTTGCCCGTCGGACGACCTGCCCGATTTCCAGCGATCCGGCCCCCCGAATCGGTTCTATGGGCATGACCTACTCGTTCGCGCGAAGGCTCGAGCCTTCGCGAAACAAGGGAAGGGATGCCCAATCGATCCGGATCAGTCGGCCGTTCGACTTCAGGACTCGGGCCGAGTTTGGAGGCCCAAGTCGCTTCTCAGGGCTTCGGCGTAGCCGGCAGCGCCCCTGCGGGCAGCTCGGGGCACTCGAGGACGATCCGGAAGCCGATGTCGGCGGCATGGTCGTTCCACTGGAGCTTGTCGACGCGATAGGTCGTGCGGGCCGATTCGGGGTAGGACTGATACGAGCCCCCTCGGACCACGACCGAAACGTCGCGATTCGTGGCGTCGGGCAGGAACTGGGGATCGAGTTCCGGCTCCTTCTTCGTTTGGTAAGGCATCCAGACGTCCCGGCAGAGCTCTCGGACATTGCCGGTCAAGTCCATGATGCCGTTGGCGGTCGCATCCTTGGGGTAAGAGCGGAACTTCGCCGTGTTGAGTGTGCTTCCGTCCCCGACCGTGTAGATATTCGCCAGTTGCTGGAGCGGCACGTCGAGCTCATCGCCGAAATCCCAAACGTGGAGGTAGTCTTTGCCGCCGGAACGGGCCGCGTATTCCCACTGAGCCTCGGTCGGGAGGCGTCCCCCTCGTTGGCGGGCGTATTCGCTCGCAAGCTCGTAGCGGAGGTGGACGGCAGGATGTTTGCGTGCCTCCTCGGTGGAGCTTTCCTTGACGAGCGTGTCGAACCGCTTTTTCCATTCGGGTGGGACGCTCGAATTCGACTCGCGGAAGAGGTGCTCGACCTCACCGTTCGTCACCTCCGTCGTTTGGAGGTAGAAGCTCGAGAGCGAGACCGGATGCGCCGGGTCCGACCGGCCTTCGAGGTCGGGCGTCTCGCTGAAATTCCCCATGCGGAAGGTGCCGCCGACGATGCGAACGAAGGTCGCCCCGTCCTCGTCACGTTTCAGGACCAGGGGCATCCCTTTGGGGTCGAGCTTCTCGCCCGGCGAGTATCCTGCGGGCAAGTACATCCGGCGCCCGTTGAGCTCGAGCCGGATCCCGTCCGTCGAGGTCAGTGCGTTGGGCCACCCCTGGTCGGATTGCCCCGCCTTCGGGTCGGCAGTATACCCTCGCGCCTTCCAGAGTTCGAGTTGCGCGGCAACCTCAGGAGTTTTGCCGCCCCCAAAGCCGCCGACCAGCTTGGTCCGTTCCTTGAGGTCCTTCAACGTCGGTATGGTCACGTATCGGGGACCGACGACCGCGGCCACGAAGGCGAAGGCGATCCCCAACGCGACGATCAGCTTCCAGGGACGGCGGCGAGGCTTGGGAGGGACCGGGGGCTCTTCGACGGCCACTTCGGTCTCCGCCGGCTTGTCCCCTCGGCGGTAAGGCCCGTCCTGTGTGAACGGTTGCGTGCGCGTCAACGGGTCGACTCGAGAGCCCCGATACGCCGCGATCTTCTCGGTCTTAGGCCCGTCCCCACGCAACCCGCCCCAGGCATCCAACGCCTCGTGGAACATCTCGAGGAGTTCGTGAGGCGACTGGGGCCGGTCCTTGGCATCCTTCGCCAGGCAGATCATCACGACGTCTTCGATCTCGGGCGCGATTTCGACGTCGGGATTCTTGTCGGCGAACGCGGGCGGGGCCACGGACAGGTGGCTGGCGATCAGCGCGTTGGGGGGCCCCGAGAACGGCCGGAAGCCCGTGAGAAGCTCGTAGAGCAAGACCCCCACCGAGTACAGGTCGCTCCGGGTGTCGATGTCGTCGCCCCGGATCTGCTCGGGGCTCGCGTATGGGAGCGTCCCGATGAACAGCCCGGTCTGGGTCGTGATGTCGTCGACCTCGCCGCCGTCGCGGAACTTGGCGATGCCGAAATCCAGGAGCTTCAGGATCTTCTTCCCGGGGACCCGAGACTCGACGAGCATCAGGTTCGAGGGCTTCAGGTCGCGGTGGATGATCCCTTCGTCGTTGGCGGCCTGGAGGACGTCGCAGAGCTGGTCGATGAGGGCGACGACCTGCTCGATCGGCATCGGCTGGCCGGGCTTAAGGACTCGGTTGAGGCTCTCGCCCCGGACAAGCTCCATCTCGATGAAGGCGGTCCCCGTGCCGAGCTTGGCGTCGTAGACCCGCACCGCGCTCGGATGGTTGAGCCGGTCCATCATGCGGGCCTCACGCCTGAAGCGGGCCCGCATCTGGGAATCCATGGCGATCCCCGAGACGATCAGCTTCAGCGCCCGCTCCGAGTCGAGCTCGAGGTGGCGCACCAGCCAGACGGTCCCCATCCCCCCTTCGCCGAGTTGCCGGACGACCAGGTATCGGCCGAACAGGACCTGCCCCGGGACCGGCGAGTCGGTCATGTCGAACGACGAGTCGAGGGTCGACGCACCGTCCGAGTCTTTTATGGAGTCGCCCCCCGAGCCCGAAGCCGGGCTGAGATAAGGGATGTGGGTCGGGACCGTCGTTCCCCCTTCGACGTGACTCTCCTGGCGAAGGGTTTCGCCCGAGTCCGAGTCGCGAGGAGTCTCCGGTCGATCCGTGCTCGGCCTGGTGGGGCCTTGCTCGAATCCGAAGACCGTCCTCCGCGCACCGATGTCGTCTCGTCCTTCCACCATGAGCGTTCATCCATCAGGGAGTCGACGGCCAAAACTCCAGGTGTTGCTATCTTATCCAGAAAACGGGGCTCGACGGACAACGTTAGAGAGCATCGCGGGCGATCACAAGAAACGACCCCGGCCCCTCTCTTGAGAACGCCAAAAAACCAAGAGCCGGACAGGATTCCCCGCCGGCTCTCTTCAACCCGACTTTGGGGGGCCAGTCCCGGAAGAATTCGACGACCCTTCGTCTCGTCAGCCGAGACATCGTCGGATCACTTCCCAATCACACCTATTGTGGTCTCGGGTCACGCCCCCGAGCAAGATAATAAGGTCGCCAAGCCACCCCCGAAACGCGATCCGGGACGCCCCCGACCATGCGAGAACGTCCCGGATTCGACCGATTACAAAAACCAGGCAAGCTAGGCAGCCGTTCTCCCGCCAACCCGAAGGCTTTGTTCTGTTCACGGCGTGGAGGGGCTTGGATCATCGAACTCCGCGTTCAACATATATTCCCGAATAGTTTTCGGGGCCTTGCCTTCTGCAACTCGGCCGGAGCAAAGCAGACGATGGTCACGATATCCTGCTGTGTGCCCTCGGGAAGTCGACCGATCCGGTCCTCGTCCCGTCGTTCTCGTTCATCACGAGACATCGCATCGAATCGCGAATCGACGACTCGGACGCGGATCGACGCCGAGTTGTGGCGATACGAGTCGACGCGTTCGAATTCGTTTCCCAGGGCATCCTCGACCATACGTGTTTCGTCGGTGCGTTTGGCTTCCCAGGTAGGCATCGTTGTCACCGAACCTGTCCCCTGCCCCCGCAGCCGATCTTCTCCTCTCGGATCACTCGATGGCATACTGGAAGGCCCCTTCGCCGTCGACCGAGACGTGGACCTTGGCGATCGCCTGGCCCAACGCCATGCGGGTGAGGAACTCTCGGGAGAGTTCGGGCAGGAGCGTACGAGTCAGGATGTGGTCGACATTCCGGGCGCCGCTCTCGACCTCCTGGCAACGGCCCGCGATGTTGTCGACGAGCGCGTCGGTGTAGGAAAACTGCGCCTTGTGGTTCTCCCGCATCCGCTTTGCGACTCGGCCGAGCTGGAGCCGGATGATCTGCTTCATGACGTCGTCGGCGATCGGGTAGTAGGGGACCACGATCAGTCGGCCGAGGAGCGCCGGCGGGAACGCCTTCAGGAGGTCGGGACGGAGGGCATCGGCGAGACCGGTCGGCTCGGGCATGGTGTCGGGGTCGGCGCAGAGCTTCATCACGGTGTCGGTCCCGACGTTCGACGTCAGGAGGATCACGGTGTTCTTGAAGTCGATCTCCCGCCCCTCGCCGTCCTCCAGGACCCCCTTGTCGAAGACCTGGAAGAACAGTTCCATGACGTCGGGGTGGGCCTTCTCGACCTCGTCGAGCAGGACCACGCAGTAAGGCTTGCGCCGGACGGCCTCGGTCAAGACACCCCCTTCGCCGTAGCCGACATAGCCGGGAGGCGAGCCCTTCAGTCCGGAGACGGTGTGGGCCTCCTGGTACTCCGACATGTTGATGACCACGAGGTTACGCTCGCCGCCGTAGAGGGTATCGGCGAGGGCCATTGCGGTCTCGGTCTTGCCGACGCCGCTGGGGCCGACGAGCATGAAGACGCCGATCGGGCGCCTCGGGTCGGTGAGGTTGGCCCTCGAGGTGCGGATCCGCTGCGCGATGGCATCGAGCGAGTGGGCCTGGCCGATGACGCGCTCTTCGAGCTTCGCCTTGAGGTCGAGGACGGTCCGGATCTCGTCGGCGAGCATCTTGCCGACGGGGATGCCCGTCCAGCCGGCGATGACCTCGGCGATCGTCTGCGAATCGACCCGGACCTGCATCAAGGGGGATTCCCCCTGGAGGGCCCGGAGCCCGGACGTCTTCGCGTCCAGGTCGGCGCGAAGCGTCGCGATCTCGGGTGATGGGCTGGCCGGCGCCCCCCCGGCGGTCGCCGAAGCGGCGTGGAGGGACTCGATCCGGTCGCCGAGGGCCTGGACCTCTTCGATCAGGGCGCGTTCCTTCTCCCAACGCGACTCCATCTCCGCTTGCCGGGTTTCGGCCTGCGCCAGGGCCTCTCGGGCCTCGGCGAGCCGTTCGTCGTGCCGGGGGGCCGTGATGTTCTCGCGGTCGAGGACGGCGATCTCGACCTTGAGGTTCTCGATCCGACGCCGGCCGTCTTCGACGGCGGGGGGGATCGCGCCCCGGCCGATCGCGACGCGGGCGCAGGCCGTGTCGAGGAGGCTTACCGACTTGTCCGGGAGCTGCCGGCCGGGGATGTACCGGTGCGAGAGCTTGACCGAAGCCTCGACCGCCTCGTCCAAAATCCGGACGCCGTGGTGCTTCTCGAGCATGGCGACGATCCCGCGCATCATGATGATGGCGCGTTCTTCGGTCGGCTCCTCGACCTTGACGACCTGGAACCGCCTCGCCAGGGCCGCATCCTTCTCGAAATACTTCTTGTACTCGGCCCAGGTGGTCGCCGCGATCGTGCGGAGGTCGCCTCGGGCCAGGGCCGGCTTGAGCAGGTTCGCGGCATCCCCCTGCCCCGCCTGCCCGCCGGCCCCGATCATCGTGTGGGCCTCGTCGATGAACAGGATGACCGGGACGGGGCTCGCCTTGACCTCGGCGATCACCTGCTTGAGCCGGTTCTCAAACTCTCCTTTGATCCCCGCCCCGGCCTGGAGGAGCCCGAGGTCGAGGGTCCGGAGCACCACATTCTTCAAGGGTGTGGGCACGTCGCCATTGGCGATCCGAAGCGCGAAGCCTTCGACGACGGCGGTCTTGCCGACGCCGGCCTCGCCCGTGAGGATCGGGTTGTTCTGCCGGCGCCGGATCAAGATATCGACCATCTGCCGGACCTCGGCGTCTCGACCGAGGACGGGGTCGATCTTCCCTTCGCGGGCCCGTTCGGTCAGGTTGACCGTGAACTGGTCGAGCGACGGGGTCGCCCCCTTCGAGGGGGTCCCGGCCGGGGCCCCGGGCTCGGACGAGCCCCGATCGGCGGCAGTCCCCTGGTCCTCGCTCGAGCCCGCGACGAGCGTCAGGAGATTCGCGAAGAGCACGTTGGTGTCGACCTTCGCCAGCTCGGACGACGACCCTCGGGCCTGTCGGCCGAGGCGTTCGTCGCTGAGCAGGGCGAGCAGGAGCATGCCCGAGCGGACCTGACGGGCCTGGTACTGGACCGAGGCCAGCACCCAGGCTTCGCGGATGAGCTGGTCGATCGACAGCGAGAGCGACGGTGTTCGCGCATTACCCGTCTTGAGCTCGTCGATGGCGCGGGTCAGGTCTCGCTGGAGATTCGACGGGTTGATCTCGAAGTGCCGGAAGATCTTGGCGAAGTCGGTGTCGGTCGGCTCCGCGAGCTTCAACAGCCAGTGCTCGATCTCGACCGACGAGTTGGTCCGGGAGAGGCAGAGCCCGGCCGCCGACTGCAAGGCGTTGAGGCAAGTCTTATTCAGCGTCTTGATCAGTGCACCCGAGTCCAGACCCATCGTCCCCTCCCCGTCGAGACTAGGCCGCGCCACCCCGGCCGGCGTTGCTAAGGGAACGCAAGCCCAGGGCGACCCGTGACACAAAGAACGCCCGAGATTTGTGCGATCCGTGGATGGATCACCGAGGCCGCCCGAGGATAACCCAACGGTCGGGCCGTGGGGAACGGTAAGGACGACCAACATCCCAATTGAGCTTCAGCGCCCTTCGATAGACGCCGAGTGCCCCGCCAAGCCTGGATTCGGCGTATGTCGCGGCTGCTTTCGTTGTCATCAGACGCTCAAGACCGCACCGACGTCCCCCCGGTAGGTGGGTCACTCTTGCCCCGCTCTTCCTGCGGAAGCCAAGGCGAAAGACGCGGGGCAAGAGTGACCCACCTACCGGGGGGAGGGGAAGTTGGGATTATCCTCATCCGAATGAAACCGTAAATCGAGCCCCAACTTTTAGAGTCGACGCATCACGAGCCCAATTTCACCAGCGGGTGAACCGGAAGGCCGCCACGATCCAGACCAGGCCGAGGGCAAACGGCCCGATCCACCACCATGCACTCGTCGATGCGACGATGATCGCCACCCAACCCATGAGGACCAGAAATCCACCGACCAGGCCGACGGCGAGTGCGATCCGGCGGAAGAACCGGTCGTCGTCCTCGGCCTGCTGGGTCCACTGGGTGAACGAATGGTCGGCGAAGATTCGCCCGCGAGGCCCACGGAGGAGGCCCGCCGTGAACGCCTGCTCGCGAGAGCTCTCGCCGGTCGCGAGGAAATAGCATCCACGGAAGAGGACCGGCTCGACGCCGCTGTGGGTCGAGAAGGCGGCCTCCATGACGGAGCGCAACCGTTTCCGATAGCGCCGGACTTCATGGTCGAGCAGGAACAGGCGGTTATTCCCGGGCTGATTGAAGAGGTCCTCGGTCATCAGGCTCAGGGTCCACCCGTGGAACCAGCCCGAGATCCAGATCAAGCCGCGCTGCATCAGGTCGCCGCTGAACGGCTGCGAGCTCGGGACGGCGAAGCCGCAGCGCCCTTGTCTCAGGGCCGGGGACATCCGGCCGGCGAACTCGGCGAAGCCCGGGGTCGTCTCCATCTGGGGGAAGAGGGCGAAGACCGGGCAGCGGATCTTGAAGACTCGCTCGACCACGCGGAGGTCGTCGCGGAGGGACGAGGACCACTTGATCGATTCGGGGGAGCCGGCCCAGGTGATCGGGAAGAGGACGACGACCCCCCGGACGATCGGGCAGTCGGGCCGCTCGTCCAGCAGGAGTCGGCAGACGGACTCCAGCCGCCGAACCCCTTCTGGGTCCTGCATCCCGAACCCCGAGGCGCCCGAAAGACTCAGGATCACCCCCTCGGCGGTCGCGAACGCATGGACCGGCGACGGGGCCGCGGGCGCCTGGGCGAACAGTTGGAGGCCGGCCGACTGCACCAGCGCCGTGGTCCACTCTTCGTGGGGCGTCAGGACCAGGATCACGTTCTGAGTGCCCAGGTCGATCTGCGCATGCCCCAGGCTCAGATGGATCTCCTCCCAGGCGGCCCGGATCTCGGCGGGGACTTCGGCCGGGTCGACCGCCGCCACCTCCGTCCTGGCGGGGATCCGCCCCGCGCGGAAGAACCGGACGAGGAGGAGCACCGAGGCGACCATCCCCACGATCAGCAGCAGGATCCAGGTCCAGAAGTGGTTCGCGAGGATCGTCGGGGTCGACGCGTCGAGGAACCCCGAAGCCGGCAATCGCGCCGGCAACACCATGAGGAAGAGGATCGCGGCGACCGCCAGGAGCGCGATCAGGAACCAGCGCCAGGACCACCGGAGGAGGAGGTAGGCCCCGAACGCCGTCACCAGGGTCCCGAGGGATAGGAGCACCCACTGCCACGTGCTGAGGATGGTAGAAGTCACGTCGCGTCGGGTCCCGGAAGGGCGGCCTCGTTATTGAGGCGGCACGGCCATTACGAAGCACGCCAGGGTGATCAACGCCGAGATCGAGACCAGGATGCTGACCGCCAACAGGATCGACTGCCCGGGCAGCGGGTGCAACGACGTGCGGGCGGTCGTCTCGTCGGGCAAGAACTTGTCGGGCTGTCGGCTCCCCGACGCAATCCGGTTGTACACACGCTCGGCCCACCTGCGAAGCTCGGGCTGGGCCTCCATGTAGCGCCCCCGGAAACCCAGGGCGACGCAGAGGTAGAATGTCTCGAGCGGGTCCGTGTTCGCCAGCCCCTCCGCCTCCTGCGCCTTCTCGAAGAATCGTTCGGAGCGGAGACGTTCCTGATAGATGTCCCACTCGAGGATCTGCTGGCGCCACTCCGTCGCGTGGCTCCACGACGAGTTGATCAGGATCTCGTCGATCCAGTAGACCAGGCCGTGCTTGGCGAGCTCGAAGTCGTGCGCGAGCTGGCTCGACTCGCCGGCCTTCCGCTCGGCCTCGCCGAGAAGGACCACGATCGCCTCCCGCTCGACCCCGAGCGGGGGGTTCTCACCGTCCTCCAGCCGGAGCTGGAGATCGATCACGCGCTGGAACACAGGGCTGACGAGGTTGGCGAAGGCATCCGTCATATTAAACGATAAACAACGCGAATTGGAGATTCGTGGTCTTGCTGCTCTTGGGATGAACGACCGACAGGATCCGGTCGCTCTTGAACGAGGCCCGCGAGAGGTTCATGCGGATGGCCATCGACGCCGTGTCGGCCACGTCTCGCCAGAAGACCTGATCGCGTTCGATCTGGTAGTAGACGATCCCGGTGCCCGCGGGCAAAGCCCGGGGGGGCCGGGCCATCGGCACCAGCTTCAGGCCGCGGAGCGCCTGCTTGAAGATCTGCTCGACCCGCGACGTGCTCCCCAGCTTCATGTCCATCGAGCGCAGGAGCTGCTCGCAATCCTCGTCCCCCAGCTCGGTCTCGACCCCCAGGAAGAGGATCTGGTCGCTGCTCAGCCAGCGCGGCTCGAGGCTCACCTGGAGGCGCTCGCCGTTCCGCTCGAAGTACCGCTTCTCGAACGCCGAAGGGGCGATCGTGTCGAGCCCGAGTTGAATATACTTGATCACCGTGTAGAAACAACCGCCGAGGTCCTCATGGTCGTAAGGCGGCAAGGACGGGGGTCGACGCGCCTCCATGAAGATCGAGAGCTGGCCGACGAACCGGCAGAGCTCGTGATACAGGTAGAGCGGCGTGAGCCCTCGGATGAAGGCGATCGACTCGAACGCCGACACCGCGCCATTCAGCACGGTCAGCTTCAGCAGTCGCTCCGCGTCGCCGGGGATCTGGCTGTCGAACGAGATGCTCCGGTCGATGACCTGGGACGCAAGTTGGTCGACCTTCGCCCCGACCTGGTGATAGAGCGACTGGACGAGCTGCCAGAGGGGCGCCCAGCCGTCCATGACGAGCAGCGGCGGGACGTAGTCGATATCGAGTTGGGGCGGGGCCTCGAGCTGGGCCGAACGCTCGACCCGGGCCAAAGGGAGGACCTCGTAACCCGTGTGGTCCTGGTCCGACAGCAGGAGCCGGGCGCGGACGCGTCTGACGAGGATCGGCTGGTCGGCACCGCCGGTATTCTCGTCGTCGACCTCGTGGCGGTCGACCCAGTACCTCGGGCCGTTGGCAGTCGGCGTCTCCTCCACGTTCGCCCGGCCCGCGACGAGCGAGGGGATGGCCAGGTAGACCGTCACGGCCCCGGTGCTCGCCAGCGACCCGCGGAGCTCGACGGGGTCGACGGTGCCGTCCGCGGGGATCGAGAGCCTCGTCCCGTCCTTGAAACGGGCCTCGCACGATCGGAGCACGGCCGAGTAGTTGCCGAAAGCCTCGCGGTCGAAGTCGACCGTGCGGACGCCCCAGTTGTAAGGGTGCAGCCAGTCCTCGGATTCCCGCAGGGCCTCCCGCGCATGCCGGTCGGCGGCCTGGAAATGCTGCGGCCGCAGGAACATGCCTTCATGCCAGTGGATCGGACGGCTTGCCATGGGACGTTCCCCGCTCCTTCCTCGCAACCGGGACGGCCCCCCGAGTCTAACCGATCGGGAGGCGAATCCGAAGGGCCGGCCCCTCCCCCTCGCGAAAGCCGAAACGGCCTCCGGCGCCCGGCGCGATTCTCGCCGAGCCGGACGGGGAAATCGACGACCCGAGGACCTGATCGTCTCGCGACGACCGACCGGACCGAGGGGGCCTTGAGACCGAGGCCGAATGACACCGACGACGCCGGTTGCGGCCCCGACTTCGCCGACTTACGGGCGGCAAGCCCGGGTTGTGACGGCCCATGCCCCGAGCGGGACCACACGGTGCCGAACCTCACATCACTGCTCAGGCGCCGCCGCCGGAGGCTGGACCAGATTCGGGGGAGGCGGCGTGTCGATGGTCTCGCGATACGCGTTCGGCACGTGCTCGACGCCGACCCGCCAGGTGACCGACTTGACCATCAGCGGCACGGGGAACGAGAAGGTCGCGATCCGAGAACGCGGGGTAACGACCCGGATCTCACCCCCGCCGACCGACGCAATGATCGTCACCGGGCCCGTCACCGGGTCGCTGCCCAGGTGGCTCACCCAAATGTTGATATAACGCGAGGCCGGGTCGAATTCCGCGAACGTCGCGATGTACTGGTTGGGCGGGATCACCCGGAAAACATACTTGGCCCTCCCCTGCACCTCGCCGTTCTCCCGGTCCTTCCAGATGGTTACCATCAGGTTCAGCGGGGCGAGTGCGAGCGTCTCTTCCTTGATGAGAGGGAAGTCGGTCCCCTTGATGATGTCGTGGATCTCGCCCGCCTTCTTCGGGCCGATTTCCACGGTCTTGGTCTTGAACGACTCGAGGTGTTCTTTGAACCCGTAGCGGACCACGACCTTCATCGGCTTCGTGGTCGTCATCATGAGCTTGTACTTGAGCTCGGTGCCGAAGTGCAGGTAGCCCTGGCCGGGATGCTCCTTGAACTGGTCGGTGAAATTCTTGTTGATCCCTTCGTACGACTGGCGGATCGTCACCGTGACCGGGTCGCTCGCCGGATCCAACGTGACGTCGACCCCTCGCTCGGCCGGGAAGATCCGGCCGCGGTAGAAGGCGACAGGCGACAGGCGAACCGCCAGGGACTCGTGCGTGGATTCGGTCCGACCGACCAGGAAATCCTTCCGGCCACCCAGTCGGTCCGCGTGGACCGGCAGGAGACTCCCCTCGCGGGCGTTGGCGCGTGAGGCCTTCTCGGTGACGCTGACCGGGAGCGTCGGGTCGAAGCCAACGAGGATCGTGGCTTCCCCTTCGGGCAGGCTCCCGGCGGCATTCAACGCGACCGCCATCGGCTGTTCCGTCCAGTCGGTGACAGTCAGCGAGCCGATCGGGTCGGACTTGAGCTCGAGCCGGGCGCGTTCCATCGCCGCGGCCAGGTCGAAGGCCTCCCGGAGCGGCTCGGTCTCCGCAAACTGGCGCGCGTCTTCGAGGACGCGACGAGCATGGGTCGGGGCATAGTCCTGGAGCAACCGGTTGCCCTGCCAGACCAACAAGGTGTGACGGTGGTAGCGGTTGAGGGCCTCGGCCGGCTTGTCGGAGAGCCCGAGGGCGTCGGACAAGGGGAGCGCCCGAAGCGCCCGATCGGCGTCGACGAGGGCGGCGAAGGTCTGGCCACGGTCCTGCTGGATCGCCCTCGCCCGACCCGCCCTGAGGGCCCGCAACCGCTCCGAGAGTCGGTCGAACGACTCGTTCGACCCGCCGGGGCGGCCCGTCAACGAGCCTCGGGCCGAGTCATACGTGTCCGAGAGGCCGGCAAGGTCGGTGTCCGAGGCGCCACCGAGTTCGAGCAGGCCCCACTCCAGTCGCGCGAGCCGAAGCGCGATCCGCCCCAATTCGGGGTCGGGCGAGGCCATGTCCCCCCCGTCACCGCCGGCCTTGGCTTCGGCGGATCGCCCGCCCAAGCTCCCCACGTCCGAACCGACGAGCGCCGAGAGCTTCGACTTCTCGAGGGGACGCTCCGACAGGTCGGGGCTTGCCAAGGCCCCGGCCGTCGTCGACGAACGCACGCCTTGGAGGAGTTGTCGACGCAGCTCAACATCGATCAGGGGGACGTCGAGGGCGGCGTCGAGGTCACGCCAACGCCCCGAACCCCCCGAAGCCGCGAGCCCGGCGCAATGGCCCTGGAAGTCCTCACGCAAGCGGTCGAAGGCGGACCGGACCAGACGCGTCTGCGTCTCCCACTTCTTGGCCAAGGCGAGGTGGGCCGTCAGCGGATCCTCGCCCCCATCCTTCGCATCGGCCCCCGACGAGGAGACCTGGACCTGGGCCGCAATCTGACGAGCCAGCGAGGTCGTCGCCGCCAGAAGCTCGACGAACGCCGGGTCGAGGGCGGAGTCTCGCCTGGGATCGCGCCTCGCCTTCCACTCGCCGTAGTAGGGCAATTCGGCCTCGAGCTGCTCGACGAGGTCGATTGCCCGGGTCCCCTGATCGGCGACCTCGAGGGCCTGGCGGTAGCGTTCTCGGGCCTGTTCGAGGAGCTTGGCGAGGGCCTCGAACTGCGCCGGGTCGGCGCCGAAGAGCTCGTCCTGGGCCCGGCGACGCAGCAGGTCCCCCGCCTCGACCAGCGGGACCACCCACCGGGAAATGCGTTCGTCGGCCGCGACCGCCCGCTCGGCCGCGCGTCGGGTGCGCAAGGCGTCGGCGAGCAGGTCCCCTCGGGCCCCTCGGAACGCGTCGCGCAACGGCCCACGCTTGGTGAACGTGTCGGCCCAGACGAGCAACTGGGCCTCGAGATACTGGGGATAGGCCTCGTCGGACTTCACGATCAAGGTCGAGAGCATCGACTCGCCCCCCTTCGGCTTCGCTCGGGGCGACTTCGGGGTCTTCGTCGAGCTCGAGACGACCCCACGCGGGCGACCCTTCGTCGCACCCTCGGCGCCAGGCGTGTCTCCCTCTTCCGGCCCCGGAGCTTCGGCCTTCTTCGCCGGGTCGGGGGCGGGAGCAGGATCGGGACTCTTGGCCCCCTCTTCGGCCGGAGCTTCGGCCTCCGGCGTCCCCTCGACCAACTCCTTCAAGGCTTGATCGAGACGATCGTTGGCACCCGCCACTTCCGCAGCAAGGGACTTGGCCTCCGACGAATGGCGCTCGAGGAGGGCGAGCGACCAGTAGGTCTCCATCGGGACCCCCGCCGCCCCATCGGCGATCCGCTTGCCGAGGCTGGCCAGGTTCCCGAGGGTGGCCTCGGCCTCGATCAGGTCGCCGGCACGAATCAGGCGCTCGCCGTGGAGGAGCGTCTCCTGATACTGTCGCCAGAGCGTCGGCGTGTTGCGAAACGGCCGACGGGCCCGGAGTGCATCGTGCTTGGCCCACCCGTCGTTCAACAGGGCCAGCACCTTGTCGGCGGCCGGATCGCCGGCCGCCGGCGCCGGCCGGGCCGGCGACATCCGAGGCAAGGCGAAGTTGACGTCCGGGTCGCCGAGCAACTCCGGCGTCTGTTCGGCCTGGCGATTCGCCGAGGCCCAATCCCTCACGTGCTGCCGGACGTAGTTGGCCAGCGCCCGGACCGTCAGCCCTCGGGTCGTGCTATCCCACCCCGCCGCCTTCCCGGACATCCCCAGGGCGACGTAATACCCGAAGACCGAGCAGCGGTCGGCCTCGCTCGTCCAGCTCAACTGGCCGGGGGCGGACGAGCTGAGCACGACGAACCCCTTCACGGGTTTCGACTCGAGGTATGACTTCAGTTGATGCATGAATCCATTCGAATAAACCCCCAGGTTCCGGTCGCTCCCGACCTGCCCGGCATCCAAGATCAGCAACTTGGGTCGAGTGGGGTCGTCGTCGAAGAGTCCGACGAGCGTCTCGACGCTGATCGGCGACGGCCCCGACCCCGACGACCGATCGGGCGGCAATGGACCGGGCTCGGGGCGGAGCAGAAACCCGCCGCGTTCATCCGAGACGCCCGCGGCCGAGAGATAGACCACAACGGGTCGGCGGCCGGTGCTCGCGACCCGATTCCGCAGGAGTTGCTCGACCGACGGGTAACCCGAATCGGCAGGGACCGCCCCCAACGCTCCTCGGGCGATCCTCCGAACGTCCTCGCCTTGGTATCCGATCACGGGGAGTGTGAGCCCTCGCTGGGCGACCCACCAGCCCGCGACGCCGGTCCTGGGCCGATTGAGCCAGAGGAGGACCCAGACCAATAAGACCACCGCGACGATCAGCGTGGTCGTCGTCAGGATGACCCAGGAGAGCGTCGGCCGGGAAACGCGCCGAATGCCGAAGAGGCCGGCGAGCCGGGACTTCCTGCGGCCGGGAAGGACCATCGCGCTTGTCATGACCTGCCTTCGGATGAAGTTCCCGGGGGGGGCGGACGATCCCGACAATCGGCCGAGGGACCGGGCCGTTCGCGTCGGCAAACGGCCTCGCGAACCTTCGCAGACGCCGACGGAGCCGGCGCGAGGGGAAACCCCACCTCGCCTCAGCCGCCGGCCTGATCGACGACGCGGAAGAGCACACGTCCCGCGAGGATGACGTCGCCCGACTTGACGACATACGGGTCGAAAATCTGGACGAAGGTCCCGTTCCGGCTCCGGAGGTCTTCCAGGTAGAAGCTCCCGTCTTGCTGCCGGATCTGCGCGTGCATCCCGCTGACGGCGTTGTCGCCCGTCAGGGCGATGTCGACGGCGGACCCTTCGCGGCCGATGACCGTGACGCCCGGCTTGGTGATCGGGAAGCGGAGGCCCGGCTTGCCGTTCGGGCGGATCATGTCCAGGAACGCGAGCGGCACGAGGTCGCCCCCGCAGAACTCCTCACCGTCCTCGGCGACGAGGGGAGTGACGGAGTCGAACCCTTCGGGCCGGTGGAACTCGATCCGCTGGCTGCCGACCCGGAACCGCATCCCGTCGGCGAGTTCGAGCGGGCTGGTCACCTGCACGAAGACCCCGTTGATCGAGCCCATGTCCTCGACCATGAGGTTCGCCCGGTTGTAACTGAACTTCATGTGCCGGACGGCCATGCTGTTGAGGCCGGGGAAGTCGGCGCTACTCTTGGCGCGGCCGACGTTCATCCCCTTGGCATGGATCGGGCCCCAATCATACCACTGTCCGTTGCTCCCGAGGATCTGGAGCGTGTTGACATGCCTCGGGATGTTCAACTTGTCGATGTTGACGCCGGCGATGAAACGGGTCTTCCCGTCGTCGTCATCATTGTTCCGATCGAACAGAGACGGCGAGAGTGGCCGCGCCGGGTCGGTCGTCGGTGACGGTGCGGGAGAAGGCGGGGACGGTTGCGGTGGCGGTGGCGGGTAGGAGTGCCCCGGATAGCCCGGCGGCTCGGCGCGGTACTGGGGAGCCGGCTCGGGTCGATACTGTGGGGGAGGTTCGGGCCGATACTGGGGCGGGGGCGGAGGCGCCTGATACCCGTCCATCGGGGAATACACGGGCGTCGGCGCCGGGTGACGGTCGTGGGACGGGCCCTGGGGGGCTTTGGGGGCCCCGCCCAGCATCTTGATCATCCACCCTCGGACGCCGCCCGGGGGTTCGGAAGGCGCGGAGGCCGCCGGGGCCACGCTCGGCTGGCCGTAGGGCGGCGGGGTCGGGTCGGGAGGAGGCGCCGGATACCCGGGAGCCGGACCCGGCGCCGGCGTCTGATAGGGTCGGGGCGGTGCCGGCGTGGGAGACGCCTGGGCCTGGGGATGGGCGGTCCCGCTGGTGATCCGAGGCGGGGACGACGCCGGGCGCGACCCGGCCGACGATTTCTTCCGGGCCGGCATGGGGGGCGCAGGTGCGTACGAGTCCAACTCCGAAGGCCGATCCGAAGATTCCGGTCGAGAGGACTTACGCGACGGGCTTGGAGACTTCGACGGACTCCGGTGGCGCGGTTGTGCCGGCGGGATCGTGCGGCAGGGGTCGAGGTCCTCTCCGCATTCCGGACAACGCACGAGTTCGTCGCCGACCGTCGATTGGCAACGGGGGCAGGCTTGCGCCATCCGTCTCCTCCGGTTCCAGGGCTGTCGGATCGACACCCTTATCGGGTCGCGCCTCGACTCTCGAGTCTTCCCGGGTTCGTCCAGGACGTGTTCAGATAGGTTACGCGGGCGAGCGTCCCCTGCCCAGATCCTTCCTTACTATAGGCGTTCCGCACGGGCACCGTCAAAGCACCTTTTACGGGATGGCCGGCCTTTTCCCAAGCCATTCCAGGCCGGACGGTTCCGTCGATGAACCCCGAAGCCGATCAGGCCACGGTCGCTCCCCCGAGAGTATGAAGTCAACTACCCGAAGGACGGGGGCTCGTGACCCCCCTCGGGAAAATCTCCGATTCTCGCAACCCAAGTGTCCTCATAAAACATGAGCCTCGTATGACTGCCGTGGCCACCATGTACAATGGAAAATCGGCGATGGGTCGTCGCCTCGCGACATACCGTCGTCATGGCCGAGGTCGTCACGCGATCCTTTTGGAAACGCGTGGCGATGCCGCCCCTCCGTCCTCTCGACAGAAAAGGGACGTCATGAAAGCCCGAGGGTTCTTGGACAAGGGCGAGCTGGTCGGAGCGATCGGGTCGTTGACGGAGGAGATCCGGAAATCTCCGAGCGACCTGACCAGGCGCATCTTCCTGTTCGAGCTCCTCTGCTACGCCGGCGACCTCACCCGCGCCCACCGTCAGCTCGACGCGATCGCCCAGTTGAGCGAGGGTGCCGAGGCCCAGATCGGGGCCCAGTCCTACAAAGACCTCCTCGCCGCCGAAACGGCCCGAGCCCAGCTCTTTGAAGAAGGCCGGCGCCCCCGGTTCATCCTCGCTCCCCCCGAACGCTCGGACCGGCACCTCGAGGCCCTGGAGATGGTCCGGCAAGGGCGCCTCGATGAGGCCCGAACGATCCTCGATCGCTCGGCCGCCGAGGCGGACGTGATCCGAGGGACGTCGGCAAACGCCCAATTCGAGGGGTTCCAGGACGCCGACGACATCCTCGCCCCCGTCTTGGAAGTCTTCGCGCGAGGCAGCTACTTCTGGCTCCCCTGGGAGCACATTCAATACCTCGAGGTCTCGCAGCCGAAGACCCTCCGAGACCTCCTCTGGATCCCCGCTCAGGTCGCGACATTCGACGGACAACTCGGCGAAGTGCACCTGCCGAACCTCTACCCCGGCACCACGAAGAGCGAGGATGACCTCCTCAAGCTCGGGCGCAAGACCGAGTGGCTCGACCTGGGCTCGGGGATTACCAAGGGGCTCGGACAGAAGCTGTTCTTGATCGGCGACGACGCGAAGACCCTGCTGGAACTCGGCGAGGTCCAGTTCAACACCACCTCAGGCGCCGCAGACGCCCCCGCGTCACCCGAACAACCCGAGGACCAGGCCTGACCTATGTCCACCCCGACCGTCCTCGACGTCGAAGACGCCCTGACACCGATCCCCGGCGACAATCCCTCGGGCGAAAACCTCGCCTATGAGCCCGCCTACGACGAGCTCCGCGAAGCCAGGCGCTCCGAGGACGACACCGCCCAGGGCGATTGGCAGCGCAAGGCGAAGACGGCCGACTGGGAGCGCGTGATCGAGCTCGGGATGGAGCTCCTGAAGCGCAAGACCAAGGACCTCCAGATCGCCGCCTGGATCACCGAAGGCCTCGGGAAACGGCACAAGTTCGCCGGCCTCCGCGACGGATTCCGACTCCTCCGAGAACTCCAGGAAGCCTTCTGGGAGACCTGCTATCCGGAGATCGACGACGGCGACCTCGAATCTCGAGGGTCCCCCTACGAGCTCCTCAACCGGGTCCTCCCGACGATGATCCGAAGCGTCCCGATGACCTCGGGATTCGGCGAAGAGCAGTACTCGTACTACCGCTATCAGGAATCCCGCGCGACGGACAACGTCGGCCTCAAGAACCCGGAGTTGATGGAGACCCTCATCTCCGAGGGCAAGATCACCTCGAGGCAGTTCGACGAGGCCGTCTCCCAGTCCCCTCGGCGATTCTACGAAGCGCTCGCCGAGGATCTCAAGGAGTGCGCCGAGAGCCTCAAGGCGCTCGACGACAGCCTCGATCAGCGCTTCGGCAGGCAGTCGCCCGGCCTGAGCCACATCCGCAAGGCGATCGAAGACTGCCGGGTCCTCCTCGGGCCGATCCTCACGGCCAAGCGCGCGGCCGAGCCCGACCCTGCCGACGAAGAGTCTTCGCCCGCCGAGGAGGCGGAATCGGAGACGTATGAGTCCGAGTCGTCGAGCTGGGACGAGGAGCCGAAGCCGGCCCCTCGCCGACGCGCCCCGGCCCGCGCCTCGGGGGGCCCGATCGCGGACGTGCCCGACGCGTATGAGCGGGTCAAGGAGGTCGCCGCCTACCTCCGCGAGAACGACCCGTCGAGCCCGGTACCGTTCCTCGTCGTCCGTGCCCTGCGCATGGGCGAAGTGTATGGGCCGGGCCAGCCCGCCGACACGTCCCTCTGCGACGCGCCTTCGAGCACGGTCCGGATGAACCTCAAGCGGCTCATGGCCGAGGGGGAGTGGGACCAGCTCCTCGAACAGGTCGAGCAGGCCCTCTCCCGGACCGAGGGGCGTGCCTGGCTCGACCTCCACCGCTACGCCCTCGTGGCGATGGCCTCGACCTACCCCGATCGCACCGCCGCCGCGAACGCCTGCAAGGGGCTGCTGCGGACCTTCCTCGCCGACTACCCCGACCTGCTCGAGGGCGAGCTCGCCGACGGCACGCCGACCGCGAGCTCCGAGACGCGCGCCTGGCTGAAGGACGAGGTCCTCCCCGCCCCCCCCGAGGCGGCCCAATCGTCGGACGGGTACGCCCCTCCCCCTCCGATGCCGGCTTACGTCCCGGTCGCCACTCCGGAGGACGGGACGCCCGACATCTGGGCCTCGGCGCTCGAGCTCGCCCGGGCAGGGCGGACCCCCGAGGCGATCGACCTGGTCCGCCGGGCGATGTCGACCGCGCCGACGGGCCGCGAGCGGTTCCACCGCAAGCTCGAGCTCGCCGAGCTCTGCCTCATGGGCAATCGCCACCACGTGGCGCTGCCGCTCTGCGAGGACCTCGCGCGGCAGGTCGACGAGTTCCACCTCGAGACCTGGGAGTCGGAGACCCTCTGCGCCCGAGTCTGGGCGGCCTATTATCGCTGCCTCCGAACCCCGGGGATCGCGAACGGCTCGGAAGAAAAAGCCCGGCAAGTTTTCGCGCGTTTATGCCGGCTCGACATCAACCAGGCGTCGTCCTTCGCGGCGGACCTCTTCGGCTGAGCGCCGGACGACCCGCCGGCGACGAATGCAATCATCAAGGCACTCCGATCGTTCCCGGCGATGGGGAGCCCGGTCGCTCGCGCCGTAAATTCTTGCGAGAGAACGAGTGACGCCCCCTCGGCTCGCAACCCGGTCGGCGTCCGGAAAGGCCCTCGGATGATCGAAAAAATGATTGACACACCGGGGATGTGGCCACATTCTTGAGCGATCCAACGTCGATTCACCCCATGTCCTGCGCGTTGTCATGGCCGTCCTCGCCCCCTCGGAAAAAACCGGGAAAGGCGAGATGTCCGTTTCGGTCCGGGAAAGCGATATCCATTGGGACGGCGAGTCCCGGGACGTGCACCGAGACTCGGGCCCAGGCGTCCAGCCTCTTTCCAAACCGAACGAGGCGTCTTTTCGGAGAAGGAACCGATGCCGTCGATCGAAAGTACGCAGCACAAGCTGGACCGCGTCCGCCGTCCTCGCGTCCATCTGACTTATGACGTCGAGGTCGGCGGCGCGATCCAAATGAAGGAGTTGCCGTTCGTCCTGGGCGTCCTGGCCGACCTCTCGGGCAAGCCCGAAGAGGCCCTGCCCCGGCTCAAGGACCGCAAGTTCGTCGACATCGACCGCGACAATTTCAACAAGGTCCTCTCGGCGATCAAGCCCCGCCTGGCCTTCCAGGTCGACAACACGCTCCAGGACGACGGCTCCAAGGTCAACGTCGAGCTCAAATTCAACCACATCCGGGACTTCGAGCCCGAGCAGGTCGTCCGGCAGATCGATCCGCTCCGCAAGCTGCTGGAGGCCCGGGACCGACTCTCCGACCTCCTCAACAAGATGGACGGCAATGACAAGCTCGAGCAACTGCTCCTGGACGTGGTGACCAACACCGACTCACTCAAGAAGCTCAGTGACGAAATGGGACGGGGTACGACCACGCCCGAGGAGGCCTAAGATGAGCGGTGCCGCCGAACAAAGCCAGACGACGTCGTCCGCGGAAACCCAGGAAACCAGCCTCCTGGACCAGATCATCTCCCAAGGGCGCATGGCCCGGGATGACGAACAACGGGCGCTCGCGAAAGACCTGATCGGCACGTTCGTCGACCAGGTCATGGCCGGGACCATGAAGGTGTCGAAGGACACCCAGGCCATGGTCAACGCCCGGATCGCCGACATCGACAAGTTGATCTCCAAGCAGCTCAACGCCATCCTCCACCACGAGGATTTCCAGAAGCTCGAGGCGTCCTGGCGCGGCCTGCACTACCTGGTGCATCAGTCGGAGACCAGCACATCGCTCAAGCTCAAGGTGATGAACACGTCGAAGAAGGACCTGCTCAAAGACATGGAGCGGGCGCCGGAGTTCGACCAGAGCGCCTTGTTCAAGAAGGTGTATGAAGAAGAGTTCGGCACGTTCGGCGGCTCGCCGTTCGGCGCCCTGGTCGGCGACTACGAGTTCACGCGCCACCCTCAGGACATCGCCCTGCTCGAGAAGATCTCGAACGTGGCCGCCGCGTCGCACGCCCCGTTCCTCACGGCGGCGAGCCCGCAACTGTTCAACTGGGACGACTTCACCGAGATGTCGGGCCCGCGCGACCTGAGCAAGACCTTCGAGACGAATGACTACGTGAAGTGGCGTTCGTTCCGCGAGTCGGAAGACGCGCGATACGTGGGCCTCGCCCTGCCGCACATCCTGATGCGGCTCCCCTACGGCCGCGACACCACGCCGGTGGAGGCGTTCAACTTCGAGGAAGAGGTCGACGGCACCGACCACTCGAAGTATCTCTGGGGCAACGCCGCTTACGCCTTCGCCACCCGGTTGACCGAAGCGTTCGCCCGGCATCACTGGTGCGCCGCAATTCGTGGCGTCGAGGGGGGTGGCCTCGTCACAGGCCTGCCCTCCCACACGTTCAAGACGGACGCCGGTGATGTGGCATTGAAGTGTCCGACCGAGATCGCCATCACCGACCGGCGTGAGAAGGAGCTCTCGGACCTCGGCTTCATCCCCCTGGTCCACTGCAAGAACACCGACTACGCCGCCTTCTTCGCCGCCCAGTCGGCCCAGAAGTCCAAGCTCTACAACACCGACGCGGCGAACGCCAACGCGAGGCTCTCGACCCAGCTCCCGTACATCTTCTCGGTATCGAGGTTCGCCCACTACCTCAAGTCGATGATGCGGGACAAGATCGGCAGCTTCTCGAGCCGGGCCGACTGCGAGCGGTTCCTCAACACCTGGATCGTGAACTACGTGACGCCCGACGACACGGCGTCCGCCGACACCAAGGCGCAGTTCCCGCTGCGTGACGCCCGGATCGAGGTCGTGGACGTGCCGGGCAAGCCGGGCTGCTACAAGGCGGTGGCGTTCCTGAAGCCCCACTTCCAGCTCGACGAACTGACGATCTCCCTGCGCCTGGTGGCCGAGCTGCCGCCGCCCGCGCAAGGGGGCTGACCGCCCCCCTTTCGACGACGGCCTCGCATGGCCGCTCGTCGCCGCGTAAACCCAGGCGTCCCACCCTTCAGGGAGGTGTCGCCGGCCACCCGACCAGGCCGGCCGACGACACCACTCCCCGGGTGCCGCCACGGCCCAAACGCCCCTCAGGGGCGGCCTCTTCGGGAAACGATCGGCTCGAGAAAACGACCGTCACTTCCCGCCGAAAGCCGCGTAATGAGGGTGAGTCAGAAGAGACCGCAGTAACAAACCAACAAGTTTTCAAAGGAGAGTTTCCGATGGCTGTCGACATGTTCCTGAAGATTGATGGGATCGAAGGCGAGTCGCAGGACGCCAAGCACAAGGGCGAGATCGACATCGAGTCGTTCAGCTTCGGTGCGTCGCAGACCGGGACGAGCGCGGGCGGCGGCGGTGCCGGTGCGGGCAAGGTCAACATGCAGGACTTCCACTTCGTGATGAAGAACTGCAAGGCCTCCCCCAAGCTGCTCCTGGCGTGCGCCGGCGGCGACCACATCAAGTCGGCCATCTTCGTCTGCCGCAAGGCGGGCAAGGAGCAGCAGGAATTCTTGAAGGTCACGATGTCCGACGTGCTCATCTCCAGCTACCAGACCGGCGGGAGCCACGGCGGCAACGAAGTCCCGGTCGACCAGATCAGCTTCAACTTCACCAAGATCGAGACCGAGTACAAGGAGCAGAAGTCCGACGGTACCCTCTCCGGCGTCGTCAAGGCGGGGTGGGACGTCAAGGCGAACAAGAAGGTCTGATCCCAGGCCGGGAGACGACCCCGACCCTCGGTCCGCAAGAGCCCGGGCCCCGGTCCTCCCGACCGTCTTCCCCTCCCGACCCCGAGCCCGGAGGGGGTGGCCCCAGAGAGTCGACGCCCCAGCCGCCCTCGGCGGCCCGGGGATGGCCGCCCGCGACAGTCCGTGCCTTCCCGCCCAGACCAGACCGACCTCCCAGAACTCTCCCCGCGACCCAACGCCCCACCACCCTCGGAACCCCGATCAAGGTCCGTGGGGCCGGACTCCGTGCCGAGAGATCTGGACTGGCCACGCCGGCCCCACCACGGGCCGGCCGGTTTCCCGGGCGACGAAAGGGACGACTTCGCGGCGCGGCCATCGTCCGTTGAACACGAGTTGAACCCCAATTTCAATCATCCATACAATCAAGGATGATTTCTCCCCTCGATCGCGGCCCCAAGGGACGAGCCCATGCCCCGAGCGGAAAACGACCTCGACCTGCGCCCCTCGATCCTGGACCGGCTGATCGACCGCGAGCCCAAGGTCTCCGAGGAGGCCGCGCCCAACCGCTCGCAGCACCTGGCCATGATCAAGGCGTCGGTCAAGCGCGACCTCGAGTGGTTGCTCAACAGCCGGCAGATCGTCGTCAATCGTCCGATCGAGTACCCGCACCTGGCCCGGTCGCTCCTGACCTTCGGAATGCCCGACTTCGTCTCCTCGATGTTGAACAACCCGCACGATCAGGACAAACTGAGGAGGCAGGTCGAGGCGGCGATCACCCGCTTCGACCCCCGGCTGATCCACGTCCGAGTCACCCTGGTCGAGAGTCGGGACTACGACCGCACGCTCCGATTCCGGATCGACGCAATGCTCAAGGTCGAGCCCGCCCCGGAGCCGGTCACGTTCGACTCGGTCTTCCAGGTGAGCCGGAGGGCGTTCGTGGTCGAGGGAGAATGAGATGATCGACGAGCTCCTGCACTACTACAACGGCGAGCTCGCCTACCTGAGAGAGCTCGGGGCCGAGTTCGCCCAGAAGTACCCCAAGGTCGCCTCCCGGCTCTTCCTCGACGCCGACAAATGCGAGGACCCCCACGTCGAACGCCTCCTCGAAGGGGTCGCGTTCCTCACGGCGCGGATCCGGCACAAGATCGACGACGAGTTCCCCGAGATCACCGACTCGCTCCTGAGCCTCCTCTACCCGCACTTCCTCCGCCCCTTGCCGTCGATGTCCGTCGTCCAGTTCATGCCCGGCCGCGAGCAGGTCAAGCTCGCCTCCGGGTTCACGATCGAACGCGGGAGCCGCCTGAATACCCGGCCGGTGGGGGGCACCCCTTGCCGGTTCCGGACCGCCTACCCCGTCACCCTCTGGCCGGTCGAAGTCGAGGCGGCCAAGCTCGACCCCGACCGCGTCGTCTTCCCCAACAAACCCCCCGGCGCCGTCGCCCTGCTCCGGCTCACGCTCCGCTGCACGGCAGGGATGACCTTCTCGCAACTGGCGATCAACCGGCTCCGCTTCTACCTCGACGGCAGCGGCCCGCTCCCCTACAGCCTGTACGAGTTCCTCCACAACAACGTCTGCCAGGTCCTCGTCCGCGGCCAGTCGGGAGACCGCCGGAGCGAGACCATCGCGCTGGGGCCTGGAGCCGTCGAGCCCGTCGGCTTCTCCAGAGACGAGGGGATGTTCGACTACCCGAACCGCTCGTTCGTCGGATACCGGCTGCTCCAGGAGTATTTCGCCTTCCCCGAGAAGTTCCTCTTCTTCGACCTCGTCGGCCTCGACGCGCTGGCTGGCAAGAACTTCGGCGATTCCATCGAAGTCCTCTTCTTCCTGAATCGGTCGCCGAGGACCGACATGCCGGTCCAGCCCGAGAACTTCCGCCTCGGCTGCACCCCGATCGTGAACCTGTTCACGACCGTGGCCGAGCCGATCCCCTTGAATCAGGCCCAGTTCCAGTACCGCGTCGTCCCCGACGTCCATCGGCCGATGGCCACCGAGCTCTATTCCATCGACCGGGTCACGAGCGTCGGCGGCTACCTCGACGAGCCCATCGAATACGAGCCTTTTTATTCGATGCGTCACGCCCGCCCGGGCAGCCCTCGAGGTGCTTACTGGTACGCCACGCGCCGGCCCTCCCAAAAGAAGGACGACCCGGGGACCGAGGTCGACATCTCCTTCGTCGACCCGAAGTTCGACCCGAAGCTCCCGGCGACCGAGACGATCACGATCCACGCGACCTGCACGAATCGCGACCTGCCGGGCCGCCTGCCGTTCGGCGGCGACCAGGGCGACTTCGAGCTCGAGGGGCAAGGGCCCGTGAGCCGCGTCCGCTGCCTCGTCAAGCCGACCCGGCCGCTCCGCCCCCCGTCGGGGCGCGGCGCCCAATGGCGGCTCATCTCCCACCTCTCGCTCAACCACCTCTCGCTTGCCGACAAGGAAGAGGGGCTTGAAGCCCTCCGCGAAGTCCTCACGATCTACGACTTCGCCGACGTCGCGGCGACCCGCCAGCAGGTCGCCGGGATCACGGGGGTCTCGAGCCGGCGGGTGACCGGGCGGACCGGCCGCAAGATCGGTGGCGCCGTCTGCGTCGGGGTCGAGGTTGAACTCGAGTTCGACGAGTCGCAATATGTAGGCGGTGGGGTCTTCTTGATGGCCAGCGTCCTGGAGCGGTTCCTGGGACTCTACGCGTCGATCAACTCATTCACGCGGCTGGTGGCCCGGACCCGACAACGCGAAGGAATCCTCAAGCAATGGCCACCCCGAGCCGGCGAACGGACCCTCCTCTAGAGCAGGAGCTCGCCGAGGAGCCCTATCGGTTCGACTTCTTCCAGGCCGTCCGGCTCCTCGAGCGCCTGCGCCCCGACCGCGCCTTGGTCGGCCACAAAGGGCCCGCCTCCCGCGAAGTCGCCCGGTTCCGCTCGCTCCTCTCCCTCAATTTCCCCGCCAGTGCGATCAACCAGCTCGAGTCCTCTCCCCATCCCCAAAGCCCGCCGGAGATGGTCGTCAACTTCTTCGGCCTGATGGGCCCTTCGGGGGTCCTCCCCCAGGTCTATACCGAACTCTTGATCGAGCGCAAGCGGCAAGGCGACTCCACGCTTGCGGCCTTCCTCGACCTCTTCAATCACCGGCTCCTCTCCCTCTTCTACCGCGCCTGGGAGAAGCACCACGTCTTCGTCGCCCACGGCCGAGGCGCCGACGAACCCTTCGCCCGCAGCCTCTTCCAACTGATCGGGATGGGTGCCCCGCCCCTCCAAAACCGGCACGACTTCCCCGACGACGCCCTCCTCCCCTACGCCGGCTTCTTCGCCCAGCGCCATCGTCCCGCCATTGTCCTGGAAGGACTCCTGCGCGACTATTTCGGCATGCCGATCGAGGTCCACCAGTTCTCCGGCCGCTGGCTCGAGCTCGAGCCCGGCGACCGCTCCGTGATGGGCTCCTCCGGCCAGCACAACCAGTTGGGCGTCAGCCTCGTGATCGGCTCCCGAGTCTGGGACGAGCAAGGGACCATCCGCCTCAAGATCGGCCCCCTCACCTTCGAACGCTTCCGCGCCTTGCTCCCCGACGGCACCGACTTCCGCCCCTTCGTCCAGATGGCCCGCCTGTTCGTCGACCTCGAATTCGAGTTCGACGTCCAGCTCGTCCTCAAAGCCGAAGAAGTCCCCGAATGCCGCCTCGGCTCCGGCCCCTCCGACACCGGCGCCTGCCTCGGCCGCTTCGCCTGGCTCTGCAGCCGCCCGCCCGAAAAGGACGTCGAGGACGCCGTCTTCGCCAGCCAGGTCTGAACGGCCTCGACTCTCCCTTGGGCGGCGGCATCGTAAAGAAACTAGAAACTAGGTCTGACCTTGCGCCAAGAAGCTCGGGAAAGGGGAATCATTGCGAATGTGAAACCTTTCATCGGAACCCTGCGGGTAACCAATCCCGTCCGGCAGAGCCGGGCCAGCAGCCGGAAGCGAGTCTTGCGTGGGGGCG